>JBEKSI010000052.1:0-2568 GCA_049997835.1 Minisyncoccia bacterium | reverse complement strand
AACCGCAGCGCTTCCGGAAATTCCAGATGCTCGTAGAGCATCGCGAATTTTATGATATCGCCGCCCAATCCGCAGCCGAAGCAATGCCACATTTTCCGTTCCGGCGAAACCATGAAAGACGGGGTTTTTTCCTGATGGAACGGACAGAGCGCCTTTAAATTTCGTCCGGCCGGCAGGAGCGTTATGTAAGACCGGAGAAAATCGGAAAGGTCCAGTTTTTCTTTGATTAAATCAACCTCCTTGGCCATATTCACTTATAGTGTATCCCCGAACGAATAAAAATCAATAAATTTCCCATAAGCCGATTTTAAATCTAGAATATAACAAATGCTTATTGACGACGTTACGATAAAAATATCCGGCGGGAACGGCGGCCCGGGCGCAGTGGCTTTCAATAAGAACATGAAATCTCTTGGGCCTACGGGCGCGCACGGCGGGAACGGCGGAAGCGTCTATTTTGAAGGAACATCGGATTTGAGCACCTTGAACCAGTTTCGCTACAAAAAAGAATTCTTCGCGGAAAATGGCGAGAACGGCAAAGGACAAAACAATGACGGCCGAACCGGCAGCGATTTAATTCTGAAAGTGCCGGTAGGCACGGTAATCCATAACTTAACGAACGGCGCCGAAATGGAGATCGTGAAGATTGGCGAGAGAGTTCTGGCCGCAAAAGGCGGATACGGCGGCAAAGGAAATTTCCACTTTCGCTCGGCCATAAACACGAGCCCCACGCAATTTGGGGAGGGCACGAAAGGCGAGGTTTTTACTCTTCGGTTGGAACTGAAACTCATAGCGGACATAGGACTTATCGGACTCCCCAACGCCGGCAAGTCCAGTTTATTGAACGAGCTTACGAAGGCGAAAAGCAAAGTGGCAAATTATCCCTTCACGACTTTAGAACCAAATCTCGGTGTTTATTACGAACTCATATTAGCCGACATCCCCGGTCTCATTGAAGGCGCT
Source organism: Minisyncoccia bacterium (assembly GCA_049997835.1). Classification (GTDB taxonomy): domain Bacteria; phylum Patescibacteriota; class Minisyncoccia; order UBA6257; family GWB1-50-10; genus JBBTQX01. Next base: position 1,605 of record JBEKSI010000052.1, on the reverse strand, counting down.
TCTTCGGGTAAAGGACTGGGAATCAAATTCCTGCGTCACATTGAACGCACAAAAATACTTTTTCATTTAATTTCCGCCGAATCCACGAAACCCGTAAGTGATTACCGAATCATTCTAAAAGAGTTGAAAAAATACAATCCCCTGCTCGCGAAAAAACCGGAATATATCTTCATTTCCAAGAGCGATACCGTGAATAAAGAAGAATTGAAGAAAAAGATCGGCGCGCTTAAGAAAGCGCGCCTCAAAGTCCTTCCGATTTCCGTCTACGACTGGGATTCACTGGAAAAAGTAAAAAATATCCTGAATAAAATAAAGGGATAATAAACCGTTTATTGGCGCGTGCTGCTGCTATTGCCCAACGCTGGCCTGATTTGAATCGTCTGCGCCGTTATGCTGCCATCGCTGTTTGACGTTCCAATTACCGTTACTTGTTCTCCCGTAATCACGTCGCCTAACGAGCCGCCCGCCGATTTCATAACCTGAGTAGAGCTGGAAAAGAAAACGATTTTGGAGCTGCCATCCCGCATCTGAACCGTAATGCTTTTGTCGTCTTTATTGATAACATCGCCATTCGCCAAGCCGCCGTTCATCCCATTTCTTTGCCCATTTCCACTATTTCGGAATTGACCGCCATTCTGGCCGTATCCGGCGGCTATATTTTGAGTTGGGCTTCCCGCTGAAATCTTACCCAGATAAAAACCGGCGCCTCCGGCAATAATTACGGCTATTAATATTGGTATAACTTTTTTCATTTATTTTTATTTTTGCTGAAAATCGCCGACTAACGATTTTTTATTCATATCTTAATGCTTCTATCGGATTCAACGATGCCGCGCGCCGAGCCGGATAATAACCGAAAATTATTCCGATGGCAGCCGAAACTCCGAAAGCCAGCAAAATAGAAGATAGGGAAACGCTCGTAGTAATTCCGGTGAATTGAGTGACGAGAAGCGCCAAGAGCCAACCAAAAATCACGCCGATTACCCCGCCCGAAAAAGTCAGCATAACGGACTCGGTTAAAAATTGGGTAGTAATATTTTTCTTCTTCGCCCCGATAGCTTTTCTTAATCCGATTTCCCGCGTTCTTTCGGTTACGATGGTAAGCATCATATTCATGATGCCGATGCCGCCCACGACGAGAGATATCCCGGCAATCGCGCCCAAGAGCATTGTGAAGGTGCCGGTGATTGAAGAGGCCGTCGCGACGATATCCGACTGGTTCAAAACGCTGAAATCCGCCAACTGCGCGTTGGAAATATGATGCCGATCCAGAAGCAGGTTGGTAACATCCTGCTGTATTTGGGACATTGAATTCTGGTCCGCGGCCTGGATACTGATAGTGGTCACGTAAGTGTCGCCCGCTAGAAATCTTTGAGCCGTGGATATCGGCACGAAAATCATGTCATCTTGGCTGCCGAAGCCGCTGCCGCCTTTCGCTTTGGTTATACCCGCTACTTTGAAATCAACTTTATTGATTCGGATGGTCTGGCCGATGGCGCCTCCCGCGGAGTTCATCTGCATGACCTTCTGGGCGTTGGAGACGACCTTCTGGGCTTGAGAGAGCACCGTGCTGAAGGAGAGGATCATCACCACCAGGATCGCCAC
>JBEKSI010000051.1:0-2673 GCA_049997835.1 Minisyncoccia bacterium | reverse complement strand
TGAAAAATCTTCTCATTTTATTAGTTAGTGCCGGTTATAAAACCTGTCTTGCAATGAAACCTGACGGCTGTCGCCTTTTTCATCCCAACTGACGTAAGAAAGAACATCGGTGTAAGCGGTACCAGTCACGGAGTCACTCCCATTGGTTACATTAACAACCCTTCTGAAAATAGTCGGGTCGCCACCCGAGCTACTGCCAACGTAAATGCCTCCCGCTGCCGGATTGTTGGGATCGTTTAAAATAAGATTTAGAAAATCAGCCGATTCCGGACCGGCAAAATCCGCCGGAAGGAATGAGAGGGAATCTCCGGCGCTTTCCGAGTCAACGTAATACCAGCCATCTTTCAACCATCCCCAATCTTTATTTGGCGCCCCCGACAAATACTCCAGAAATCCGGCATCCAGAACATTTTTCACCGTTTCTATGCTCTCGGCCGCGAGATAAGTCGCTTTGAGTTGATTGGAAGCGCTGCCGTAAAAACTTGATGATTTCACGAGCAAAGAAACTATCCCCAAAATCCCGACCATCACCAAGCTTATCCCGACGATGGCTTCTATAAGCACGCTTCCTTTATTGTTTAAAAAAGTTTTTCCCATAAATTTACAATGTGGTGACGCTCCCACCTTCCGTCACTTGAACCGCCGCGGTTTTATCCGTCGTGCCTTTGATTCTTAAGGTGATCGTTCCGGCTCCGATTGTTTTCAAATAAGGGGCGAGGAAGACCACGTTTGTCGTATCTCCGCTTAATAATTCCAACCTGCTGTCTATCTTCAGAGTTTGGACTTCTTCTCCCGCGCCGGTAACATAAAGATGGTCAGAGCTTCCGCAGGAAACGCCCGAGGGCGGCAAATCCTGGAATAAAATCGCGGTGTTGCCGGCCAAATCAAAACTGACGCCGAAACCGCAGTTTGAACTTTGCCCGCTGTTCCATTTCGTCAGCGCCAGCGATTTGGCTCGGTTTAAAATCCCCGCAACGGTTGCTTGGCTCGTGGAAAGCGCCACCTGATCGTTAGCCGAGCGGGTTCCGGCCAGAAGAGTGACGGAAAGAATCGCCATAATCGCCATTACGATCATCGTTTCAGCAAGAGTAAATCCTTCGTTATTATTCACTCTTCAATTATACAACAAGTTTTCCGCTCTTTATATGTTGAAAAGCGAGAAATATCCGCCAATAAGAGCGTGCCCAAATAAAATCATGATAAAAATTCCGGCCACAAAAAAAGGTGCGAAGGGCAACCGGTCTTTCATCGTCTTTTTGTCCAAAACGAGGAAAATCCCGCCAATGAACCCGCCAAGAATAAAGGCGATAATGGCCGCGAGGGCAATGTCGGGCCAGCCCAAAAGCAATCCGGAGGCCGCCGCAAGTTTTACGTCTCCCATCCCCATCCCGCGCCCGCGACTCAAAAAAATCAACAACCCAAAGAACGCCCCGCCCGCGAACATCCCCAGAAGCCGGTTTAAAATCAAATTGCCGAAGGGGGAAAAAATAAGCCGATATTGTCCCAAGAAAGATTCCCGGAACGGAGAAAACTTGCCGGCATAAATAACAAGGATCGCGCCGATCATAATCCCCAAAACCGCCAAAAGGACATTCAATTCGTTCGGCACGACATATTCCCTTAAGTCAATAATTGCTATGACGAGCCACGTTAAAAAAGAGAGAGTCCACAGAAAAGCCAAAGCATAATAAAAAAAATCCAACCGGAAATTCGCGAAATAGGAAATTCCCAAGCCGTAAAATTTTGCGATAAAAAATGGCACGCCGGCAAAAATCGCGCCGCTCAAAAACTCCAGGATGGGATATTGGAATGAAAGTTTATGCTTGCACTCCCGGCACCTTCCTTTCTGAATAAAAAAGCTCCAGAGCGGCACAAGCTCCGAAGCGTTTAATTCGCGATTACAATACGGACAACGCGATCGGCCGCTTAATCTATCCGCGTCAAAAAGTTTCCCCGCCGGATTATACCGAAAAACCAGAACGTTCAAAAAACTGCCGATAATCAGGCCGAAAACAAAAAGTAAGCCAAAAAAAAACGCGGTCATTAAATCAATTTGCCGGGCAAACCGAACCAGACGGTTCGTTTTCAGTCGTAACGGAATGGCCGGCGCTATCCACGCAATAATATTGCGTGATTGGATTATTGGAATCCCCCGTTTTCACGTTCAAACTGGAGTAGACCAAATAGTTCTTGGCGGGCGCCGGCTGGGACTTGATTGTAGTGAGCACCCCACCCTGGGCGGCCACGTCATCCGAAAGTCCCTTTAAATTTTGATTCTGGATATTATTGGACGGTAACAATTCCAAGGCGTCGTAGTTGCTATTGGCATAAAGCGTCTCGGCGATTGAACGCACTTGATTTACGTCGGAAATTATTCTCGTATCTTTCGCCTTATCTTTCGCGGGACCCAAGGCCGTCAAAATAACGGACGATAAAAGACCAATAATCGCCACGACGACGAGCATTTCAATTAGCGTGAAACCAGTGTTATTTTTGAATAATCCGCGCATAAAATTCCAGGAACTTATAAATTATTAATTGCTCGGACAAGCCGTTCCGGTAGTGGGGCTGGCTCCGGTATGATTGGCACCGGTGGAGTCAACGCAATAATATTTCGTCGCGTCGGAAGCTAAAACGGAATAAGCGGCAAAAGCCGTTCCATTAGTCGCCGTA
>JBEKSI010000050.1:0-2684 GCA_049997835.1 Minisyncoccia bacterium | reverse complement strand
CCACCGAGAGAGCCCCCAGAAGAACAACCGCGATGATAAAACGGATTTTTGCTCCGGCCGTAAAATACATCGCGAGCGCGGCACATAAAATCAAAACGGCGGTGGTCGTTGCCGGCTGAAGCACGAGTGGCACAAGCACGCTCCCCAAAAGAATAAGGAACGGAACCAATCCCCCTAAGAAACTTTTTCCGCGGCTTTGGCTTTTTCCCATCCAGGCCGCCATATAGATGAGAAAGGCCGCCTTTGCCAGTTCGCCGGGCTGAAAGCCGAAACCGCCGATATTGAGCCACCGCTCCGAACCGAAGGCCTTGAAACCCAGCGGGGTAAAAACAAGGAGCAGACAGGCGATGCTTGCCAATAAAAGCGGCAATCCCCACTTGCGCCAGTTCTGATAATTGAAAAAGAAAGCTATAAAAAATCCAATGAGGCCCGGCAGGAGGCCGTAAATAATCTGATGCTTCAAATAATAAAAGCTGTCGCCGAAAGTTTTCTGGGAAATGTCCGACGAAGCGCTCGTAAGCATCACGAGGCCGAAAACCACGAGTATAACGAGAAAAGCGATGAATACGTAATCGGGCGCCGAACTTCTTGAAAATTTCCAAAAAGAGAACATTTCAGTTGGCTCTTAAGACCAGGCCAGATTTCTTATTGATGACTTCCCCGTCCCGCATCGCCATAAGACCGTTTATAAAAACCGTCCGGGGCTTCCAGTTTTCCCACAAAACCAGATCCGCCCAATAATTTTCTTTTATCAGGCCGCGTTTCTCAATTTTGTATTTGGCGGCCGGAAGGCCGGTTGTTCTGGCCACGATTTTTTCAAGCGGCACCTTCCCGTTCTGTTTGGCTCGAGCCAGGAAATTTTCCTTCTCCCCGTTCGCGAACAAACTTTCCAGACCGGGAGAAATTATTGTCCGTTGATTTTCCAGATATTTTTCCAGAATTTTTTTATCCACCGAGCGACGGAATATGTTCGCCTTAAGCCCGGTCAAAACCATCAATCTGAAAAGAGCCCGCGCCTTCGAAAGGCCGTGATTCTTCGCGAAATCATCCAATGATTTGCCTTCCAGGAATTTAAGGTGCGCCGGCGCTTCGGCAAGCATAACGCCATCAAGCTTCGTTTTCTGAAGATGATTCAAAATCCTCTCTCTTACCGTTTTTTCCTTAAAAACTTTCAATGTTTCTTCCATGCTTTCGGCGAAAAGCCAATCCGGCAAAAAAGAATATATCGGCGCGAAAGCGGCGTCTTCGGGGTAAATGTCAAAATCCACGTGGCTTTGCGCCCGCTTTTTTTCAACTACCGTGAGCGCTTCTTCATAAAACGTCGAGAACTCCGAAAGCGGCTGAAAATGATTTATCTCCATGCTCGCGCCGGAATCTCTCCCGATCTCCAGAATCTCTTCAAGCCCCGTCATTAATCTTTCGTCCGTATAGCGCGGCTCTATGGCGCAAACGCGCCGGAATTTTGCCGCTATCCTCGCCGCTTCCAGAATTTCCCGCGTCGGAATGCGGTTCGCGTAGGGCGAATTGAGAGCGGCTGAAAAACCGAAAGCCCCCTCCTTCAGCGACTGGGTAATCGTGTTTTTGACGCTCTCTGTTTCGCGAACCGTCAAATCCCTTCCAATATCGCCGGTAAATAGGCGGCGGATAGATGAATATGAAACCAGCGTTCCGAAATTCACCGCCAGACGAGTTTTTTGCAGGATCTTGAAAAATTCTTTGACTGGATGCGGATGCAAATGACTTTGAGGGACACTCTCGCTGTTTCCGATTGCCGTAGTCACGCCGACGCGAATCAGTTTCTCAAAATTACCGGCTTTGAAACTCACGTCAATCAAACCGGGCGTAATCGCCATTCCGGTGGCGTTAATCGTCAAATCCGCGTCTTTTTTCGGAAAACTGCCCAATCGGGCGATTTTTTTATTTTGAATTACAATATCTTTTTTGACCGGCGCGCCGCCGGAACCGTCATAGATTAAACCGTTTTTAATTAGAATCTTTGCCATCGCTTTTACACAAATCGCGCTAGAAAAAAGATTACCAGCCCGAATATCGTGAACATCGCGCTCACGATCCAGAAACGCATCGTCACCTGGCTCTCGGGCCAGCCCAGCGCTTCAAAATGATGGTGAATGGGCGTGGAAAGGAATATTTTTTTCTTCCAGATTTTTTTACTGAACATCTGGATGATCACCGAGGCGGATTCCAAAACGAGAATGAAGCCGAAGAACGGCAGAAGCAGCGGAACGTTCGCGAGCATTGCCGTTACTCCCAAAGTTATTCCCAAAGACATTGAACCGGTATCCCCCATAAAAAACTTCGCGGGATAGATGTTGAACCAGAGAAAAGCCAAGAGCGCTCCCAAAATTGAGCCGGACATCACCGCAAGGTCAAACCGATGAAGAATGAACGCGATAACCGCAATGGCGGTAAAGGCAAAAAACATCACGCCGCCCAGAAGACCATCCAAGCCGTCGGCCTCGTTCGCCGAAAAAGCCGTCGCCACTATCACGAAAATATAGAAGGGAATGTACCACCATCCCAGATCAACCGTGCCGATGAAGGGCACGAAAAGAGTGTGCCAATCCAGCCGGAAGTAAAACCACCAGGCGCCCAAAGCGGCCACCGCCGCGTAAAGAAGAATTTTGTATCTCATTATTAATCCCCCGCCGTGCGGACCGATCTTG
>JBEKSI010000049.1:0-2799 GCA_049997835.1 Minisyncoccia bacterium | reverse complement strand
CTGGCTTTTCTGAAACCGTATTTCTTTCTTTCCACTTTTCTTGGGTCGCGTTTCAGGAAACCAAGGGACTTGAGTCGGGAACGCCAGAGCGGGTTTAAAGCCACAAGCGCCCGAGAAAGCCCGAGCCGGACGGCTTCCGATTGGGCGGAGGGGCCGCTTCCGGACACAAGCGCCGTCGCGCTGTATTCTTTCAAGGACAATTCTTCAAAAGGAGCGAGCACGGTCTTTTGGAGTTTGGCGAGCGGGAAATATTCTGAAAACGGTTTTTTATTGATTACGAGTTCCGGCTCCTTACTCCCCGCCTTACGGCCGGAAAAAAGACGCACTCTCGCGACCGCGGTCTTCCGGCGGCCAATCGCTTCAATGTATTTTTCCTTGGATACCGCTTCCGTTTTCGGTTTCACCGGCTTCTTTTTGGGATGAATGGTTTTGGGGGGCATTTTAATTTTCAATGGTCAAATTTTTCAACCTTTTCGCGTTCAACCGATTCTTGGGAAGCATTAGACGCACTGCGTGGCGCAAAATCCAACCAGGATTCTTTTTGAAAACGTCGGCGAATTTCCTCTCCTTCAAGTGCCCTAACGGGCCAGTGTGTTTGTAATAAATCTTTTTGTCCGTCTTCGCGCCCGTTACAACCAACCCTGAAACGTTCTTGACGACAACCTTGTCGTCGCCTAAAAGCCGGGGGTTGTACTTGGGACTCTTCTTCCCCTGCAGGATGAACGCGATTTCCGAAGAAAGCCGTCCTAATTTTTTATTTTTTGCGTCAATTTCGTAAACCATGTTAAACAAATTCTATTGTCGCCATTTTGGAACCGTCGTGCTTTCTCGGAACCGCCTGTTTTATTACGCGCGTGTATCCGCCTTTTCGGTCTTTATAACGCGGGGCGATTTCATGATAAACCTTGAAAGCCGCCGCCTTCGGAAGCTTCTGGAGCAATAATTTAAGGCCGGACAAATTCTGTTTCTTGCCGTAAGTGACGTAGCGCTCCACGATGGTCTTCAGTTCCTTCGCGCGCGCTTCGGTCGTCTTAATCCGCCCGTGGCTTATGAGATTATTGGATAAGATCCTTAAAAATGACCGGCGTTGGCCGGTCTTCAGCCCGAATTTTCTTCCTTTATGCGCGTGCTTCATTTATTTTTTCTTCTTTTCGGCCTTCTTTCCCTTTTCCACGGGCGCGACTTCTATCGCCGCCACTTTTTCAAAATGGTCTTTCAATATGTTGCTCGCCTTGTGAAGCGCTTCAGAGGGACTAATGGAACCGTCGGTCTCAATTTCTAGTTTTAGGCGGTTATAGTCCGTGCGGTCTCCCACGCGCATATCTTCGGAATGAAAAGCCACGCGCATAACGGGAGAAAAAATCGCGTCCAAAACAATCGTGCCGACCGAAAGCCGTTCCATCCGGCGCGCCTCGGACATCACGTAACCCAGGCCTTTCTCAACGGTAATTTCCATGTCCAAGTCGGCGGCCTTTTTCGTGAGAGTCGCGAGATGCAGATCCGTATTGATAACCTGCACGAACGTGGTGGATTCAATGTCTTCCGCTTTCACTTCATGCTCCCCTTTCACGTGAAGCTTCAATATCTGGGGCTCGTCGGCGTCAAAATGGAAACGGACTTTTTTCAAATTAAGCGTGAATTCCACGATATCTTCCATCATCCCCGGCAAAGTGGAAAATTCGTGTTCCACGTTTTTTACCTTAATCTGCGTAATGGCCGCACCCGGCAAAGACGAAAGCAAAACGCGCCGGAAGGCATTTCCTATGGTGGCGCCATAACCGGTATAAAGGCCTTCAATATGAAAGATCCCGATGTTATCTTTCTCGGAAATTTTCTTAATTGCGACGTTTTCACTTAAATGTGTGTATTTCATTTTTTTATCTTGAATAATATTGGCCGACTAAATTTATATCAAAAGGCAACTGAGCGCCTAAAGCGGGTTTCGCTACGCACTCTCCTTTCAATTCTTCCGCTTTGAGCTTAAGCCACTCGGGCGGGGTGTATTGTTTTAAACGGGGCCCAATTTCCTCAAAAATCTTGGAGGGGCGGGATTCGGGCCGCACTGTTACGATATCGCCAATCTTAACATAATAAGAAGGAATTGTCACCTTCCGGCCATTCACGTGAATATGACCGTGAGAAACGAATTGTCGGGCTATCCGCGGAGATTTCGCGAAACCCAAAATAAACACAACATGATCAAGCCGAGTTTCCAACTTCGTTAAAATATCTTCTTTTGAAAAATTGCGGAACATTGAGGCCATCTGGCGGTTATTTAAGCCGTAAAGAATTTGAATTTTCTGTTTTTCTTGGAGTTGGCGGCCGAAATCGGAAATAGAGTGGCGCCTCTGACCGTGCTGACCGGGACGGTAAGGATGGCGCACCATTGCGCATTTGGGCGAATTGCACCGGTCCCCCTTGAGGAAAAGTTTCATTCCCAACGCTCTTTCTTTTTTCTCTTTGATTCTTCTCATTGATTTTGTTTTTATACCCTGCGGGTTTTAGCCGGCCTCGGACCGTTGTGCGGAATCGGCGTGACATCCCTAATGACGGTAATGTTTAATCCTTTGCCGGCAAACGAACGGATGGCCGAATCGCGGCCGCTCCCAACGCCCCGGACAAAAATCTCAACGTTATTCGGCCCGGTTTTTTCTATTTTCTGGGCAATCGCTTCGGCGACTTTTGAAGCCGCAAAAGGCGTCGCTTTTTTCGGACCAGAAAAACCGAGCGAACCGGCGGACATCCAAGTAATGACCCCGCCTTTTTCGTCGGTAACGGTAATAATGGTGTTATTGTAAG
>JBEKSI010000048.1:0-2832 GCA_049997835.1 Minisyncoccia bacterium | reverse complement strand
GGACGTCTGGTAAGTCTCAGCCACTAAATTATTGATAGTATTCTGGTCTGACATCCTGTCGGTATTCTTATAATCCTGGAGATTCTGGTCATAAACCGTACGCGCATCCTGATAGCTGGAAATCGCAATGTCCCGAAATTGATCGGCGTTCGGTTTATAGTTATTTATCATGTTGTAATAGGAATAGACGTTTCCTTGAATCTTATTCAGGTCGTTCCCATACAAAATATTTTCCAATCCGGTCACGATACCCGGCAAGTCCGTAAAAGCGTTGGAAATGGAATTAAAACTATCATCATAGGTCTTAATAAGGTCGTCCTGCGCGCTTTGTTTTGATTGTTTAGCTTGAGCAAGCGCGTTTTCAGCCTGAATCAGAGAAAGGGCGTCGGCCGGCTGTTCCAGTTTGTCTAGCGCAATTTGGGCGCTTTCCAGGTTTGCTTGGGCGTCGCGCACGGATTTTTCGGCGTCCGTGGAATCAATTTGGAAAAGCAGGGTACCGGCCTTAACCGCCTGGCCTTCGCCGACTTTTACGGCAACAATATTCCCCGAAACCTGCGGTTTGATGTCAAATTGGTTGGAAACGGAAACCTGGCCGGTGCCGCTCACGGAAGAAACAATTGTTTCCCGGCTCGCGGATGCGAGAATATATCTTGTCTCCGTCGTCACGACGTTTAATTTACCGTAAACGTAATATCCACCGCCTAAAATCGCCGCCGCAATCAAAAAGGTTATGAATTTGTGCGCTTTCGCATACTTTGAGATGGGAACAAAAAAAAGGTGTTTCATTGTTTGATTTTAATAACAATTATGTATATTTTTTTTATTGGTGCGGAGGCAAAGATAGCGTTGAGGAGGAGTTACTGAATACTCTTATGAACTTCGCTTCAATCTGGCCTTCTTTAGTTGGTTCGCCGATAATCACGAGCGAATCGCCAATTTTCAAACTGTCGCTGGAGACGGTTTTATTTTTATTGTTTATTATGGTGCTTGTTGATAGTAATACGGTTTTTTCGTTATTGTCGCTTCCTTTTATAACAAGAATATTTCCGTCTATCTTAAGAATCGTTCCGGCGTTACCGTGTGGGTTCATTAAACGATTATCCCTGAATTCCGCGGGTGCCGGGAAAAAGCCCGGACTCGGCTCGCCGAATAACCGACCGTAATTTTCGCCCCAACGGCCGCTGAAATCCGCTTTTTTCTCGCCTACCACCATTCCAAAGCGAAAAACTACAAGTAAAATCGTCACTGATACTAAAACAATCAGCATTCCAACCACTTTCTTTGAATTAAATACTTTCTTAAGCATGTTTGATGTTTAAACCGTTAATTCGACTTATGTTTTTAAAATTCCTGGCCGAGAGTGAAATAAACACAAGAAGCGCCGCAGCGCTTGCGAGCGCAAGCGCGAGAGACATCGCCGGCAATGATTCCGCGAGTGAAAGCGTGAAATATCTCCAGTTGGAAATCATTGATTGGAAATCCGAGAACAAAAGCGAAAAAATCTGCGAAGCACCGCTTGTGTATAAACTTTGCGTCACGGAACGAATGGCTCCAATAAAGACGACTAAGGATAAAAATGAAGCCAGAGAAAAAACAACTTCTTCTTTTATGACCTTTCGTCTCTCTGCCATTTTTAAAACAAAAGAAATCCGCCCGACCAGCTCATTCGGCGGGTTAAGAGTCATTTTTGAAATCGCCCCGCCGATGCGGCCAGCATCTTCTTTCATACGTTCATTATTACGCATATAGGTTGGTTTTAGGTGCATTTTTATTATCCGCCAAGTTCTTTCTCACGATGTCCAGTGCCCGCCGATAGCGACTTTTCACGGTATTAACCGAGTCCCCGCTCACCTCGGATATCTCCCGGAAATTCAGCTGGTTCTGATGATAAAGAACAAGAACGGAGCGATATTTCTCCGGCAACTCGGAAAGAATTTCCGCGACTGCCGTTTGAAGTTCTTTCTCTTCATATAATTCCTCGGGCAGTGGTTCATTATCGGGAAAATCAACTTCTATCTCTCCTTCTTCGTCATTATTTTTCAGTTCCGAAAAATTCACGCTTTTTTTCTTTCTTAAAAAATCTATCACGGTATTCCTCGCGATCCGGAAAAGCCACGAAGTGAAATTCATTGCCGGGTCAAACTTATCCAGATTCTTCCAGACCTTCAAAAATACATCCTGAGTCAAATCCTCCGCTCGCTTTTCGTCCCTCACGTATTGGCGGATGAAGTTATAAATATGATTAGTGTGTTTCCTCACTAGATCGTCCAGCGTATCTCGCCGTCCGTCCAGATACTCCTCTATTATTTTCTCATCCGAATCCATCTCTTTAATATACAGAAATTATGCTTGTTATCCAATTAAAACATTAAAACAAACGCGTCCCGCCGGAAACGGGACCCGTTATGAATAAAATATTTACGCGAACTTATTAATTTTTTGACCCTTAAATTAAAACTTAAACTGTTCGCCAAACTTTCCGATTACCGGCAATAACTTTTCTTCGCCTTTGGCCGCGGACATAATACCGAGAACCATCAAAACAAACAGACAAACATCCAATAAAGTGGTTATTATCCCCAATTGCCCAGGAAGAATCATGTTTATTATTCCAACCAATATCCAACCAATAAAAAGAACTTTCTAATAGAAAAGTGAAAATAAATCAATAACACGGATGGATTCACCCTCTAAAGATAGAAAAAACCGAATTGAAAGCAGAATAGCATAGGCAAGATCAAACTTAAAAGTGCCAGCTCCACCAATAACTTTTCTCACAAGCGAAGTCTTCCGCGATTTGAATAAATATTAAAGATAAAAACTCGATCCGCG
>JBEKSI010000047.1:0-3026 GCA_049997835.1 Minisyncoccia bacterium | reverse complement strand
CGGCGGCAAGCCGCCCTGGTGGATCGGCGGGATGGGAGGTTTCGGCAGTGGTCGTGGCGGATTCGGCGGGGGAGGATTCGGCGGCTTCGGCGGCGGCCGGTCAGGCGGAGGCGGGGCATCCGGCGGTTGGTAGAAATTTTCAATGGGCTGATGTAAATTAAAAGGGTTAGGAGGGGTCGCATAGCGGTCTAGTGCACCATCTTGGAAAGGTGGCAAGCTGTAAAAGGCTTCGAGGGTTCAAATCCCTCCCCCTCCGCAAAATTAGCACCGCGTAAGCGGTGCGTTAATTTTGCAGGAGGGGAGTGACACAATTTATTGTGTCACGTGAGGATTTGAACGCCGGAACATGTGCCGAAGGCACGTGAGGCGGTGGCTAACCCGAACGAAGTGAGAGGCGAAGCCAAATCCCTCCCCCTCCGCAAAAACAGTCAATCTTCATTGTTGAGAGGTAGTTTTTTCTGAAACTAAAATAATCCCAATTCGTTGTAAAGAGGTGATATCATTAAATCATTATGTCGGCTAAAAAACCTTCCGCCGTTAAACGCGTTATCGCTCTCGTCAAAGACCGTAAGAAAACGGTGGTTTTTTTGTTCGGATTGGTCGTTGTTTCCCAGGCATCAAACATATCGGTTCCCTTCATTTCCAGGTTTTTGATCGATACTTTGACGGGTTTCCTGAAGAATGGAGGAGCGTTACCGTGGAATACCATTATTTATTCCGCCTTGGGCATTTTGGTCGCTACACTTCTCACCAGCGTTGTTCAATCCAACTATAACTATCATCTTTTCAAGCTGGTTACGGATGTTGAAGATAGAGCGCGCAACGCGGCCTTTGAGAAATATCTCCAGTTGCACGCGCTTTTTCATCATGGTTCTTCAAGCGGCCAGATCATCGGGCGCATTGAACGTGGCGGAAACGCCATTTACGGTATTTTGAACGACGTCATCGGACAGAACGTCTTGCCGCCCCTCGTGATATTTATTGGTTCTTTTGCGGCGCTCTTGTATGTGAATGTATGGATCGCGATTGCGGTGCTGATTCCGTTTCCGGCCTACCTCCTTGTTACAAGGAAGTTGTCCAACCGGATTTACGAGATTGAACAGCAGGCGAACGATGCCTTTGAAAATGTTTCAAAAGAAATGTATGACGTGGCGGGAAACGTGCTTACGGTAAAAAAGTTCTCTCAGGAGATCGTGGAAACGGATAAAGAGAGGATATTAATGCATGAAGCGCGGGAGATCCAGTATAGCGCCGAACGGTTATGGGAGGTCATAGAAAACGTGCAGACCGTGATTGCAACAACAGGCCGAATGGCGGTTCTTTTATTAAGCGCTTGGTTCGTCTTGAACGGCACGGCGACCATCGGAGAATTCGTTTTGTACATTACCCTCCAGAATATGGCCTATCAGCCGCTTTCGCAGTTATCCGTCATTTTTCCGCGCTTGCGACGTCAAGCCACCCGGGCCGGACGTTTATTCTCAATTTTAGACGAGCCCATTGCCATAAAAGATAAGCCCGATGCCATTGAGCTCGCGCCGCTTCAGAAACAAATTGAATTCAAAAATGTTTCATTCGGTTACCATAACAACAAACAATGGGCGCTTAAAGATATTGACCTTATCATCCCGGCGGGGAAGACGATTGCGTTAGTGGGAAGGTCGGGGAGCGGTAAAACAACATTCATCAACTTGCTTCTGCGCTCGTTTGACCCCCAGAAAGGAAGAATCTTGATAGACGGGAATGACATTCGCGACGTGACGCAGGAAAGTTTGCGCCGGCAGATTGCCGTCGTGCCTCAGGAGGTTGATTTGTTTTCCCGGACCATCGCCGAGAATATTTCCTACGGCAAATCCGACATAAAAAAAGAGCAGATTGAAAATGCCGCGAAGACCGCGCTTGCGCATGATTTTATCCTTAAATTGGATAAAGGATATAAGACAATCGTGGGTGAGCGGGGGATAAAACTCTCCGGCGGAGAACGCCAGCGGGTCGGCATCGCCCGGGCGGTGCTCCGCGATCCGAGCATTCTTATTCTGGACGAAGCAACGAGCCACTTAGACACGGAAAGCGAGCGGCTCATCACAAAAGCGACGGACGCGCTCATCAAGAACCGCACCTCTTTTATCATTGCCCATCGTCTCTCTACCATTCTTCACGCGGATACTATCGTGGTTTTCAAGGACAATAAAATTGAGGCGACGGGTAAACATAAGGAATTACTGAAGAAAAGTCCGACCTATAAGCGGCTCTATAACTTGCAGTTTAACGATTAGAGGATAAAAAGTGTAAAATTAGAACATGAAAAGCATCACTCGTTTTACGGCTGTGATTGTTTTTATGTTCTCCGCTTTAGGATTGAATTTTGCGATGGCGTTGGCGAACAATGTTCAAAAACCGCAGGGGACGATACAGGAAACCGTGAGCGCCGACGGAATCACCAAAATGGTTGTATTTGAAAATGACCTTAACCAATTTGCCCAAGAAATGATTGACGGCCAATTGAAAGGGTTTATAAAAAGCGCCTCGGTAAAAATCTTTGACGGCTTTGCGGAAGTGACGGCGATTACGCAAAAACCTTTTGTCATGACGCTCTTTGTCAGGGTCCAGATTGATGCGGCGAACAATAAGCTTTATCCCAAAATACTAAAGATGCGCTATGGATTTTTCCCAATCCCGAGTTTCTTGGTGAATTTTTTGATCGGTAAGCTTGTCGGCCAAAATTCCCAGAACTTTCAGAGTACCGGCGTTGAAACGCCCGGCATAGAATGGCGCTTGGTTGATTTTAAAACAGGAAAGGCAACCGTTGAATTTAAAGAAACAAGCAAATAAAATGTAACCTGCTATAATTACGTTAAAGGCCGATAAAATTTAAATAAATAACCATGGCAGAAGAAATAAATCAGTCTCCTAAGGAAAAAAACACGGGCATGGCGATTGTGGCGTACATCATCTTTTTTATCCCTTTGTTGACCGAAGCAAAAAAAGATCCCTTTGTTAAATTTCACGTTAAACAAGGGTTAGTTCTT
>JBEKSI010000046.1:0-3821 GCA_049997835.1 Minisyncoccia bacterium | reverse complement strand
GCTTATTGAAGAGGCGAAAAAACGCGACCATCGGAAACTTGGGAAGCAATTGGACCTTTTCACGTTCTCGGACCTCGTCGGCAGCGGGTTGCCGCTCTATACCCCCAAAGGCGCCTTTATTCGCCGAGCGCTCAATGAGTACATTGAATCGCTCCAAACGAAAGCTGGCTATGAGCAGGTGTGGACGCCACAGATCGCCAAAGCGGAATTATTCAAAACCTCCGGCCACTACGACAAATACAAGGATGGTATGTTCCGCGTGGTTTCCAATTATTCAAAAGAGGAGCTCTTTCTGAAGCCGATGAATTGCCCGCAACATACGCAGATCTACGCCTCCCAACCGCGCAGCTACCGCGATCTGCCGCTCCGCTACACTGATTTCGCCATGCTTTACCGCGACGAGAAACCGGGAGAATTGAACGGACTCGCGCGCGTGCGTTCGTTCTCGCAGGACGATTGCCATATTTTTTGCAGAGAGGACCAGGTAGATGAGGAGGTGGATAAAGCGCTCGCAATGACTAAAGAAGTTATGCAAACCTTTGGATTGAAATATCGCTATCGCCTCTCCACGAGCGACAAAAAACATCCCGAAAAATACTTGGGCGACGCGAAAACATGGAAGAAAGTGGAAGCGTGGGCTGAAAAGATAATGAAACGCAATCACATTGACTATTTTGACGGTCCGGGAGAAGCCGCTTTCTACGCGCCTAAAATGGACCTTATGGCAACTGACGCTCTGGGTCGGGAATGGCAGCTCTCCACCGTGCAGATAGATTTCTTCTTGCCGGAACGTTTCGATCTCTCCTACATAGATAAGGATGGAAAAGAAAAGCGTCCGGTCATGCTCCACCGCGCCATTATCGGTTCTCCCGAACGGTTCATTATGATACTTTTGGAACACTACGCGGGCGCGCTGCCCGTTTGGCTTTCACCCGTTCAGGCGAGAATAATTCCAATCGCTGATCGGCATCGGGGTTACGCCGAAAAAGTGCTTGCGGAACTAAAAAATGGAGGAATCCGAGCCGACATTGCTGCCGAAGGCGAGACGCTCGGCAAGAACATCCGCCAGGGAGAGATGGAAAAAATCCCCTACCTTCTGGTTGTGGGCGATAAGGAAATAGAAATGAAGGCCGTAAACGTCCGGAAGCGACATGAAAAGAATACTGCTACCGCGAATATTCGGGAATTCATAAAATCGGTTTCTGAAGAAATTAAGCTGAGAAAATAACCCAAAAATAAAAAAGCCGTCCTAATAGAAACGGCTTGGTGGAACTTGGGAAAATTGGGAAAAATTTAAGCATGTGCGGCTTTACATGGGTCAAATTTTGGAATTTTACTGCTCTTGATGTATAAAGCAGCTAATGTGCCAGCGGCAATTGTTGTAATTGCAACAATAATCAGGACTTTCTTCATTATTAATTCCTCCTAGTAAGATTTTATATTTTAACCTTATGATTTATATTACCCAAAGAACTGATTTTAATATAATTTTAAAAATAGAAGATGTCAAATAATAAACTCATAGTCATCGTCGGCCCGACGGCTTCCGGCAAAAGCGCGCTTGCGATTGGCATCGCTCGCCGCTTCGGCGGAGAAATTATCTCGGCCGATTCCAGACAGATTTATAAAGGACTGGAAATAGGCTCGGGAAAAGTGACCAAAAAAGAAACACTGGGTGTTTCCCACCATCTTTTGGGTATTATTAGTCCTAAAAGCACATTCACCGCTTCCCAATATCAAAAGATAGCCAGATTAGAACTCAAAAAAATGTGGGATAAGGGAAAATTACCCATTCTTGTCGGCGGAACGGGATTTTATATTCGGGCGGCCGTAGACGGCATTGTTATTCCTGAAGTGAAACCGAATATAAGGCTACGTAAAAAATTGGAAGATAAATCCGTCTTGGAACTGTCGGTAATTCTAAAGAAAAAGGACTTGCGGCGTTGGAAGGAAATAGACCGAAGGAATCCGCGGCGGCTCATTCGCTCCATTGAAATAGCTGAATCGCTCGGAAAAGTGCCGAAACTGGAATCCAACCCGCTAAAAGCGGACGTATTATTCATAGGAATAACCAAAAACAAGAGTGTTTTAGGAAAACTCATAAAAAGACGGGTTAGAAAGATGATTGAAAAAGGTTTGGTGGGAGAAACTCAAGCGCTTATTAAAAAAATTCCAGATAGAAAAATCCGGGAATTCGGTTTTGAGTATGCCGACACGCTGGACTTTTTGGAGGGTAAAATAAGAACAAAAAAAGAATTAATTAAAAAAATCACCGGCGATTCCCTGAAATACGCCAAACGCCAGATGACGTGGTTTGAGAAAGATAAACGAATCCACTGGGTAAAAAACGAGCGCGAGGCTCTCCGGTTTATAAAATGAAATCCCCGTCATAAAAACGGGGATATATAAAATACAACGGGACGTAGAGCAGCACCTAGCAACAGGACAGAATTATAATCTAGGCATGAATCTAAAGTCGCCCTGCCTATCACACCTTTCGCGAAAGTCATTCTGTCTTATCTATACCTTAAAATCTGTACTTGATAAACAGAATCCATTGTTTGCGGTACTGTGGTGCACCACGGATCCAGTGGACACGCACCTCAGAGAGAGCTCCTTTTCAACTCCCAATATGATTACCCTTTATCTCCTAGGATAATCAAAATTTTCTCATTTTCTTAAACATCAAACTGCTGTGGGTATCATATTCCAACCCACCTAAAAACGTCAAGCCCCTAAAAATAATTGACACTAATTTAAGATTGGATTAATATAACTACATTATGGGTGGAGTACCAACAAAACATCATTCCAAATCAAAAGTAGGCAGACGGCGTTCCCAGCTGGCGCTTAAGAAAGTGCATATTTCAGCATGTCCGAGCTGCAAAGCCCCGACGCTTTCCCATCGCGCCTGTCCGAACTGCGGCTTATACGTAAAATCAAACAAAAAGCCCAAAGTTAAATCTTAGTTCTTTATCCCTCACCCTTCAACGATCTTTCACATAAAACTAGTGTCAAACATCAAAAATGAATTTATTTTTTGGAATAATGATGGAATATACAAACACCCTAAAGCCGTCGGGTGCATTAATCGTTGAAGGGTGAGGGATGGCTACCCGTCACCTGGCGCGAACCATCGTTATGCAATCCCTTTATGAATGGGATTTTTATGAGCATAAAACTGACCTCGCCGAAATATTGGAGCGGAATCTCAAAGAGTTCGGCCCGGGCATAGACGAGCCGGATTTCGCTTGGAAAATCGTTAAAGGCGTAATTGAGCACATTAAAGAGATAGACGAGCTTATTAAGCGCGTGGCGCCGGAATGGCCCATAAACCAGATCGCCATCATTGACCGGAATGTGCTCCGTATCGGCCTTTACGAGCTTATGTATGCGGACAGGAACGAAGTGCCGCCCAAGGTGGCCATTAACGAGGCGATTGAAATCGCCAAGAACTACGGCGGTCAAAACTCTCCCAAATTCATAAACGGCGTCTTGGGAACGGTTTATCGTGAGTTGGAGGAGAAGAAAAAGATTTAACTAGTCGGTTCACACCCCGGTTGGGTCGGAGAAAAATATCCAGACGGTCTTAAGAAGAATTTTCAAATCCAATAACAGAGATTGATGTTCTAAATAGAATAAGTCGTATTCCAATTCTTTTTTGAAAGGCAGGAGTGAGGCGCCCATTATTTGGGACAGGCCGGTTAATCCTCCTTTGGCGTAATATAATTTTTTGAATTCCGGCGGGTATTGAAGCATCTCTTCCGGCTCGTGCGGGCGCGGACCCACGATGGATAATTCGCCCTTCAGGACGTTCAGAA
>JBEKSI010000045.1:0-3942 GCA_049997835.1 Minisyncoccia bacterium | reverse complement strand
ATTATCTCCGCCATGAATTACCACTCGTAAGAGGCGGCGCCTATGGAGAATTCACTCTGTGAGGCTGAGGCAAGAGAAACGTATTAAGAAAGGCGTTCAGAATCAATCTGAATGCCTTTTTCTTTTGTCTCTTTAACCTTCTCGCTGGGTGAATAGGATATAGCTATTCTATTTTCTTCTCTTCGGGTTTTATAACTACAACCCCATCATGCGTTAATGACCAGACGAGAGATATTATCCATCCAACGAAAGTCCAACCCAGAAAAAGATTAAGTGCGAGTATTGCTCCCTTATTCCTTTTCCCTCTCGAAAAAGCGATAATGGTCGGTAGAAAATAAAGTATTATAAGTAATAGTATCCCAAATGCCATAGTTTAATTATACATCTTCAATATTATCGTCATTTGTGCCAAAAAACCGCCCCTAGTGAGCGTTTTTATTTATGAGAACCCGATTTTATATGTTCGTGGTAAGCTGGACTATGTATCATGTATTGTACTTCTGAATTTTTTCCTTGCTGAAGTATATAGCAACAGTCATTCATAAAATTATTCCAACGGTCACGAGTTAGATTAAATTCCCACTTCTCGACGAAAATCCATTCTTTGTCGGCATCTGTGAGCATTTCTAATTTAAACAACACCTTTTTATTAATTATGCGTTTATCCCAAGTGGTTTCAAAAATCAAATGTTTAGTTTCAACTGATTTTTGCAAAACCACAAATGGAGCCCAATCTTGTAGAATGGCTTTACTAATCCACTCAAATCTTTGATGTGCTATAAATAGAAACTTTGTGGGGTCGATCTCCCATCTGGGCTCCAAAATATATTTTTCTTCTTTATGTTTTTTAACGCGAGAAGAGTTATAAGCATATTGTACTATCAAACGAGTGTCTAATACTTTTCCGGGTTTAGCCCCAGAATTACAAACACTTAAAGCAATGTGAGCACTAGGGATATACCATTCTTCTTTCCCTTCAGTCATGCGATAGACACGAAAGGAAATATCACTCGTAGTTGTTATTGGTTTAAATGGAGCGAGATCAGCTTTCCATAAAGCTATAAGCGAGATAAAAAGTGCTAGAAAGGAAATTAAAACTGAAATATCCATATTGGGTTTGGATTTGAATTAATTTCTACCATTATACATCCAATCTCCGACAATTTCCCCTTGAGCGAACATTGCCGGAAAGCGCCATAAAATTCGCGAGCGAACCTCGTTGCGAGACAGGACCCCGACTGAATGGGAGTAGGGTGGCGAGCAGAGCGTGAGCGAGCAGAATTTTAGCGCTTGTAGGCACAGTGAGCGAAAGGGGAGATTGTCGGAGATGCCCAACCTAGTTATATCCAACCTTCTTCAACCAAAAATCGTTTTCCCATTCCCATAATCTTTTGGCGCCCAGAAATGCGTGGAAGTCCTCGTGCCAATAGGGGAATTCCTGAATCTCAATTAAGCCCGTCATCGGCCCCCAATCATGCTCGCACCTCTCGGCGGCAGTTCGTCCAATTTTTAATTTGTCATAGCGAATTTTATCCCGCCCGCCCTTGCTTCGCATTGTCGCTCCGCATACTTTGCAGGTCTTTACCTGGTCTATTCGCAAAATCCAGCGCGTCTCCAGGCCCTTCACGATATCCTTCATCGCGCCGATATAGGCCGCGGTCTGAAGATTGTAATCGCGATAGATCGCCTGCGAGGTCTTAATGTCCAGAATACCGAGCTTCCCGCCGATTAAGGCGATGGCGTCCAACGTGCCCGCGTAGCGCTCCTCGTAATTTACGAGGCGCTTTTCAATATACTCCTTATCTACCTGAATTTTATTTTTATCGGCAAATTCAATGAAGGCCTGAACGGACGGCAGAATTTCCGGCGGAATCTCGGGATTTTCGCCCATCATTATCTTTTCCACCGCCTCGTGCACCATCGTGCCCTCACTTGCGGATTGATTTTTTATTTTTTCACCCGCGTCAAAATTCGGCAAATTCGCGTAAAAACGATAAAGCTCCGGCTTGGACTTTATCTCCATTATCTTCGTCACCCGCGGATACCAGAAATCTTCTATCTCATAGCCGCAAAGTTCCTTGAATTGTTTGATATCCTTGTAGTACATCTGCCTAATCTTACTTCATTTTACGGAGAAGTTCATCGGTGTAATTCACGATGGAACCGGCGCCCATCATTACTAACACAAAACTATTAACTTTTGACTGATAACTTTTAACTACGACATTTTGAATTGTTCTCCGGAGGTTCTTGGGGTTGTTTAAATACGTGGCGCCTTTTATTTTTTTGGCGAGGGATTCCGAAGTGTATTTTTTATTCATAGGAATATCCCGGCCAGCCACCTTATAAGAGGGGAGTAAGATGAGCGAATCGGCGTCTTTGAGGGCACGCGCGAAATCATTAAAGAGCGTCTTTAGCCGCTTGGCCTGATGCGGTTGGAAAACGCAGATAATCTTTGAATTAGGATATTTTTCTCTGAATGCCTGGAGCGTCGCTTTTATCTCCGTCGGGTGATGGGCGTAGTCGTCATACATTGGAACTACTAACTTAGAACTAATAACTTTTAACTTGATATTTCCGCGGAACTCCATTCTCCGCCAGGCGCCGTGATAGCTCTTGAGCGCGGAGAGAATCTTATTTTCGGGAATGCCCAGGTTCTTCGCCAAGACATAAACCGCGAGCGCGTTTGAAAGATTATGCCGGCCGGGGATTGAAAGATTAGATTTCAAACGAGACAACAATGAACTATTAACTTTTAACATGGAATACCAAACCAACTTCACGCCGTTTTGCTTCGTGAGCTTTTCAATCTCGCGCTTCAGCGAGAAGAGATTTTTGTCATCGCGGTTCGCGACCAGAATCCCGCCCGTCTGAATGTTCCCGATATACTTCAAAAAACTCTTTTTGATATTCCCGAGATTTTTGTAGAAATCCAAATGCTCCCTGTCTATGTTCGTGATGATCGCGCCGAAAGAAGAATAGTTCCAAAATGCGCCACTGAATTCGTCGGCCTCCAAAACTAGATAGTTACTCCGACCTAAATGGAAATTCCGATTGCCAAACTCTTTTAATTTTGTCCCCACGATTACATTCGGATCCCAGCCGGCTTTTATTAGAACTAAAGATAAGAGGGAAGTAGTCGTGCTCTTGCCGTGAGCGCCGGCCACGCCGAAGGTTTTGTAATGGCGGGTGAGTATCCCGACCGCCTCGGGATAGGTCATTACCGGGATACCAAGCCGCCGGGCCTGAACCAATTCCGGGTTATCCGGCTTTATAGCATTGCTGTATATTACCAGGCCTGTTTTGGCCCCCAGATTGCCCTTTTTATGCCCTATTTTGACCTTAAAACCATCCTTTTTGAGCCCAAGGGTAATTTTACCCCCAGCCGAATCAGAGCCCGAAATAGCCCATCCCAGAGACTTAAACCAGTAGGCGAGGGAGCTAACCCCGATGCCGCCAATACCGATAAAATGAACATTTTTATTAGGGACATTAAATATTGACTCTTTTTTCATTGTGTTGTATCTTATGATTTAGAATTCTTTAAATCCACTATTCTTATTAATTAATAATAATCGTTATGAGGAGGAAACACCATGAAATTTCCCTGTATAACCGTAGGGTGTGCTATAGCTTCTAGGGAAGTGATAGTTAATAGCGCGCATTCAGCAACAATAAAATATACCTACTTGGAAACAGGCGGCGGCAACGAAAGACAAGTTGTTACGGAACTTGCGAGTAAGCTTATAAGCAAAAGAAACACCTCCGAACTTTTTATGGCAAGGAAAGTAGTTTCTGTTACCAAAGGACAGAAAAAGGAA
Source organism: Minisyncoccia bacterium (assembly GCA_049997835.1). Taxonomy (GTDB): domain Bacteria; phylum Patescibacteriota; class Minisyncoccia; order UBA6257; family GWB1-50-10; genus JBBTQX01. Next base: position 121 of record JBEKSI010000045.1, on the reverse strand, counting down.
ATTGTCACTAACGAAGACCATGAGAAACTCATAAAGTATCTCTAAGTGTTTATGGTACAAAAGCCGTCGGGGGAATACTCTCTGACGGCTTAATCATCACCCTTAGTACTGTCGCACAAGG
>JBEKSI010000044.1:0-4099 GCA_049997835.1 Minisyncoccia bacterium | reverse complement strand
CGCGTAATTCTCCGTTGAGGTCACCGGCGCTACATCTGAATAGTTTTCAGGCGCAGCTTCCGGCGCACTCTGCGGGAAAAGCATCGGGACATATGCAGCCGCCATACCGATAACCATCAAAATCGCGAAAACTGACAGCACTATTCTATTGTTTTTAAAAGATGACATTATTCCTAAATAAGTTGGTTTTGGGGCGACAATTCTTCTTTATATTCTATCGCAAGCTTCGTCATTCTGGAAGAATAACGCTCGGGAATCCATAAATAACCCTGTTTTTTGATCAGTTCGTAGATGTCTTTCGTGATTTTTACGTCTTGCAAACAATAATCCTTAAGTTCCTGAATTTCGCCCCGCTTATACATCTCTATCGCCTCCATCCCGTGGCTGGACTTTCCCGCGCCGACGTTCGCCTCGGCTAAAATACCCAAGCCGATGCGGCGGCCGAGATTTTTCTCCACCGCTTCCAGAATATCGTAGTGATCTATGGAGTAGACATTGAAGTTAAGATACTTTTCTAGAACCGGCAAATCAAAACGCGCGCCCGCGAAGGTGACGATGAGTTGGGTGCGCTTCAGAAGTTCTCCTAATTTATCCATCTCGTGCTCGTCAAAAGCGATATATTTATCATCATCGTACGAGTAAACGCCCACCACCGACACGTCCAGTTTCTTCACGCCATCACGCCCGCCCACGTCTTCAAATGAGTTTTTTGTCTCAATATCTAAAACAATACGATCCATAGTGAGTGGATTTTATACTATCACAAAAGAGGTGTTCAACAAAGAATAACCTTCCCCTCACTCGCTCGTGCCTCCGAGCGTCAAAACTCATCCTCGCTCACGCTCTGCTCGCCACCCTACTCCCATTCGGTCGGGGTCCTGGCTCGCAACGAGGTTCGCTCGGTGAGTTTTATGACGCTCTACGGCAATGCTCATTCAGAAAAGGTTATTCTTTGTTATAAATAAAAATGCCGTTCCCGGATAATTCGAGAACGGCAAATGTGACTACTAATTAAAACCTATCTAATTGATCAAATTTCTTTTTGGTAATTTGAAGCAAATAGTTTTCGTCTATTTTAAGATAGGCCTTATAGTTATCTGTAGCGAGGAAGCCTAATTTCCTCACAATTTTTCTTACTAAATTAAAGTTGGTTTTATACTCTTCCACATAGCATTTAATTTTACTTTCTTCTCTAAAAATATCTCCTATCATGACAGAGCCAGAAAAAAATGGTTTGGCGTCTTTTTTACCATCAATCCATCTACGAAAATGATTCTGGCTTTCTTCCGCGCTAAATCTCTCTTTTGCGATACTAACTAAAGCAAGATTAAAAATCATCTCTAAAAATTCCCTCCCATTTGAAGATTTTTTGAGTTTGAAAATTAATTTATTGCCCTCTACTATCCACGCTGAGAGAAATGCAAATTGCCAACCAACCGTTTCCACGTTAAGTTTTGCAAATGGACTAGTAAGCTTAAGAAATCTTTCTTTTTCTTTCTTTGCTTCTGCCACAAGAACATAGAACATCCCGATAGTACAAGCTGATAATATTATTAATGTTAACAACGCCATCGCAATCGCATTGTTTCCCACTATTGGCGTCATGAAAAAGAATATAGCAAACGCGATTGTAAAAACAAAAAATAATACGAGAAGAAATAGATTTTTTAGACTAACAAATATGTGTAACATTTTATAATCCTCCTGGCGCTTGCGTTCGCGCCAAAAAATGTTTTTAAAAGAACATAATCAGAACCTTTCTAATTACTCTTTAATATAAGCACACATTCATATAAAAGTCAATATCACGGCAATGAGTGTATTATTTACTAAATGAGCCCCGGCACGATGGAAAAAGTGGGTAAGACTTGGGCTAGCGCCCCGGAGCGCACACTTTTTTCGCGTGCCGGGGCTCACACAGAACAAAAGGAAATGGTTTTATTTACTAATTAGACATACCGGTCGGCAACTTTTGATGCAGCGTAGCTATCAGGTTTGGTCTTGGGCTCAAAATTGTGTGCCCGCACCATCCCCACTACTTCCTGAATGAGGTTCTTGGTTGGGCCGTTCTCGCCCACATCCACGTGAATTTCAAAATCCCAGTTCAATTTTATGCCCTGTTCCGCGTGCGCCTTCGTTTCTTTTTCCAAATCAGCCAAGATTTCCTTCGCGGTATCAATAGAAAGCATCACTTCCTGAATGATACGGTCGTGAAGATTGTAGAATTTTCCGAGCGCGAGCCGGCGCCAGAAGTAGCGCCCGCCGTTTCCCACGCGGTGCACCACGATTGCCGTCACGAAATCCGCGCCGTTGTCTTCTAGATGGAGCGAATCGCTTCCGATAATCACCTTATAGTGAGCGTTCGGTTTGTTTTTAATAAACTCAACAATCTCCCGCACAACTTCGTTGGCGGCAATTTTCAAACCGTATGACGTGTTGAAAACCGTGTTCATTGATATAAAAATACGCCTTGAGACAGCTTAATGTCAATTTAAATATCTTGACCGGATGTTGGATTAAGCGGTAAAATTTATTCAGTTAATTCACGTTGCCTTAATTATTATCCACTGTTATCGGAGGATGAATATGCAAAAATCAGGTACAACCACCGAGGCTGTCCAGAACAGCCACGCAAGGAAACAAGCAAATAAACTAAAAAAGAGCCAACTTGCGGTCGAACAGGCGAGGAGTTTGGGAATCTCTGTCCAAGAATTGGCACGCCAAAAAACACTGGAAGCAGAAGCAATCCGAGTAGAAAGCGCGAGAAAGAATATTCATGTAGTAAACGTGGGTCCTCCCGTTTATCAACAACAAGAGGAGCCTCCTCGGTGGAGTAATCTATTCCGGTAAAATTGACCGGATAAATTATTAGAAACAAAATCCCCATTTAAAAATGGGGATTTATTTATTTGTGGGCGCTGAGGGTGTCGAACCCCCTCCGCCAGCTGGCGGACTACTCGGTTTATCCCGTTAGATTTTTTGTGGACGGTACAGGATTCGAACCTGTGACCCCTGCTGTGTAAAAGCAGTGCTCTACCACTAAGCTAACCGTCCCTAGATACTAAAGATTACAAAAATCTAACGGGATGTAAACGGATAAATTGTCCCCCGGACAATTTATCCTCTACCGCTGAGCTAAGCGCCCCTAAATTAGGTTGTATGTCGGTCCGGAGGGACTCGAACCCCCAACCGGACGTGTATAAGACGTCTGCTCTACCATTGAGCTACGGACCGCTAAATCTTCAAACCTACTTGCTTCAGATTAGAACTTTTTACGATTTTGTAAAACTCCTCCTGCTCCAGGGTCTCTTTTTCTATGAGCGCCTTCGCAATTTTGTCCAAAAGTCCGCGGTTCTTGGAAATAACGCTTTTCGCAATGTTCAGGGTTTTTCTAATTATATTATTCACTTCGCTGTCTATCTCCGCTCCAACGACTTCGGAATAATCCTTTTCAGTCGTCATCTCCCGGCCCAGGAAGATCAACTCCTGGGTTTTCCCGAAAGTGCGCGGCCCCAACTTCTCGCTCATTCCGTATCGCGTCACCATTTTATGGGCGTCATCCGTGGCATTTTTAATGTCGTTTGAGGAACCAGTCGAGATATCTTTGAAAACCGTCTGCTCCGCCACGTATCCGCCGAATGAAACGGCAAGGTCGGCCAGAAACTGGGTCTTGGTGCGGAGATGACTTTCTTCCAAGGGTAATTTTATCGTGTAGCCGCCGGCCATCCCGCGGCTGATGATGGAAACTTTATGGACCGGGTCGGCGTCTTTCAAAGCGGCGGCAATGAGCGCGTGGCCGGCCTCATGATAGGCCGTCACCTTCTTTTCTTTTTCGGAAATCACCCGGCTCCGGCGCGCCGGTCCAAGCATCACTTTTTCAATGGAACTCAAAAAATCTTCCTGATTGACGATCTTCTTGTTTTCCCGGGCGGCTTTGATCGCCGCTTCGTTCATAAGATTCGCCAAATCCGCCCCGACAAACCCCGGCGTGCGAATCGCAACAACTTTCAAATCGACGTCCTTCGCGAGCGGTTTTCCGACAGAATGAATTTTCAAGATTTCCTCGCGGTCTTTTATGTCGGGACTGTCCAAGACCACC
>JBEKSI010000043.1:0-4131 GCA_049997835.1 Minisyncoccia bacterium | reverse complement strand
GCGTTCTGTGTCCCTAGCCAATCAATTTGGTTTGGAAATTATTGCTCGACATTATTTTAGACCTTTTCACAGAAGATGCCGCCCCGCTGGGGCTGGATTCTTTTTTGTTTTGGGTTTTAAAGCCATCTTCCTTTTTTTACTGGTAATTCGGGGCGGTAAAAGCCATCGCCTCATTGAAAGGCCAGAGTCGGAACCGCACTACGCCCACGATGTCGCTCTTCGGCAAAGGTCCCCAGCTTCGAGAATCAAAACTGAAATTTCTGTTGTCGCCCATCACGAAGTATTCGTTCTCACCGAGCGTCTTTTCAAAATCGTTCATGTAGGCACTTTCCAAAAGATACGGCTCGTGGAGAACCTGAGCTCCTTTGCCGTCGGTTATCTTCATTATGTTGTTTTTTATTTCAATCGTTTCCCCCGGCAATCCAATTATTCTCTTGATGAAATAGGTATTGGGGTCGCGCGGATATTTAAAAACGACGACTTCCCCCCGTTCGGGTACCCGAAAATCATAAGTCAGTTCGTCCACAAGAAGATAATTCCCGTTTGAAAAAGTCGGCTCCATGCTGGAACCGCTGACCAGAAACGGCTGGGCGACGAACGAACGGATCACGAAGACCGCCGCCACGGCAATAATGACCGTCTCTAAAACCTCAAAAACAGACCAAAAAAATTTCTTCATATGGATGATGTTATAATACTAAAGAATAATGGATGTCCGTAAAAAAAACAATTCCGGCAAAAACCGCGAATTTATTCCGGAAACGCTAAAAATAGCGATAGGTCTCGGAAACCGAGGGGAGAATTACCGCGCCACTTATCATAATGCCGGTTTTTTGGCGCTGGATGATTTTTCCGGGAGAGTGCCGGAAAACGAATGGCGGAAAAGTAAAAATTTTGTCTTTCTTAAATCGGGAAGAATTATCTTGGCGAAACCAACCGTTTTCATGAACGAATCCGGCAAAGCCGCGAAGCAAGCGCTCGCCTACTTCAAAATAAAACCGGAAAATATGATCTTAATCCACGACGACTCGGACATAGAAATCGGCGATTTTAAGATCGCCTTCGGCCGAGGGGCCGCCGGCCATCGCGGAGTTTCTTCCGTAATCGACGCGCTCAAAACAAAGGATTTCTGGCGCGCTCGTCTGGGCGTCCGCCACCGACCGGGTAAAGCCGGAAACTTCGTCCTTAAAAAAATCAGCCGCGACGATGAAGATAAACTGAAAGATGCCTTCACCCGCCTCGGAAAAATTCTTTCCGAAGAAACGGATTAAATCTTGAAACTGAAAGTGATATTAAAAGAAACCCCGGCGCCTCCCGTAAGCGGCGTAATCTGGGTAAGCGGCATGTTCACGTTCATAAAACCCGGGTCGCTTAACAGAGCGTTCTTAAAAGCCAGGGCCGAACTGTAATCCGCCGCCGTCCCGAAAGCGCTGACGGGCGAAGTTAGGGAGGAAATATCCAAGCTTGTAAGTTTAATGTGGTTGGTCGAAGCGACACTCTCTAAATGGCTTAATGTCTCATGCCAAGGAGAAGCCGAACCGCGGACGGTCCGGATAGCCGAAATCATTCCGTTGAATTCTTCGGCCTTATTAGCCAGATCAGCAAGCTCTTTTTGGCTGGCTTTGGCGGAAAATTCACTGAGCTGATTCGTCAATCCTTTGTACTGATTAAGGAGGAAGCTGGCGGAAAATATGAAAGCCACGAGCAGAACCGTAAACGAACTGGCCGTAATGTTCCGCCAGAGACCGATGAAATTCAGAATCTGCTCGTTATAAATCGTCTTCGTTAAGCTCTCTCCGCCCAGGTTTATGATCTTGAGATCGCCGTCTTCTTTAACCTCCAGTTTGCCCCGCATCGCCGCGCCCAAAGCGACGTAAAAAACCGACGGAGTCTGGTTTAAGACAAGCGGCACGGCTCTCAAATTGAAAACTTTAGCCATAACTTCGCCAATTTCCGCTTCAAAACCCGGCGCGATGATCAGTGCCGCCGCCGGCGTCTCATTGAAGCGGCTCACGGAAAAATTAACGACTTTTCTGACCTCTTCGGCCACCACACCGTCAAAAACTTCCCGCGAGATGGAACGCTCCTCCCCCTGGATGGATTTCCACGAACGGAAATAATCAAAGTGTAATTCGCCGTTTCTTAAAATGAAAATATCTAAGCCCTCGCTTGAAACATGAAAAACCAGCGCCGATTTTCCGTCGGAAACGGATGATCCGCGGATAAGGCGCGTAATGGAAAGGGCGGGGAATTCAAAGGCAATCGGCGCGAAACCGGCCTGGATCAGGATATCCTTTATTTGGGTTACGGAATTCCTGTCAGTAAAGGCACCGAGCATTTCATAGCGATCAGGGGTCTCATTGATAACCTGCGCGCTCATATTCGCCTGCGGAACGGGAATGGGGGAAATCATCTGGAGATTCAGCGTCGATGTTTCCTTCAATCTCTCGCTGCCGACGTTCGGCACGGTAAAGCTCTGGGTATAAACCATTGAGGGCGGCAAAACTACCGTAACCCGGAGCATCTTGTCCGGTTCGTTCGGAATCACCGATTCGTGAACCTGCTTTAAATATTTAAGCAATTGATCCGGCTCTGCGAGCTTGTTGTCCTTGAAGATGCCGGGCGGCAGACGCAAAGCTAACGTCTTCGGTTTGTCGTATTCCAAATAGGCGTAACTTATTGAACCCTCGTTTATTTCAAGCCCGTCAATTCTCGGCTTGGAACTTAATTTTTCCAGGAAAAAAACTATTTTCTTCATTAATTCTTTCATGTTATTGAACCGGCTGATCAGCCAGTGATTTTAGCTGAACCTGACCCGTCGCCAGATTCACAAGCGCAGTCGCCACCAAATTTTTTTCCCGGCCGGCCGCCACTCCCAAAGAAGAAACCGTATAAACGTAGGAATTCGAGGGATTATCCGTGGTCCGCGAGACACCCACGACCGCGCTGTCATTTCCGATAACGAGACTGTAAGGATTGGGGCTGGCCGAAAAATCCCGGTTTTTGGATATCTTAACCATAGCGTCCCAGATACCGGAATAGGCCGCGGTTGTCGCCCGCGACTGGAGCCGCTCTCCCAATCCGGTGTTACTTAAAAAATAAGTCACGAAAGAACCGGCAATAACTATTTCAACAATAATGCCGCTTACGAGCAGAACGAAAGAAAGTGCAATTTGGCCGTTTTTGGGGGAAATCATTTCTTATTGATAATCATAACAAAAAATCCCACTTTTAAAAAAGTGGGATTTTATTCGGAAGCTCCGAATCGCGGGTTTACTTGGCGTTTTCCTGCGTGTCTTTGGCCGCCGGCTGTTGAGCGCCTTGATTCGCATTCGTCTGCGGGGAAGTCAGTTCCGGATTGCTCTCTATGAGACGCAAAAGCTGGCTATCGCTCCTCAGCTTCGTATACCACACAACGTCATCCCGGTTGATTTTAATGAAATCTTCCGGCCCCCAGAAAACATTGGAAAATTTCTGAACATTCACCGGGTTCTGCTGATTCTGTGAATTCACCTGAAGAAGATAGACGCGAGAAAGGCCGAATGACGGGAATCGGGAGAGTTGGCCGAAGTATAAATCGCCGGTCCTTAAATAGACGGCGTAATACGAGGGTTGACTGAACCAATTCTGCCAAACCAAAATCCCGACGAGAGCCAGCAAAAGCGCTATGGCGACGATAAGAAGAACTTTGTTTATATTGCGCATGTTTTTTATGAAAGATGTATTAGAAAAACAAAACGACCTTTTTATATGAACTTATTATATCATATGGGGGTTTTCTGATATAATTCAATTAGAGATGAAATCCGTCAGAATAATTTTCTGGATTGTCGTTGCGGGGGTTATTATTCTCGCGGCCGCACTCGTGTCCCAATCCCCGACGCCAAGCCGCGCCGCCGGCACAAATATCAATTCTCTCGCCTCAAGTTCCGTGGCTTGGGACGATGCAATCGGGTGGTGGGATTTTTATAACACCCTAAATGTTACGGTGCACGGCACAAGGATAGAGGGATACGCAAGTTCTTCGGCGGGCGACATCTCACTGGACTGCGCGACAACCCGGAATGGCCATATCTGCGGCACCGTAAATTACGGGGTCTGCAACGGTCCGGGACCGCACAACGTGGACGG
>JBEKSI010000042.1:0-4525 GCA_049997835.1 Minisyncoccia bacterium | reverse complement strand
CACTTCAATAAGCGCCATAAAGTTTAGGGATTACTGTTTATTATTACTTTGTCCCCCTCGTTCAAACCCTGAAGCGCCTCCACGTTGCCGTCCACTCCCTTTAAACCAACCTGAATTTTCCGTTCTTCCGATTTCCCGTCGCCTAAATCAATTAAAACGCTTCTTTCGCCGTCTTTTGCCGTAACCGCCCGCTGGGGGACAACAAGAACGTCATCTTTTTTAGCGGTAAGAATGGTAATATTCGCCGTCATTCCGGATTTTATCCGGTTGTCGTATTTAACGAACTGGAATTTAGTTTTGTAGGTGGCTACGCCTTCAACCATCGTCTCCGCCGGGTCTATGGAAGACACTTTGGCTTTGAAAACAACCTCATTTCCGTAGGTATCCAGCGTTATATCCGCGTCTTCCCCAACCTTCACCTTGGCAATATCGGCTTCGGCTATGTTGGCCTCAACTTCAAACCTGCTCCCGGAAATCACGGAAACCAGGACGCTTCCCGCCGAAGCTATCTCGCCCACCTTCGCGTTCTGCACGGTAACAATTCCGAAAAACGGGGCATAGATCGCGGTCTGGGAAATCTGGGCTTTGATGTTATCAATGCTGGCTTCGTAGGACTTGATTCCAGCCGAAAGCGAGGCCACGCTTCCTTCTTGCGAACTGATCGTCTGGCCCTGGCTCACGACACTCGTAAGCGCCGTGTTCACGTTGGTTCTGGCCGTGGTTAAATTGAGACGGGCGGCGTCGTAGGCGCTGTTGCTTATGACGCAAACGGCGGTCAAATTATCATTCGTTCTTTCCAGAAACCTCTTGATGGTGTTTAAATGATTCTCCGCGTTCTTAAGATTTTGTTTCGCTAAATCTTCCGAAAAGTTCGCGGATAGATTCGCTATCTCGCCCTGCCACACTGTGATTTCGTCGCCGCTCTGAAGACGAAGAGTTTCGGCGTCAATCCCCGCCTGAGTATCGCAGGAATTGAAAGTCAGCTGGTATTTTGAATTTTGCGAACCGGTAAAGAGCGAAGAGGTCTTCGTGCGAACGGCGTCGTCGGATTTCGCGTAAGCGTCATTTAAAACGTTCGGCACGTCGTTATAATCATTTTTCAAATCAACTCTGGCATTATCCAAACTCGCGCTCTGGCTCGCGAGATCCGCTTCGGCTTTCGCGAGTTGGGCTTCCAAATCAGCTTTGTTCAAAACGGCAATCGCGTCTCCCGCTCCCACCCATTGGCCGACGTCGGCATTCACGGCGGCGATGCGCCCGCTTCTCTCAAAAGCCAGCTCCACGCTCTCCACGGGTTTTATGCTTCCCGTCGCCGAAACTTCTTCGGAGATGGTCCCCCGCCCGACGGTTACCGTATTAAAAAGCGATTCATTCCCGCCGGAGAAGAAAATAAAATAAATCAAAACGAGAGCGATAATTGAAATACCGCTGATAATCACCCACCTTTTCTTAAAAAAAGATTTTTTTGGTTCCATGGTTAAAGATTTAAAAGCTCGGTTATTTTTCCCTTGTCAAAACCCACGACAATTTTTCCGTCTATGTCTATTACCGGCACGCCCATCTGGCCGGACTTGCTAATCATCTCCTTTTGGGCCGGAATGTCCGCCGCCACGTCTTTTTCTTCGTACTTCACCTCGTTCGCCTGAAAGAACGCCTTCGCCATCTTGCAGAAAACGCAGTTCGGCGTGGAATAAATTATTACTTTTGCCATATATCTTAATTATGAGGACAATTTTTTCTTCGTCAATATAAGAAATGGGGAATAAAATGGGTTCGCTATCATATGATTGCGAACCCCTTTGGATTGAACTTATTTATCACCGAACACCGAGCGTCGCGCCGGAGTATTCAAGATCTTTCGGTTTAATGACGACTTTCTTCTCGTCACTCCGCTCAATATACCCGGCACAGAACGCGCTGAATTTGAGGTCGGCGGCCGTTTTCAACACCGCACCTATATAAACTTCCGGGACGTAGAGCGCAAACCCCGCACCCATATTGAGATTGCCATACGCCTCCCTGTCATCAATCGGACCGTGTTCTTGGATAAAGTTAAAAATCGGAAATTGTCCGGGCAGACATTCAATAATGTAGGCAAACGGCTGCGCTGCGCGCATAAGTTTACGCCATCCGTGCCCCGTGATATTCACCGCATAGTGAATGTCCACGCCCCGATTTAGGCAATTTTCCACAAATGGGACGTAAATATGCGTGGGGTCAAGAAGAGTTTCGCCGTAAGTTCGTCCGTCGCTGAGTCCAGTGAGGTAGCCGTTTGGTAACTTGGAGGCAATTTTTCTTGCCATCGTGAGGCCATTTGCATGAATACCGGAACTCTCGACGAAAATGATTACATCGCCGTGCTCAATATTCGCCTTAATGAGCCGCCCCTTCGGTTTCACGATACCCATCGCTGAGCCAGAAAGAACAACTGTCCACGGCTCTATAATGTTTTTGAGCGTCGGTGTTTCACCGCCACCCCACACACAACGCGCCAGATGACAAGCGTTCTTCCAGCCATCAACGAGATCGCGACACCGCTCCTCGTCATCGAACCAACCGGAATCACCAACAGCAAGATGCATCGCCACCGAAAGAGGCAGTGCGCCGAGCGTAATCATATCGTTCACAATCATCGCCACAGTATCCTGCGCGACATGGTCGTAATATGATTTGCCGGTGAGTTGATACATCGCGTCAGCGACGAGATTTTTCGTACCTAATCCTTCCTCAACGTGCGCGAAGTAGCTTTTCGCCGCTTCAATCAGATACACGCTTTCTCCCCGACTCATTTCAAATTCCCGAAACTCGCCATCGTTCAAGCGATTGATGTTTGCGGCCGTTTCTCTGCCGGCAAGTTGCGCCATGCGCTTGAATGGGTCCATTGCGTCATAATCAACGCCAGCCCCAGCGTAAGTCATGTTACCCTTCATCGGTCATTCCTTTCCTGAATTTATGTTTCAGTGAAATCGTTTATGTTTAACAACTGAAAATAGGAATAACACGCCACTCTACTATTAGTCAAATAAAGAGAAAAATCTAAGTGAAACCCGGCATATCTGCGAAGAAGGGTAGGACTTGGGCGTCGCCCCGGAGACACCCTGATGAGTAGATGTGCCGGGTTTCAATACTCCACCGAATCTTCCTCTATCCCGTCATTCTCTTCATCATAGTCGGCTTTTTTCTTCGCGCCCCCCATAGATAAATCCTTGTGTTCTACGCTCAAAAGCACGCTCGGGTCGTCCACAAAGCGCGATAAGCGATTGAATGTCATCGGGCCCATATCTCCCGCCAAATGGAAAAGTAAATATAATTTGTTCCTGGCGCGGGTAATGGCCACATAGAAGAGTCGGTGCTCCTCTTCTATCTCCTCACCGGATTTTCCGAGCGCCATCTTTGAGGGCAGCGTTCCCTCCGCCACGCCTAAAAGAAAAACAACATCCCACTCTAAACCCTTTGCAGAATGAATAGTTGAAAGCGTGAGCGGTTTTTTATCCTTCTCGGATTCCTTGCCCTTCTGCGCATCGTCCGGTATTTCTATCGCCAAATCCGCGAGTAGATCTTCTAAGTTAGTGTAATTAAAAGTTATTTTTCTGAGCGCCTCCAAATCGTTCAACCGGTTCGGCCATTCATCAAATTTATCTTTCAAAATCGGCATATAATAATCCACTATCATTCCGAATTTTTCTCCTACAGAAATTTTCGCTCCGGCGGCCTTCATTAAAGTTTGTTTCAATTCAGTGAGGTGCTCCGAATATTTATAACCCTCAGAAAATTGGGTGAGAACGAGAAGCGCGGAGTCCAAATCTTTCTCCCGGCGAATCCGCGAAGCAATTGTCTCCGCCGTCTTTCCGCCCACACCTAGGAGTAATGTCAGAATCCGACTCCAGCTCAACTCGTCCTTGAAGTTCGCGAGCACCTTGAGGTGCGCGAGCACGTCCTTCACGTGCGCCGTTTCGTAGAACTTCAATCCGCCGAAGACCTTGAAGGGAATGCCGGCCCGCGCGAGCTCCGCCTGAAGCTGGATGGAAATATACGACGAGCGGAACAAAACGGCCTGGTGCGCGAGCGGAACGCCGTTCAAGATATTCTCCTGAATCTTTTCCTTCACCCACCCCGCTTCCTCCTCGGCATCGCCGAAGTACATTATCGTGGGCTTCTCTCCGGAAGCGTCCCGCGCCGCCGTCAGCACCTTCTTGAACTTGTTCTCCATATTGTCCAAAACGGCGTTTGAAAGGTCCAAAATCGCCTGCGTGCTCCGGTAGTTGCTCTCCAGCTTCACTATCTTACAATCCGCAAACTGCTCCGGAAAGCTCATTATGTTTTCGTGATAAGCGCCCCTAAAGCCGTAGATGCTCTGCGCGTCGTCCCCCACCACCATCACGTTTCTGTGTCCGGAAGCCAATAGATACGTGATATCCCCCTGAAGCTTGTTCGTATCCTGATACTCGTCCACCATCACGAACTCATACTTCCCGGACAAAATTTTCCTGATCTGCTCGTTCTTCAAAACCTCCCGGGCGTATGA
>JBEKSI010000041.1:0-4576 GCA_049997835.1 Minisyncoccia bacterium | reverse complement strand
CCGGCTGGGGCTGGAATGACGTCATCGGCTGGATAAGTTTCAATTGCGATCAGACGTCCCACGGCGGTTCCGATAATTGCTCCGATTCAAGCTACGGCGTAACCGTAAACCAAAACACCGGCGATTTTAGCGGTTATGCTTGGAACGACGTTGACGGCTGGATAAGTTTCAATTGCTCAAATAACGGCGGATGCGGAACGAATGATTATAAATTAAACACCACCTGGCGGGCCACCAGCACGACGGGTTACGTTATTTCTTCAACCTTTGATACGACTGTTTCAAGCGGGGCTACTTTAAACAGTTTGATGTGGGAAGGTGATTCGCCGGGCGGCACTTGCGTTAAGTTCCAGATTGCCGCTTCAAACAACTCAAGCGGCCCTTGGAATTTTAAGGGCCCTTCGGGAGACAACGCGACTTATTACGGCGCTTCCTGCTCCCAAAAAATAACGGGTCAGGATATTTGTTCAACTAAAAATACTCCCATCTGCGTTGATTCCAGCCAGTTTAACAACTACCGCTATTACCGCTACAAGGCCTTTATTATCAGTAATCTAGCTCAAACTCTTACGCCGAGGATCGATGATGTTTTACTGAACTTCAGTAAATAAATGACTAAAACGAAGATAAACAAAATAACTTGGATAGAGCTCCAAAATCCTTCGGAGAAAGAAGTGAGGGAACTTGAGGGTCTCTTTGAAATCCATCCGATCATTCAGGAAGAGATTTACCACCCCTCCGACCGGAGCAAGGTGGAAAGCTACGGTGATTATATCTTTGCCGTCTACCACCTTCCCATCTATAACGAAAAGGAGATGACTTCCCGACGCGTGGAACTGGATTTTATTGCGACCAAAAATCTACTCATCACGATAAATTACGAAAAAATAGAACCGCTTGAGGAATTCAAGCGTAAACTCGAAAGGGGCGCTGATTTAAAAAACAAGATCCAATCCCCCGCCCAACTCATTTATTACATCTTGGACGAAACAAACGTCTTTTCCCTCCGGCAGCTGGGCCACGTGGAAAAGAAGGTGAATGCCGTAGGCAGGGAGATTTTCAACCACCCCGGGCGGAAACTGCTGGAAGAAATTTCTTACATTAAAAGGGACTTGCTGGACTTCGGCATTATTGCCGCCGCACAGAAAACAACTTTAGAATCACTTTCCCGCGTTGGCCCGGAATTCTGGGGCAAGAGCACGCAGATCTATTTTTCGGACCTATTAGGCGAGTTTCTTAAGGTCCACTATCTTCTGGAAAATCTGCGGGCGGCCATCGTTTCCTACAGCGAAACGATTTCCCAGATCTTCCAGTTCAAAACTTCAAATACTACCCTGCGCTTTTCCATCTTGAGCTTTCTTACCTTCCCGCTTCTCCTTTATGCGACTGTCACGCTTCAACCGGAAATCGCCCCGATGCTTTTTTCAAATCCATTGGAATTCTGGCTCATCTTCGGTTTAATCGGCTTCATTCTTATCGGCTTCCTCTTGATTCTTAAAAAAAGGGGGTGGTTTTAGGAGACGCGAGGCTCAGCACGCGAAAAAAGTGTGCGCTCCGGGCCGCTAGGCCAAGTCCTACCCACTTTTTCCATCGTGCTGAGCCTCGCTAAGGGTTTTATTGTTTATTTAATGAAAATAAAAAGCCCTTCCGATTTGATTCGGAAGAGCCTGTAATCGCTTCTTCTTTTTAACTTAACTCCGGATGAGGTCCGTGTTTTTTACAAGACCAAATAATATCTGTGATGTAATATTCACAACCGGCGTTTTGTTTTTCAATCTTAGCGATCATTTTCGCGCAGAAATTTAGACTTTCAAGCGCCTTATCTGAAACTCCTTCAAGTGGTTGAATGATTTGAACGACACGTACCATATCCTTGAAATTCTTTAATACTCTTACCCTCCAGGCATTAAAGAGAATTTCTCCTATCCTTTCTACTTGAAGTTTCGGATTATTTAACGTGTTTTTCTTCCATCCCTCCATTTCCGAGTAAGCAATCTGCATGTGCCTAAAAAGACGCGTTGAGGCATTAGGTATCCCATATTTAGAATCGGTCTTATCCCTGAAGATATTCTCTAGTTGTTTCCTATCCTCAAAACACATGAATTCCATAGAACAGAAGAGTTTAAAGATTTTATCTGATTCTTCCTCGTCAGTCGTTTCATAGCACCAACCAACAAGTTCCGAGAAAATTAATTCTTTTGTTTTTGGCATCACATGATACGCATGCATCGGAACTTCTGAAAGAATTGACATGATATTTCCCACCCTGAATCTTTTCAGATGAGATTCATCCTGATTCTGTTCTTTTGTCACGTCTCTTTCTAAGTCCTTCATTGCGTCCATAAACCAATTTAGAATTAGAAGTGCCTTTTCATCAGCCTTGTCAATATCTGAAGAAATATAGTTACAAGCATCAGAGAAAGCCCCCTCTAACCAATGAACGCGCTCCGTTAAATCAAGTTTTCTAAGCGCGTAATATATTTCCGGATAGACGCTGTATTTTAATCCGTCAACTAAAGTTTCCGATTTCATAGCAACCATCCTTTTCTCCGGCCGCAGCCAGTATTTCCGTCTTCCGCAGAAAACGGTTCCGAACGGATATCCGCAGATATCGCCCGAAAGTTTTTAAATAACGCATAAGCGCTTTGCCTATGCTCCTTATGTTTTACGCCCTAACCGCAATGCATGTCAATCATAATGCGCTCACGGCTGAATTCGTGTAAAATGTTATGAATAAAGGCATGAAAATATACAACACCCTTTCGGGGCAAAAAGAGGAATTAAAGAAACCGGAGGGACGGCCACTTAATATGTTTGTCTGCGGCCCGACGGTCTATGACTATTCCCATATCGGCCACGCCCGCACTTACATCGTCTTTGATACCCTTGTTCGCTACCTGCGAAGCAAAAAGTGGGATGTTTTCTATCTTCAGAACATTACGAACGTAGACGATAAAATCATCGCTCGCGCGAGAGAAGAGAAAAAGGACCCATTAAAGCTCTCTGCCTTCCTCACGAAAGAATACTTTATTGATATGAAATCTATCGGGGTAAATTCCATAACCAAATACGCGCCCGCAACCGAATTCATCCCCCAGATAGTGAAACAAGTAAACACACTCAAGGAAAAAGGCTTCGCCTATGAAATAAAAGGCGACGGAATTTATTTTGATATATTAAAATTTCCCGACTACGGAAAGCTCTCCGGCCGCACAGCGGCCCAGGCCGAGGATTCTGTGACGAGAATAGACGAGAGCGTCAATAAAAAAAATAAGGGCGATTTTGCCCTATGGAAATTCCCAAAAAATCCGGTCAAACCGAGTTTCTTCCAAAATATCAAAGGGTTTTTGATAACCGCCGACGGCGAACCGCTTTGGAAAACATCGCTCGGCTGGGGACGGCCAGGCTGGCACATTGAGGATACGGCCATTAGCGAGAAGTTTTTCGGGCCGCAATACGACCTTCACGGCGGAGCGTTGGATTTGAAATTTCCGCATCACGAAGCGGAGATTGCCCAACAGGAATCGGCCTCCGGTAAAAAGCCTTTCGTTAGAATTTGGATGCATACCGGATTTCTCACCACTCGGGGAGAAAAAATGTCCAAAAGTCTCGGTAATTTCATAACTATCCGGGATTTCCTGAAAGAAAATTCGCCGGAGATTCTCCGCTGGCTTCTTTTGAGCTATCACTACCGCACGCCGGTAGACTACACCCCAGAACTTTTAAACCAGACAAAAGTTGTTTTTAGCCGCGTAAGAATTTTCTTGGAAAAACTCGTTTTTGTCGCCGCAAAGAAAAATAAAAAAACGGCCGGCATCCAAAAAGAAATCCAAAAAAACAAAGAAGAGTTTGAAGCAGCCATGGAAGATGATTTTAATACCCCGCTCGCTTTAGCCGCGCTGCTCGGGCTTATGAACCGCACGCAGGACAAGATTTGGGGGGTAAGCGAGAATGAAGCGGTTTTATTAGGGAATTACATCAAAGGAACCCTCGGAACGCTCGGTATAAGCGTAAAAACAGAGAAAGTTCCCGCTAAGATATCTGAATTCGCGGCGGAGAGAGAGTTATGCAGAGCTAATCAACAGTTTGTTAAATCCGACGCCTTGAGAGAGAAGATTCGCGTGCTAGGATACTCTATGGAGGATACGCCTATGGGAGTGTTCATCCACAAGGATTAAAAATCCCGAACTTTATGCCAAAGAAAACAACTCATGCGAATGAGATAAAATTGCCGCCGCAGAATTTAGAATCCGAGCGCTCGGTTTTGGGCGCGCTTATGCTTGATAAGAACGCCATTATCCAGGTGGCGGATTTTCTCGCGCCTTCGGATTTCTACGAAAACAAGAATCAGAAAATTTATCAGGCCATCCTGGAACTTTTCAGCAAGGGCGAACCGGTGGACATTCTGACCATCTCCAACATTCTGAAAGAAAAAAAAGAATTGAATTCCATAGGCGGCGGCGATTATCTGGCCGATCTGGTTTCAGCCACTCCAACTTCGGCGCACGTCGCCCATTACGCGAATATCGTGAAAGAACAGCGGGTGCGACGCGACCTTATCCAGGCCGCCTCAGAG
>JBEKSI010000040.1:0-4727 GCA_049997835.1 Minisyncoccia bacterium | reverse complement strand
TGGCGAAATACAACGATAACCTCCGAATCAAAAGGATGATCGCGATAGCAACACCTTTCGGCGGAAGTCATCTCGCACATTTCATCCCTCACCGCGCAGCGAAAGAACTTACCCCAGAGAGCGAGATTATCCATGAATTAAATAAGGAAAAAGACGTTAATCGATTCATTGTCTCAATTTTTGGCCTCCTTGATAATCACGTATGGCCGACATCCAGCTGTCAGCTTGAGGGCGCCAAGAACATTCAGGTTCCGGTGTACGGTCATCATAAAATTCTTTTCAGTGAGGAAACGCGAGATATCATCTTAAAGGAAGTTGAGGTGTAGAAAATTATAAAATAAAAACATGAGGTATAATAAATTAGTTCGGGATAAAATCCCCGATTACATTCGCAAGAAAGGCGATACGCCGATAACTCACATTGCGAATGAAGCAGAATACTGGCAAAAACTGAAAGAGAAATTATTGGAAGAAATTGAAGAATTCAATAAAGACGAAAACGCTGAAGAATACGCCGATATTCTTGAAGTGCTTGAAGCAATCGCTGACTATAAAGAATTTGATAAGGAAGAGGTGCAACGGATAAAAATCAAGAAGGCAGAGGAGAGAGGAAAATTTAAGGACAGAATTATTCTGGACGAATCTTAATAACTAATAAATAAAATAAGCATATGGAAACAAATAACCAATATCTTCACGAAGTAGCGATTACCGCCATTATTGTAAAAGACGGTAAATATCTGATTACGAGAAGGTCACCGAATAAGAAACGCTTCCCGGGAATGTGGACCGTTCCGGGCGGGAAGATGGAAACAAGCGATTACCTTAAACTACCGAAAGATACCGAATTTTATTGGTATAACGTCCTTGAACGGACCTTAAAAAGGGAGGTAAAAGAAGAGGTTGGGATTGATATAAACAACATTGAATATGTCACGAGTTTAGCAACGGTTCACATTGACGGCAGTCCGTCTTTGGTGATTTCTTGCGTGGCAGATTACGTCTCCGGAAAAATCAAACTTCAAGTCGAAGAAAACGACCAATTCGCCTGGGTCAGTTTAGAAGAATCAAAAAATTACAAACTTCTTGATGGAATTTACGACGAATTAGTGATGGTGGAGAATAAAAGGAAGGGTAAGAAAACCGAATGGCAAAGATTCAACTAAAAAGAAGTAATAGAAACAAAGACCTAAAGAAAGGTGTTGATCACATCGGCGTGACCTGCGTCTTTTTCTGCCACGACGGAAAGGGGAACTTGCTGATGCAGAAAAGAAGCCAGGAGTGCCGCGATGAAAGGAGAAGATGGGATTGCGGCTCCGGCTCAATGGAATTCGGGGAAACTTTTGAAGAAACGGTTAAACGGGAAATAAAAGAAGAGTATTGCGTGGAAGCGAAGAATCTCAAGTTCTGCGGCGTAAGGAATGTTCTAAGGAAAAACGGCAAAATAAACACCCATTGGGTTGCTTTAATATTTGCCGCTAAGGTAAACCCAAAAAAAGCGAAGATTGGAGAAAAGAGAAAAATAGAAGAAATCGGATTATTCCCAGCCAAAAAACTTCCCAAACCGCAGCACTCAATGCTCAAAAAACACTTAGCAACCGTGAGAAGAACGGGAGTGAAGATATAAATGAGAAAACTTATCATTTTAGTGGCAGTAATAATTTTTGCGGGAATCCTATATTTCTTTTTTCTAGCCGCCCCACAGGGGAGTGCCCTAACCGGGCAGGCCGAAACAGAAAGATTCGTCGTGCCGCTTAATGCCAACCGTTCACAGGCAATTCAATCTCTGAGCGATGAGGGATTTATTAAAAGCTCCCTCGGTTTTAATATTGCGCTTATGCTTCGCGGGAAACTCGGGACTATCGCGCCCGGCGGATACAAAATATCCAAAAACCAGAACGCTTTTCAAATCGCCGGTGTTCTTGCTGGCGAACCGTATATGAAATGGCTCATAATTCCTGAAGGCGAAAGAAAGGAACAAATCGCGAATACACTGGCCCAGACATTGGATTGGGACAACCAAACCAGGAATGAATTTCTAAATTATTATTCTTCCATCGGCCCGGATTATAAAGAAGGTGTTTATTTCCCGGACACGTATCTTCTGCCCAAAGACGAAACCGGCAGCCAGATAGCCAAAAGATTCATAGATAAATTCAACGAAAAATTCCAACCGTACGCCGGACAATTCTCCAAACAGAATATAAAATGGACCACGGCAGTAAAAATCGCTTCATTAGTAGAAAGAGAAGCCGCTAACGAAGGCGATATGCCACTTATTGCCGGAATCATCTGGAACCGGCTCCTGCAGGGAATGCCACTTGCTATAGACGCGACTATACAATATGCGAAAGGCGGCGCAGATGATGATTATTGGACTCCACTCGTGAAGGGTGACACAAAAATGGATTCTCTCTACAACACATATCTCCATAAGGGATTGCCGCCCACACCTATATCAAATCCCGGCTTGCCGGCTATTCTCGCGGTTCTAAACCCCGCAAAAACCAATTGCCTTTACTATCTCCACGATAATCAGGGCATTATCCATTGCGCCGTCAAATACGCCGAACACCAAAAAAACATTGATAAATACCTGAAATAGATACATGAAAATCTTCACTTGGAATGTACACGGAACATTTATGAACGCTCTCGCTAAAACGGGGCATGATTTCTACGTTCCGATTAAACGAGGCAGGCCATATAACTATGACGGCAGAACTCCGGGATATATCTGGCCACACACCATCCATCAGATATCAGTATCTGAGATAAAAAAGATTAAATACGATTTGATAATTTTTCAGACTCCGCAACAGGTTTTTGAGGAACAATACAAAGTGTTATCCGAATCACAAAGGAACTTGCCAAAAATATACATAGTTCATTCTACATTTAGAAGAGATCCTAGAAAGAGAAGGAGAAAAGACATAAAAAAACTGGTTAAATATCTAATGGAGGAAGTTATACCCGCTATGGATGCCATTGTTCATGTCACTAAATATAATCTAAAACAATGGACAACTTATTTTCCTCAGACCAAATCAAAAAGTTTAGCTATATATAACGGAATTGAAATACCCAAAAACGTAAAATGGGTTGGTGATAATCCACACGCGGTAAACGTAACGGTTTCTCTTCCCACTAGACCGGAGTGTGGCAGAGAGATTTGGTTAAAAGTAAAAGAGAAGGCGCCTCTTATGCTTTACGGAACGGATTCGGAAAAATTCGGCGGCAAAGGAATCATACAAAATAAAGACTTAAGAAAGGAGATTGCACAGTACCGACTTTATTTTAATCCTACAGCCGTTTCATCAATGCCGATGGCAATGCTTGAAGCCATGAGTATCGGCCTTCCGGTTGTTAGCACTAAAACAATGGAGTTGCCGAATATTATCAAAAATGGGGTTAATGGCTTCATTTCCAATAATCCAAACGTACTGGCCAGTAAAATAAATTTACTCTTAAAAGACAAGAAACTAGCTGAAAAACTGGGAAGAGCCGCTCAGAAAACCATACGTAACAAATTTTCCATGAAAAGATTCGTCAGGCAATGGAATGATTTGATTAATAAAACCGCTGCGAAATCAAAATGAAACAACACTCAAAAATAGGGAATCAACCGGGAAAACCGGCTTATCGGACTTCGGCGGTTTTCCGCTATAAACAAAACGTCAAAATCCAAAAATTCAAATCCCAAAAACATGGAAGGTAATCTTTATATCGTCGCCACGCCCATCGGGAATCTTAAGGATATAACCCTGCGGGCCATTGAGACGCTTAAAAATGCTGATTTGATTCTCGCCGAAGACACGCGGGTCACTAAAAAACTTTTGAACCACTTTGAAATTTCAAAACCGGTCTGGCGTTATGATGAATACGCCAATCAGACACTCTACGGAAAAATTAAAGAATTCCTCTTGGAAGGAAAGAACATCGCGCTTGTAACTGATGCCGGCACGCCAACGATTGCCGACCCGGGCTCAAAGCTCACGGCTTTTATCCAAAAAGAATTGTCGGAGGTAAAAATAATTCCTATCCCCGGGCCATCAGCTCTAATCGCTGCGCTCTCCGCTGCCGGCGTAAACACCAACCTGTTCATTTTTCTGGGATACCCGCCTCAAAAGAAGGGGAGACAGACATTTTTCAAAGAACTGGAAGAAATAAAAATCCGGCCGATTGTCTTTTACGAATCGCCGCACCGCGTGGAAAAAACATTTAAGGCGCTAGAAGAAAATTTCGGGGCAAGCTACGAAATAATCGTGGCTCGCGAACTCACTAAAATCTACGAAGAGATCTGGCATGGCACCGCAAAAGACGCGCAAACTTATTTCCAAGGCGAGAAAACTAAGGGCGAGTTTGTAATCATCATCCCATAAATAATAAAATAAATGAATTATTAATAATGAAAAGAGTACTGGATATAATCGCTTCAATTTGCGGGCTGGTCTTCATCCTGCCTTTTACGCCTTTTATCGCTCTCGCGATTTATCTTGAAAGCGGCAGACCTGTTTTTGTTAAATTAGGCAGAATAAGCGAAGGGAAGATTATTAAGGTTTATAAATTCAGGAGCATGGTTCAAAATGCTCCAGAAATGAAAAAACAACTAGAACACCTGAATGAAAGAAAAGACGGGCCGCTCTTCAAAATGAAAAACGACCCGCGGCTTACCAAAGTAGGAAAATTCTTAAGAAGGTTCCGACTGGACGAATTTCCGCAATTTC
>JBEKSI010000039.1:0-4842 GCA_049997835.1 Minisyncoccia bacterium | reverse complement strand
GTCGCGGAAGCACTTGGCTATCTGGTAATACTTTTCCAGCCCCCCCACCATGAGGAGTTGTTTCATCTGCTGGGGCGATTGCGGCAGGGCGTAGAACTTACCCGGATGCACGCGACTAGGCACGAGATAGTCCCGCGCGCCCTCGGGTGTGGATTTGGTCAAAATCGGCGTCTCCACTTCCACGAAATTTTCCTTATCCAGATAATCGCGGATAGATTTTATTATTTTGTGACGATTGCGAATATTTTTCTGAAGCCGCGGGCGGCGCAAATCCAAATAGCGGTATTTCATCCGGATCTCTTCGTTGATTTCGCGCCCGTCGCCGCCCAAATCAAACGGCGGGGTTTTGGCTTCGGCTAATATTTCCAAGCTTTCCGCCGGTACTTCATGATAGCCACTCGGAATCTTCGGATTTTCCATCCCGGCCGGACGCTTTCCAACCTTACCTTTTACTTTCACCACCCACTCCGAACGCAGCTTTTCCGCAAGCGCGTGGAGCGCCTTGTCTTTCGGAATGAAAACGACTTGCGCCACGCCGCTCCGGTCGCGCAGGTCAATAAAAATAAGCTTGCCGTGGTCGCGGCGCACATCCACCCAACCGATGAGTTCAACTTCTTTCCCTTCGTAAGAAGGGATATCTTTCGCCAAAACGCGCATAAAGTAAGATTATCCTAAAACGGGAATAATTCAAATACTCCGGGAATTTTGCGGCGAGGGATTCGCGGATAGAACGAATTGATTGGAGCCCCAGCCAGCGCGATTCAAACTCCCGCCCTTCGGGATTTCGTCCCAGCCTATTTCCTCAAGTTTATAGTCATCGGCGTCATAAACGACAATCGCGTTATTTTTATAGGCAAGCGTGTTTGAAGAAGCCCAGGAAATATCCAAAGGCACGCTCCCCGCATAGCCGGCGCCGTTCCCCAAAAGCAGATAATGCCCGGGCGGGATAATCTTCCCTGAAAATAATTTCGCGGCGACAAGCGAGGATTCGCTGCCGGAAGACGTCTTCTTTTTTATTGTCCAACCCGTCATATCCACGGGCGCGGAACCGGCGTTGTAAAGTTCAATAAATTCGTCATTAGAACCACTATCCGCTCCAACCATAATTTCGCTCACGAGAATTTTGCCCGCACCGGCAGCGGCAGCAACAAGAACAGAAGGCGTGGAAGAATTTTGCCCGGATACTCGCGCCTGCGCTTGGACTTGAGATTGCGCTGGCTCATCCGAACTTTCCGAATCCAGAGCGGCGGACAAAGACGCAATTTTATCTTCAAGCGATTTCAGTTTTTCATTCAGTGATTTCACTTCAACGCCGCTTGAATAGACGACATTTACCGTTTTAACCGCAGAAACAGCGCTTGAGGCAATTGCCTCGCTGGAAATCCTGGCCGGAGCCGAAAGCGGAGCGGAAGAAGAAGCAGAAAAATCGGAAAGCGGAATTTCTCCGACTAAAACCTCTTTTTGGGAAAAAGCATCGCGCGCCAGGCCAAAAAATCCGCCCATGGAACTCCCGATAAACGTCCTGAACGGACTCGAAAAGAAGATTAAAAACAAAAAAGCGCCTAAGGCGAAGAAAACAATCTTTTTCCTGCTCACGGGAATATTATAACAAAAATAATACGTGTTTTTATTTCCTTATATCCTTAATTGCGTAAAAATACCGAGAGGAATACATAGTTTGACAAAACAAGACAAGAAGAGTATAATAAAAGCAGAAAATCACCAAATTGAATACGGCAAACATTTCATATTAATTGAAAGGATGGTGTGATATGAAAACGACTTTATTATTCGCTGTTCTGCTTCTTGTGATCCTGATTATGCCTGCATGTCAAAATAATCCTGTGACGGCGCCTGAAACCCCGATGAAACCGACTCCAACGGTAAGACCAGAAACACCATCGGACGCGTTCATCACTATCGACAGCACTATTGCCAACGATAGAAAGATCGTCATCAGTTGGAAATCGAATAATATGGATGAAAATCGGGAAGATGGGTTCCGCCTCTGGTCGGGAAACAGGAAATTCGATTGGACATACGTAGCCACAGCGCCAGCAGGCACAGAAAGATTCACCATGCCGTTGAAAGAGGCATATCACGCGGGACGCGCCTTATCGTTCCTCGTAAGCGCTATCAATAGCGTTGGGGAATCGAATGTCGCGATTTCAAACGAAATCGTGATTCAATGAGTAGATAGGCGTACAAACGAAAGCCAGACACGAAATTAGTGCCTGGCTTTTCTCTTTCATATTTTCCCCGAACTTTACTGATTTGTCTAAAATCAATTGCCGCAGGAAGCGCTCGAGGCCGGCGCACTGCTGGAAGCCGTACCCATGCCGGGCGCCGGAGCATCCGAGGAGAGCTTGGCCGAACAAGCCGCCGGCTTATTCTCAAAAGCGCTGCAAATAGTATTTAACAAGCTCGCGCTGTCGCGATTGGACTCAACCTGAACGCCGTTTATGACCAAGGTTGGCGAACCGGCCACTTTATACTTCTCGTTATCGCTTTCGTAAATCGGGAAGGGCGGAAAGTTATTCTTCCACTTGCTCTGGTCGTTGTAAGTCGCCGAAAGATTGTATTTTTTATCTGTCGCGGCGGAACATTTATCCACTTCACCCGCATCAATGCCGTTTTTCTGAAGACATTGGGCGGAATCCGCGCCGCCGACAAAACAGCTGACGTAGTTCAGGAGCTTCTCGGGCGCGACCTGGTTAATGCAGTACTGTTTGATGTTCTCATCAAGTTCTTTTTTCTGGTGCATCACGTAATTCACGAATTTCAGCTTGAAATCAATCGCGCTGCCCAAGGTCTGCACGGCCGGAATAATTCCCTTCTCAATCTGCGTGCCGAACGGACAATAACTCATCACAAAAAGTTCCACGACCGGCTTCGCGGATTTGGGCGCGTTGGCTTGAACTGGGTTTCCTCCCCCGTTCTGATTTGCTACGTTTGGATTATTATCTGTGTATTTGGCGCTCGGGAAAAAAATCTTCCCGTCTTTCGTCACATAGGACTCTATTGTGTTCTGACCGCCTTCTATCTGGACAATCACCTTATAGATGCCGTCCCCGGCATCAGTGATCTCTTTTATCTCCGCTTTCTTGCCGCCGGTAAGATTATCGCTGATAAACTTCTCCGTCTGCGCCTTTACTTGTTCCATCGTCAAACCTCCGCCGGGCCACCAACCGAAAGAAAGCTTGCCGGCCTTCACCGTCCCCACGGCCACCCAAACGGCGACGACAAGAATCACCACCGCCAAAAAAACCGACCGGAATTTTTTTTCTTTCGCCTTCTCCCGCATTTTCGCGTGAGCACGACTTGCTAAACTTTTTATGAATTTTTTCATACTACTCTATTATACAAAAACCGGCTCCCAATAACATTAGGGAGCCGACCTACGGAAGTAAGTTAGGGAGTTACGGAAAAACTCGGCACAAGCGCCTTGAAATTCTCTTCTGCCTCGGCCGCTTTTGTCTTATTGCCTGATTTTTTATACGCCTCGGAGAGCAGTTGATAGAAATCGGAATATTTCGGGTTCATCGCTATGCCTGATTCCAACACTTTTATCGCTTCATTGGGTTTATCAGACATTAAATACAGACTTCCAAGCGCGGTGTACGGCGTGACGAGATTATAATACGATTTCGGCTTTGGTTCTAAGTTCCCGGCTTTCTCCAATATCGCCAACTGTTCCGCCGTTAGCGTTTCACTCGGGGAATTTACGGTTTTTATCTCTGTACCATTCAGTTCAATCGCTTTTTTGTAATATTCCTCGGCTTTCGCGAGATCGCCTTCCGCTTCATAGACCCTTCCCAAATCCACGTAGAACTGAGGATCGCCATCATTCAACGCTATCGCTTTATTAAACGAAATCGCCGCGGCCTCAGGATCTCCAGAAAGATATTCCGCCCGACCTAAATCTCTCCAGGCATCGGGATTATTCGGCTCGGCAACCGTTTTTTCGTCTAATTTGGGAATTTGGCTTTCTCCTATTTTTTTCGTCGCTTCGTCCACATAGGCCGTTTTATTTTTTTCAGCAGCCTGATTCCCAATGCCTAGATTCGCTAACGGGCTGAAAATCCAATCTGGATGATACACAAATATCAATAAAAGCCCGCCGGCCAAAACCAGAAGAACGACGGCTAAGATTATGAACTTTTTGCGCTTGATTGGTTCTTTGATATTATCCATATTTTTTAATCAGCTAAAATTGAACTTGTTATTATTGAACTATATTTTCTAATGGCAGGATATTGTGGAACCGACAGGATAGCCGCAGTGGTAATTATCCTGGGCATAAGCTGAACCTGCGCAGTTGGCCTGAGCGTAGTAACTAAGGGCACCCCACGTTCCATAGTTAGCCAAACCGCAACCACTGGCACCAGTCGCCAAGACCAAACAAGTGGGCCCACCGTTGGATCCTCCGCAAGCGCCAGTATTGTCCTTCATGGATGCAACAGATCCAAGGCTATCAGTAACATGACGGTCCCATGCGCCAGCAGTTGTCGCCGACCCATCACAATTATAATCAAAGCTCCCGCTGTGACTTGTGGTAAAGTAGGCCGTCTGTCCTGGATGCGCGTTAGCACTGTTGTCATCGCAGTCAGAAGAGTTGCCTACCCATCCGGCGGGGAGCGATGAGCCGGAACAAATCGGGTCGTTGACGCCACTGCATGAACCCACAGCCAAAGTCGTATTTATTAAGGATAAGGAATGGTTGTTTAAAGGATTATAACAGAGCTGCACCGTGGCTCCATACCCATCGCCATCGGCGTCACGGGATCCGATTAAAATTTGCCAAACTGACGCGCTCCCGTCGTTACAGTCATAATTACCTGA
>JBEKSI010000038.1:0-5069 GCA_049997835.1 Minisyncoccia bacterium | reverse complement strand
TGGTGAAGTAAATGCTCGTCTCAAAGAGCTTTTCCCGGGCCTGTTGAAGAGAGTCCCGAAGCGATTCCACGTCCTGATAAGCGGTTTCCAGAACGGGGTCGCGCACTATCCCCTTTTCCTCCTTCTCGTTTATCTCGGCTTCTATCTGCGCCACTTTTTTTTTCAAGCTTCTTAAGGCGACAGCGGTATCCATCGGGTGCATAAAAATGGAAATATCCGTCATCTCCGGGAGATTGATGAGCGGCGAGAACCAGCCAGAGGTGAGATAGCGCGGATAAGTGAAGACAAAAAAAGTTTTTGAATAATAGTCGCCGATCTTAAGATAATTGCTCGCGACTTCCAGGCCCGCCGGAGCAATTACGTTCGGGATGTCTTCAGCGCCGGGTTTATATGCTTTGGGGATTTTAATATTGTCCATATTATTCTTTGGCTATGTTTAAAACCTTTTTCTCAACCAATTGAGGATTGTACAAATTGTAAAAAAGCTCGGTGGTTTCTTCGTTCCCAAGCGGCGTGGCGCGGAGCCCGATCTGGGAAAGACCGTCCATCACCTGGTCTGATCGGTGTTTCAATTGCTCTAGATTCTCGTTTTCCGTTTGTTTTTTCTCTTCGGCGACCGGGCTTTTCTTGAATAAGCTGAAAATTCCGCTTGCCCCCCCCGGTACGATAATCGGGTCGTAGGGCACTACCACAAAAAAACTCTTGCTGATAATCGCGTTTTGGTCCACGAAATTCCGGATGAAGCTCGCGTACTCTTCAATTTGGATTTTTAAAAGGTCGTTTTTCTCCTCTTTTCTTCTTTCATCCATTTTCGCGAGATAATTATCCACATTCACTTTCCGGGAATGGATGAAAAATTGGACGGCGAAATCCAGCGCGTTCAGGAAATTCTGGAAGCCGCTCAAAATCAAATTCTGTTCGGCTTCGGATTTAAGTTCAAAATTAATCCCGCTAACGATTAAAATCTGCCTCAAACTGCCGTTTTTGAGGTAAATAACCCCGTTTTTTATCTCTTTTATCGGGACGAATTGTTGTGAGGGTTGTGGTGCGTCAGCCATTATTTGTATTGTAGCCCAATCCGGCGGATTTTACGATTAGTAATCCACTTTTTTTGCTTCTCTTCGTTCGCCGGTCAGGAAAACCACGGTTTCAAACTCCCCTTCTTTTTTCTGATTCTCTTTGGGTTTGAAGAACTTGCCGGTGGCGACGCTCAAGGCGGCCGATTTTAACTTTTCCTGCAAACTCATCCGGCTTCTCAGGTTTTCTATCTCTTCAACCTTATCAAGATTGATAGATTCCGTTCTTATCTGCCTTTGCCAGGTATACAGCCGAGGTTGCCAGAAATATCCGAAAACGGAAGTGACGACCTGAGGAAATTCCTGCCCGTTGATTTTCACGAAGGCGAAAGCGACTCCGATCAAGCCGAAAACGGTGGTAATTATCACGGCTATGAAAAAATTAAAAATATAGAAGGAAATGTAGCCCACGAGAGCCGCTCCGGCGACGTAAAGAAACTGGGGTAGGGTCAAAAACCCGACGATTTTCGGCTTCCGGTCTATGAATTGCGGGACTTGGAAATTGGACATGTGTTTAATTGAAATTATCGTAAGTCAATTGTGTTCCCCTCTATTTTTGGTTCCGGTTTTTTAATCGTGCCCATAATATCCGGCTTTTTAAATACTTTTATCGGAGTTGATTGTATGGACGCTACGAGAGCTTCCGGTTTTTTCTCCGGTCCCGGGATGGCGGGGGTTATCGGCGGGGATACCCGGATTGGCGCGGGAGGCATTTCCTTGGGAGCGTCGCCGACTGAAAGAAAACTCTGGCCAGTGTCAAAAGGAGACAAAGATGTCCGGAGCTCGCTGTAGTTCACGACCCGCTTCTCGTTTTTTTCCGGCGCTTCAACCCCGACTCTGACCGGTTTACTGGATGATAAAACCGGCGTTGCTTGATTTCTTGATTTAAAGAATCCCAACGGGATAGAGACGCTCTTTAAGATGGATTTTCTTTCGCTCGCCGTTTCCTGCTTCTTTTCTTCGTGGAGGATGAAGGGAGCACCTTGTACCGGTTCGCTCTTTTTTTCGTTTTCTGGAACGATGGTTATAATCCTATTTGTTCCAGAAAAATCCTTTCCTATCACATCTATATCCAAAGAATCCTTCTCGATTTTTCGTTCCTCCAGTTCGCTCGGGAGGGATGGCTGGAATATTTTCTCAATCTCATCCTCAAAGCGTTTGAGAGCCCTTTCCCGAATTTCCGAAGCGATTGATTTAGACAACTCCGCATTCAGATCCAATTGAATCGCAATATGATGATCCAGATCCTGGATATGGAGAAAGCCCATAATTATACTGCCAACCAAACCTAAAACAGTTCCCATCTTCTCCTCGCTCAGATGGTAGTTTTCACAGATATGCTGGATAATCTCAGCGTGTTCCGGGGAGTAGAGAAGCTCGCGAAGTGTTTCCGGCAGCTCGTCCCATCTTTGATCAAACTGACTTTGGGTTATTTTAAGAGGATTGACCATATTATTTTAGGGTTTTGGAGGAGCTGGCGGAGGCGGTGTTGATCCGCCAGTTTCGGTTTCTGCTATCGGCGAATAACCCATGGTGTAGTTTTTCATAACCTGTTTAAAACCTTCCTCAAGCCCCTTTTTATAATCTTTATCCTGCTGAGTTTTATCTGGCAATTTATCAATAACTCCTCTATATTTACCCTCAAAATTATTGCGGGATTTTGAGTCTAATTTAGGCATGATGTTTGGCACGAGAGAAGTATTGTTGGTAGAGATAAGAGAACGAGCAAATTGATCCGCAAGATCTGCCACACTTGAGGCTTCCAACCCAAATTTCTTCTTGCCGCTGAACAAATCTTTTATAGCAGCGGTTTCCAAATCTTTTCGGGTCATGCCTCCAACTAGTTTATCTGTGGCATCTGCCAGCGCCTCCTTATTTCCGCTCTTTATGGCCTCTGCCATATCCACCGTCATTAATCCGTTCTTCTCTATGTCTCCAAAATCCTTTCCTTGATTAAATCTCGCGAATAGACCCCTAGTGTCTTGAGTTGCGATGCCGGTCATATCGGAATTTCCTAATTGTTTTTCCTTAGAGAGTCTTTTTATAAGTGCTATTCTACGAGGCCCGGAAGCAGTTAAGAGGGCAGCTTGGACATCCGGAATGGCCATTTTACTTACGCCTGATTCGTATTGTTTGAGGACATCCTCGCCACCCGCAGTAGAAAGTCTAGTGGCTCCCCGCGCCAAATACCCAACCGCTTGTTTGGCAATCGGCATTTTTATCTTCCCAGCCCAACCAACGAGCGCTTCCGCCGCGGATCTCGGTGGTTCTTTCCCCGGCTCTTCTTTTCCCCACTTTCTCCTTGCGGCGTAACTTCCGTATTGAAGTGCCTTTCGGCCGGCGAACGATAATGCCCCGTCCTTCGCTTTTGTCATTAATTTTACTGCTCCCCCAGCTCCCTTTACGGACATACTTTGAGCGACTATAATCCCACCCAACAACAACCCGGTAAGCACAACCATTTGCATTCCATTTGACATGATATTTTGAAGTCCTCCACTGAAACCGGGGCCGGCGTTCATTGGTTTTGTGCCGAGCGCCTCGGCGGATTTAACCGCCAGGTATATAAAGAAGTTAACGGCCGGAAGGAAGAAAACCCACTTAATGAAATGGTTCCACCAGTCGCTGAAATGTCCCTTCAGGTCGGGGAACACCCAGAACATCCAGGCAATCGGGGCCAGAATCAATAAAAACGAAAGAAAAATATATCTATAAAGGAGCATCAGTGCCAGAACAAAAAGAGTGAACGAGGCGATAGCCATGAATATCACGTTAAAAATAAGCCCGGCTATCATCGTGAGCAAAGCGGTGGAGAAAGTGGAAACCGCTCCGGCTTGAGACGCGGGTTCGGGCGGCTGCAGATTATCCTCGTCTTTTAACAGCAATCTTTGGGGGTTAAAGGCCCCGCCGACGATATCACCCAAACCATTTATACTCAACTTGTTTCCGAAAGAATTATTGAAAAAAGTGTCGGAAACCGTATTTGAAAAATTGATAAAAACTCCCGCAATGGTCAAGCTGAAATTCACCAAAATTGCCGCGCCTATCAAAATCGGCAGAAGTTTGGTGCCGTATTTACTGCTTTCATAACGGACGATGGTGGTAACCGCGATGATTATCATTATGAGGACGAATCCGAGGTTTGCCACATCTCTCGCGATAGACCACCCGACACTGACAAGGGCGTTGTCGGTACTAAGAATATTTCGATTCAACTCCATCATGAAGTTTGTGAGCGCGCCGGCGAGCATAAAAAACAATCCGAAGATCCAGCTGAAAAGATAAGAGACGCCGCTGAAAACGGTTCCCATAATATCTATGGCGCTCGGGAAAATTCCGGCGTTGGTTTGTGTTGGGAAAACAAGAAGGACGGCAAACAGCACCAACCCCACCATCGCTATTTTTTTATTCCTATTCAAAAAACCTTTCATTTATTTATTTGTGTTTAGGGGAATATGCTCGGTATCAACTTGCGCAGTCCACTTACGCCCGACTTGGTAAGTTTGTTGATAATGGAGTCCTGGATGGTCTGGAGGAAATTATCAATGTCGTCCGCGTTCGGCAAATAATCCAAATCGGTTGCATTGGCTTTCTCGGTGAGATTTGCGGCGACCGTTCCCGGAGTAGTATTTTCATAACTGTTACATTCCCAGAAATTAGTGCCGGTGGCGGAGTCCCATTGATAAGGCCTCAACTTGTCTTGGGTATATCCGGTTTCGGGAGGTTCTGTGCTTGTTGACGATGCCGCGGCGGTGCCGGATATTGTATAGTTAACCCCATCCTGATTCTTGTTGGCTGCCATAGGGGCAACCGTCGGGATATATTTTGTCCAACTCGTACATCGGGTTTGACTCTTAAAGCCCCGTCCCTGCGCGATATCTTGCTGGGCGGCCTGGACTGCGTTCGCGGCTTCCGCTTGGGCGGCGTTTTGAACCATCAGCGAGGCGCCATAGTAGTTATTCTGGGGTTTCAATACCTCCTGATACGTGAGCC
>JBEKSI010000037.1:0-5160 GCA_049997835.1 Minisyncoccia bacterium | reverse complement strand
GTATATTTTGCGCACTTTCTATATACTATATACAATCAAGAACAGCGGTATTTATATCGCCATCTTTCTTATTTCATTAAATAAAATACATTCACAACTTCGAAACCCCCACCTGAATAAGTTTTATTAAAAGTTCCCAGAACCAAATTAAAACATTCGCGGCGACTTTCACTATGTCTCGGAAACTTACCCCGATATTCGCGGAAAACCAGTTGTTGATGCTGTCCCACACGCTCCCTATGCTTGAAAGGTCTAAACTGACCCCCGAGCCCCCATTAGTAGGCGTACTGATGTTGCCCCCGACGCTGCCTAAGCCATTCGCCAGGACACTCTTAAGGTTATCTATGAAGCTGGAAACCGGCGCGGAGACGCCGTTTAATAAATTCTGGCCGGGCAAAGACGGCTCACTTGTCTGCGCAAAACCGGAAATCGGCGCGAGAAGAATCAGAAAAGAAAAAATTAAAATTATTTTTTTAGTCATTTTGTTTTAAAAATTTATCGGCTGCCGTGCATTGAAATCAGATCGCTTGAAGGCAAATAATCAATCGGGTCAATCGTAACGCCTATCGGCACAAGCCCGGCTGCCGGATAAACCGGTTTCAGTTGAATGCTCGCCGTCCAGAAAACCCCCAAATGAAGGTGCGCGCCGAAGGCATAACCCGAATTTCCCGCATACCCTATCAAATCTCCTTTCTTGATTATATCACCCGCCTTTACGATTGCACGCGAAAGGTGCGCGTAAAGCGAGGAAAGATTGTTGGGATGGCTTATCAGAATATACCGGCCGTACTGGTAGCGGTTCCAGCGCGACGTGCCCCGGTCGTTATTATCCACCCGCGCAATTGTGCCGTCGTCAACCGCGTAAATCGGCGTGCCGATGGAAGCGCTGAAATCCACGCCGGTATGAAACTGTGTACGATAGGCCTTCTCGGCGAACTTAGTCGCGCCATAGTATTGTGTCACGACAACGTTTGAAACCGGGAAACCCAATACTCCCGGTCTCTTTAACGGCAAAAGAGTCGGGTCAAAGGACGCCCGTAATTTGTCTTCAATGGCTCCGATGAATTCGCTGATGGAGGCTTGTTGCTCATCCAATTTGGAGATTTGTTCCTGATAAACTTCCTCTACGTTCTTTGTTTGGGAAAGCAAGCCCTGTTTTTCAATCTTTTGGTCTTGGAGGATGTATTGGGTGTTCGCGAGATTTATCTGTTCCGCCTGGCGCTGATTTTTTTTCTGGCTTTCCGTTTCAATTTTATTGTTCAAATCATCTTGCATCGCGCGCAAATCGTCTATGCTCTGCATAAGCGAGTTATTCAAACTAAGCGCCGTATTTACTTGACCGACGCTTTCCGACAATCCCCCGCTCTGTAGAATCGTCGTTAAAAGGTTGTTGTGGTCTCGCACCTGAACCTCCTGAAAAAGTTTTTTAATCGTTTCCTTCCGGTTCGCGATATCTCGTTCGGCCTGACTGATGTTTTTGCCCATTGACTGGATTTCCAACCCGAGTTTTTCCACCGTGAGTTGATTCGCTTTCTTCTGCAAATCCAATTGGTTGATCTTGTAGTTGATGCTCCCAATCTCATTGCTTAGGGAGTCTTTGGACTGGGAAATCTGATTAAGCTGGGCCTGAAGAGCATCCCGCTGGCTTTGGATTTGCTTGAGTTCCTGATTCTTCTGGTCAATGACGCCCTGAAGCTGACTAATGCCGGCCGAAGCAGTTCCACTCGTCTGCGCTAAAGCGCCGTTTGAAAATCCCGAACCGAGGATCAGAACAAAAAATGCGACGACAATTTTCTTTAACCGGTTCATCGTCTTTTAGTTTTCCAGTTTTTCTATCGCCAGATTGATTCTTCTCACAGATTCTTTTTGGCCGATGATTTCCATGATTTCCGCCGGACCTGGCGAGGCCTCGAGCCCGGATAAAGCCGCCCGGAGAGGCCATAAAACCTCGCCCCGGCCGCGTTTTTCGGCCACGGTCATTATGTATTGCTCAATGGTATCTTTATTAAAATCTCCCGGCGGAATCTTTAGAATCACGTCCGAAACGAAACGCAGGTTATCCAGAGTCGCCGGCTCCGGCGTCTCCCGCCAGATAAGCAATTTTTTCGAATAATCCGTCAATGTAAAAATAAAAGCGGCCAGGTTCTTGAAATCGGAAAGGTTTTTCATCCGTTCGCGCTCCACGAGAATCGCGCTCTCAAGAATTTTTTTGTCCTTTAACCACTCCTTGGGCACAAAATTCTCAATCGCCTTTGTAATTTCAGAAACCGGGGAATTCCTTATATGTTGGGAGTTCAGCCAATCCAATTTTTCTGGACTGAAAACCGCGCCGGATTTTTGAACGCGTTTCAGATTGAATTCGGAAATAATTTCTTCACGGGTTAAAACTTCCCTGTCTTTTTCCGGATGCCAGCCCATAAGCGCCATAAAATTCAGAACCGCGTCCGGCAGATATCCCTGCTCGCGATAATCGCTGAAAGACGTTTCCATATAACGCTTGGAAAGTTTTTTATGGTCGGGGCCGAGGATCAACGGCAGGTGCGCGTAAATAGGTCGGCTGAAACCGAGCGCCTCCTGAATTGCGATCTGCTTCGGGGTGTTGGATAGATGGTCTTCACCGCGGATGACGTGAGTGATTTTCGTATCTTCGTCGTCAATCACGACCGCAAAATTATAGAGCGGGGTTTTAACGTCTTTCGCTATCACGACATCACCGAGCAGGCCGGCGTCAAAGGAAACCTTGCCGCGGATCAGATCATTGAAAGAAATTACGCCATCCTGCAAACGGAAACGGATAACCGACGGTTCTTTTTTGGCCCGCGCCGTGGCTTCTTCGAACGGAATATTCCGGCATTTGCCGCTGTATTTCGGGGCAAGACCCTGGCTCATTTGGGCCTGACGTTCAGCTTCCAGTTCTTCCGGCGAACAAAAACAATAGTAGGCCTTTTGGGAATCCAGAAGTTCTTTCAGGTATTTTTCGTAAATATGCGTCCGTTCGCTTTGTCGCGGTAAATCCTTATTATCCCAATCCAAGCCGAGCCACTTGAGGCATTCTAGGAGGTCCTTTTCATATTCCTTTTTGGAACGCTCCTTGTCGGTATCCTCAATTCGCAGGAAAAACTCCCCTCCCTCGTGGTGGGCAAAAAGCCAGTTAAAAAGCGCGGTTCTGGCGTTCCCTAAGGAAAATGGACCCGTCGGAGACGGGGCAAACCTGACCCTTATTGGCATATCCCCTATTATATGTCATTTTAAGGGGTTTTTGAAGGTATAAAAAAACCGTGATTGACTCACGGCTTTAACCCTTTGACCACAATTCAGTTCTTCTTCTTTTTATTCTTCGGATTCTTTTCACACCGATCTTCATGAATAGATACTGATATGATTCTTGACTCACCACACCACCTGCACGAACCACAACATGGCACACAATGCACGGTACCCGTGTGGGTATGACAATCGCAATCACAATGATCTAAATCTCTAACACATCCACCTGGTAACATTTTACTACCCTCACTTTCTTTTTTTGTTAAACAAGATTATTTGACTATCTAAATATTATTAAACTATCAATGATTAGTCAATTTTAAAATTTCCCCCGCTATAATTTTCGCCGCCTCCGGCTTGGCGAATTTTCGGGCGGAGAGCGCCATCGCTTCGTATTTATTCTTGTCTTTCAGGATATTTTCAATCTGAACAATGACAATATTCGGCGTAAAATTGGCCTCTTCCACAACCACTGCCGCGCCGGCTCTGGCAAATTCGTAAGCATTCGCCTTCTGGTGATTATTGGCTGATTCCTCAAGCGGGATTAAAATTGACGGCTTGCCGAAGGCGGCGATCTCAAATATGGAGCCGGAACCGGCCCGCGCAAGAACAATATCGGAGGCCGAAAGCGCGGTTTTTATTCCGTTTGCGTCCATAAATCCGGCAAAATTGTATTTCTCCTTGAAATCCGCCGGCAACGACTGGGCGACCGACTGCGCTTCCATGAGGTTCTTCTCCCCTACCTGGTGATAGACCTGAAAATTCTTGAGCAGGGCATCAAGATTATCAAACACAAAGCGATTAATGCGTTCCGCGCCCTGCGAACCGCCCCAGACGAAAATCAGCGGCTCGTCTTTTTTGAGCCTGAGATTGGTTTTAGCGACGGAAAGCGGCGGTATATCTCTCATTAAAGACGCCCGGATGGGATTTCCCGAAATAAAAACCTTGTTCTTATCAAAATAAACGGCAGCGGATTCAAAAGCCACGCCCACGCGCTTGGCGAATTTGGACGATAATTTATTCGTTAATCCGGGCACTGAATCGGAATCGTGAATGATCACCGGGATGAAATAGAATTTTGCCGCTAAAACCACGGCTAGGGCTCCCGGGCCGCCTTTTGAAAAAACAACGTCCGGCATTAAAACATACAGGCGGAATAGCGCCTGGATTAAACTCCAAAAAAATTTAGGAATATCAATAAAATTCAAAAAAGAAAAATAACGCCTCAGTTTACTAGAAGCGATTCCATAAACAGGGATGTCCCTGGTGATAAATTCCTGATTAATCAGGCTCTTCGGGCCGAGATAAAAAATTTCCAGATCGGAATAATCTTTTTGCCTAAGTTCGTCGGCAACGGCCAAAAGCGGGAAAACATGTCCCCCGCTTCCGCCACCCGTCAATAAAATTCTTTTTGTCCGCATAAAAATTTAAACTCTAAACTTAAAATAAAAATATCAGTGGAGTAAATCAAAAAAGTGGGTAGGACTTGGCCTAGCGGCCCGGAGCGCACACTTTTTTGGTTTGCTCCGCTGATTCATAATTATTTCCTCATTGAAATATTAACTACGATTCCGCTCAAGGTCAAAAAAACTGCGAGAGCTGTTCCGCCGTAACTTATAAAAGGCAAGGGTACGCCCGTAAGAGGAATCAGCCCGGAATTCGCCCCAATGTGGGTAAACGCCTGAAGGCCGACGAGCGTCATGAAACCCGTTCCAAAAAGTCGACCGAACAGATCCGGGGCGCTTCGCGCGATAATCAAACCCCGCCAAACAAACAAAAGGAAAAAGAAAATGAAGAAAATAATTGATGGGAAAAAGTATGACACAGAAACCGCCGATCTTCTGAAACATGAAGGAGGAGTTCCGTAGAAAGATGGAGTGAGTGGAGAGGAAA
>JBEKSI010000036.1:0-5162 GCA_049997835.1 Minisyncoccia bacterium | reverse complement strand
ACCTTCAGGATTACACCCAGATGGAATTTTACTGGGCTTACGCCGATTATCGGATACTGATGAAATTTTTAGAGAAAATGTTCCGGAAGGTCATAAAAGAGACGTTCGGCACGCTTAAAATAAAAAGCCGGGGGACGGAGGCCGACTGGGGTAAAAAGTGGAAGATTTACGATTACTACGAACTTTTCAAGAAAGACGCGGGGCTGGACTTGAATGTCGTCTCCGATGCCGAATTAAAAAAGAAAGCCGACGCGCTGGGACTTAAATACGAAAAGTTCGCCGGACGCGGCCGTTTGATTGACTTGATTTACAAAAAAACGGTGCGGCCGAAGTTAATTGAGCCGGGCTTTCTCGTGAATCCGCCAATGGAAGTAGAGCCGCTCGCGAAGCGTTTTGCCGAAGATCCGCGGCGAGTGGAACGTCTGCAGATTATGGCCTACGGCACGGAACTTGGTAAAGGATTTTCGGAACTGAACGACCCGATTGACCAGCGTGAAAGGTTTGAAAGCCAGATGGCGCTCCGGGCGGAGGGCGACAATGAAGCTCAGCGGTTGGACGAGGAGTATCTCACGGCAATGGAATACGGAATGCCGCCCGCGGCCGGCTTCGGTATGTCCGAAAGATTCTTCGCGGTTTTAATGGACAAGCCCGTCCGGGAAGCGGTATTCTTTCCGTTAATGAGAGAAGAACCCAAATAAAAATATGCTTGATATAAACCTGATCCGGGAGAATCCGGAGAAAGTAAAACAAGGAGTGGAAAAGAAGAAAATTGACCCGAAATTAGTGGACAAGTTTTTGCGCGTGGACGAAGAGTGGCGGACGAAGGTCAAAGCGATTGAGGAACTTAAAGCGGAACAAAACACCCTTTCCAAAGAACTTTCAAAAGGCCCCAAAGAAGACCTTATAAGTCGCGCTCAGATTTTAAAACAAAGGATCGCGGATATTGAAATCGAGCGGGATGCGTTAGGTTTGAAGCGCGATGATATTTTGAATAAGTTGCCGAACATTCCGTTTGAACATACTTTGGTCGGGAAAAACGAGACCGAAAACAAAGTCATCCGGGAAGTCGGGGAGAAGCCTAAATTCAGCTTTAAGCCAAAGGACTATCTCACGTTAGGAGAGAACCTTGGACTCATAAACGTGAAAAAAGCCGGCGAGGTTTCCGGCAGCCGTTTCGGTTATTTAATGAAAGAAGCGGCGCTTATGGAGTTCGGTTTGGTACGGTTGGCTTTTGACATGCTTGTTAAGGAAGGATTCATCCCCGTCGTGCCGCCGGTGATGATAAAGCCGGAAGTTTATACCGGCATGGGGCGATTGGCCGGGGACCAAAAAGAAGACAAGTATTATCTGCCGAAGGATGATTTATATCTCGTGGGAAGCGCCGAGCACACCCTGGGGCCACTTCAATTAAATGAAGTGCTTGAAGAAAAAGATTTGCCCCGCCGCTACGTCGGATTTTCAACTTGCTTCCGGCGCGAAGCCGGCTCTTACGGAAAAGACACGAGGGGAATTCTGCGCGTGCATCAATTTGATAAAGTTGAAATGTATTCGTTTGTGAAGCCGGAGAATTCCGAGAAAGAACACGATTTCCTCGTTTCTATGCAGGAGAAAATGAGGCAGGCGCTGGAATTGCCGTACCGAATCGTGGAAATCTGCACGGGCGATATGGGTTGGACTGACGCGCGGCAGTTTGATATTGAAACTTGGCTGCCGTCGGAAAACATCTATCGCGAAAACGGTTCGTGTTCCAACACTACCGATTTCCAAACACGTGGCATAAATGCCAAATATAAAACGAAGGGCGGTAAAAAAGAGCTTCTCCATTCTTTGAACGGCACGGCTTTTGCCATCGGCCGCACAATCATCACGATTTTGGAAAATTATCAGACGGAGAAAGGGACAATAATGGTGCCGAAAGCGCTTCAGGATTACGTAGGTAAAAAAGAGATAGGTCTATAAAACTCCAAATCTCTCCTCTCGCTCGCAAACCTCTGCGGGTCTAAATTATTTCCTCGCTCACGCTCTGCTCGCCACCCTACCTCCCATACGGTCGGGGGTCCTGTCTCGCAACGAGGTTCGCTCGGATAATTTAAAGCCCCGCTCCGGCACGCTCGCTCGTGAAGAGATTTGGGGTTTTATTTCTCGTTTTTGTTTTACTGATTAGTTTTGTAGAATAAGTGTAATGAGAACTCTCCTGAAATATGTTTTTTGGATTGCAATTACTGGTGGAGTAGTTTATGGAGGCTATTATGCCTATCAAAATTGGCTGAAGGAAGATATCTCAACTGGAAACATCGCGAATCAGGCATCTTCTTTGGGTAAGACAGTTTTAGGGAAAGCCGGCGACTATGCTAAATCCGCCGTGAGTAGCACGAAGAGCGCGGCCGGTTCAGTTTTAAAAAATCAAATAGGAAGTTTTATCGGAAGCGTGGGCGAACAGATTTATTCAGCCGGGATGAGCTTATCCGGCGCCACAACTTCTTTGCCGGCTGTTCCCGGTTCAGCTGTTAATCCAACGATACAATCGGGGAGCGCGGAGAATGCCGTGCCTTCCGGGAACATAACAACCCCAACGAGCTCCGTTTTTGATATTCCGCCGCCGCCCGCAACGATTATCATCCCGGTAAAAAGCGATTTCTCGCTTTCCATCAATAGCGGCCAGGTTTATAAGGTGGATTGGGGAGACGGCAATAAAGACCAGGGAGCGACAACGGCGGGGAATATTACTATTCTCCATCATGTTTGGAAAGACGCGGGAGATTATCCGGTAAACGTGACGGTCGGGAACAGCGTTTCAAGCAATTATTATTCATTCCCGGTAAGGGTTTATTAAATGTCATCGGAACACTATTCAACTCATTCGGATTTCAGAAAAAAGCGGAGCCGCCTTAGGTTTTGGATTGTTTTGGGTTCTTTGTTTTTCCTGCTTGCGTGCGTTATCGGGCTTCTTTATTTTATTCTAAATTCGCCGTGGCTCACGGTTAAAAATTTCAGCGCGCCGGATTTACCCGGCGCTTCGGGTGAGGAGATTTTAAGTGCGCTCAAGACCCAGATGGCGGGAAGCCGTCTCGGGGCCTGGCTGGGGCCGGATAACATTCTTTTTTGGAAATTAAGCGGTTTGCCGGAAAATATACACAAATTCCCGGGCATTAATAATATCTCGGACGAGGTAGATCTGTTCAGCCGCTCCGTGAAGCTAAACGCGGAACGGAGAAAATTATGGGGCATTATCTGCGGCGCTTCGGGCGGGTGTTATGGTCTGGATGAAAATGGAACGATTTTTTCCAACGTGCCGGATGTTTCGGGCTCCCTGCTTCTTAAGATTTCCGATTCCAACATAAGAATGTTTCTGCTTGGCCAGCCGCTTTTTTCAAACAGTGAGTGGTTTTCAAATATTAAATCGGCGATTGAGGCGCTGAACCGGAATAACCTAAAAGTGGCGGGAGTGGAGCTGAAAACACTCCTGTTTCGAGAGTGGACCGCGAAGATCGCGAACGGACCGGAAATTTATTTCAGCTTGGATTTCACGCCGGCTGATTTTGACTCAATCCTCAAGAACCTCAAAACCAAGATTGATTTCAGCAAAGTTCCGTTTATAGATTTCCGCGTTCCAAATAGGATTTATTACAAGTAGGACATTCGCCCCGCCCGTATTCCCTTCAGCACCGGGTGTCGCTTTGCTCCTGCGGCAAAGCGCACCACTACGCTCTCGCCCCGACGCGCCTTTCAGGCGACCAAGCCGTCGGGGCTCCGAGAGTTGCTTCAGGAAACACGGGCGGGGCTCATAATGGTGAAAATATTAGGAGAGACCCAGCACGCTGGGAAAAAGTGGGTAAGACTTGGGCTAGCGCCCCGGAGCGCACACTTTTTCTTAGTGTGCTGGGTCTCTAAAAGAAATCTTATAGGTGATAAACGAATATTGAGGTGCCTACGCGGTAATCGGGTGCGGGAACGTTGCCCATACCTGGAGCGACGGGGCGCAGAGCCTGGAGCCAACCGTAGGTCTCGTCCGGCTTGCGGCCGATGCTTTCATCCGATGGCTGGACGGAGTTTTGGAGGAACTCGGCTGATATCGCGAGCCACTCAATGTTTTTGTCTATCGGGTTGCCACTGTTGGAATGCCATGTTTCCGCCGCGTCTCCGAGGTAATATTTAATGTCTCCGCCGCCGAAATAATCCACGGCGATTTTTTGTATGTTATTTTCTTTAACGAAGCTCTCCAGTCGTTTCAAGTCCTGCCCCCAGTCGTAATTGGAATCCACCGCGTATTTATAACCATTCATCGTGCCGCCGCCGATCTCGTTAAAATACGAAAGGAAGTAAGGGTAAGCCGCGAAAGTTTCCCAGGCAGTGAAGATAAGCGCGATGGAAATGAAGCCGTATTTGAAGATTTTTTGAGTTTTTTCGGTGAACTTCCCTGAGCAGGCCGGCCAATTTTTGAGCGCGCTTGCGGCAAGCATATACATGAAGGGTATGGTTGGGAGAATGTGCCGGAAGCCGATGTTAAGCGGGCTTTTGATGCTGTAGGCCCAATAAATTACGATTGCGACAATCATGCCGAATTCAGCCAGGTTCGTTCCAATGTAGTCGGCAAAATTTTTAAACAAACTTTTGCTGAAGGTTTTCGCGACGGTTTTTCTCAGACCGAAAAGCAAACCCGTTAAAAGAAGAAAGAGTGCCGGCAAAGATTCTTTAAGCAGGAATATGACGGGGAAGTAATACCACCAGCCGGAGTTGGAAACGTGACCAAGGAAATATGAGGTGTTCCCGCCGGAGGAACGCTGGAGCACCATCAGAATTCCCAGAGAGTACTGGGCGATAGGGCGGGTAAATGAATTTTGAGTAAGTTTAATGTTCAAATTACTGAGCCATTGCGGCTGGAAACCCTGAAGAATTTGGGTGGTGTCGCTCAGTTGCCGCGCGGCGGGATAGTTTAGGGTAAAGACAAAATAAACGGCGTAAACGACGATGCCTGCGATTAAAAATATGAGAATCAAATCCCAAATGCATCTGAATAAATTACGGTTGGGTGATTTGCGGATAGCTTCTCCGAGCCAGAAGAAAAACATAATGAGACCCAAGATCGGGACAAGAAGCACGGTTGAGAATTTAAGAAGAAGGGCGATGCCCAATCCGACGCCCGCGAGAATCAGATTTTTCCT
>JBEKSI010000035.1:0-5884 GCA_049997835.1 Minisyncoccia bacterium | reverse complement strand
AATATGCGTTTGCGGGGAGGAGCAATCCGGTCGCTCGTCTGGCTCATAACCAGAAGGTTGCAGGTTCAAATCCTGCCCCCGCAACAGGATTTAATAGAAATTTAAAATTTAAATATGCAGCCGTAGCTCAATTGGTTAGAGCACCGCCCTGTCACGGCGGGGGTTACCGGTTCAATTCCGGCCGGCTGCGCACTTCTTCGTTAAAGCTACGATAAGCACTTAATTTAGCGATGTTCGCTTCCGCCAACTGCGCAAAAGAAAACCGGTGCTATAATTAATTATAGCACCGGTTTTTAGTTATTAGTTTTCAGATTAAAGTTGTTAGTTCTTAGTTACTCTCATACATCTTTCCTACTCCTAAAATATCCGCTTCGCGGAAGTGCTTGCCGATAAGCTGAAAGCCCACCGGCAATTCTCCCCCGCCGATTTTATATTTCTTAACCGGGATAGAAACACCCGGCAAGCCGGCTAGATTAGCGGAGATTGTAAAAATATCCGAGAGATACATTTCGAGCGGATCATCCGCTTTCTCCCCGATTTTGAAGGCGGGGGTGGGCGTAACGGGCGTGAGAATTACGTCCACTTCCTTGAAGGCCTCCAAAAAATCATTCTGAATCAGCCGACGCACTTTTTGCGCCTTCGCGTAATAGGCATCGTAATATCCCGCCGAGAGCACGAAGGTTCCTAAGAGAACCCGGCGGCGAACTTCCGCGCCGAATTTTTCTCCCCTCGTTTTTAAATAAATATCTATTAATTTTGACGCATCTACGCCGCGTTCATATCTAATCCCGTCAAAACGCGCCAAGTTCGCGCTCACCTCAGCCGGCATAATAATGTAATAAGCCGAGAGAGCATATTTTGTATGCAGCAAACTGATTTCCTTGAATTTAAACCCTAAACTCTTGAGCTTCGCTATCGCCTCTTCCACTCCGTTTTTTACCTCGTCGCTCAACCCGCCGATAAAATATTCTTTGGGCAATCCGATCTTTAGATTCTTGATCTTTTCAAGATCTTTCGCGGGGGAAAAATCAAAATTCCGGCTCGTTGCATCAAGCGGGTCGCTGTCTCTGATTGCGTTGAAAATTATTTCCGCGTCCTCCACGGTCTTGGCGAAAGGCCCAATCTGATCCAAACTTGAAGCCATAGCCATCAATCCTGAGCGCGAAACGCTGCCATAGGTAGGTTTTAGACCCACCACGCCGCAAAAAGCCGCCGGCTGGCGAATTGAACCGCCGGTATCCGAACCGAGCGCTCCCAACGCCATCCCAGCGGCAACCGCCGCCGCCGAACCGCCCGAAGAACCGCCCGGTACTTTCTCTAAATCGTAAGGATTATGCGTCACGTTAAAGGCGGAATTCTCGGTGGAAGAACCCATCGCGAACTCATCCATGTTGGTTTTACCTAAAATAACCGCGCCTTCATTTTTTAATTTTTTTACCACCGTAGCATCGTAGCTGGAAACGTAATTTTCAAGAATGCGCGACGCGGCCGTCGCTCTGAAGCCGGAAACCAGCATATTATCCTTAAGCGCAAGCGGCGCGCCCGAGAGAAGTCCGATTTCCTTCCCGGCCGCGAGAATTGAATCAACCTTCTCCGCTTGGGCGAGGGCGCCTTCCTCCAAAAGTAAGAGATAGGCGTGAATCTTGCCATCTTCTTGTTTTATCCGGTTTAAAAAACTTTGGGCGACCTCTAAGGCGGAAAATTTCTTATTCTTCAGTCCTTCGTGAAAAGATTTTATCGTGAGATTTGAAAAATCCATCCCTCACCCTTCAAGGATTAATCTCGTTTCGCGACAAAGAAACGATTTATCTTTTGTTCTTAAATTCATTGTTTGGTTATTCATATATTCAATCTTCTTATTAACTGACGCGATCCTTGAAGAGTGAGGGATTAAAACACGGGTGGGACTTTCAGAAACCCGCCGCTTTCCTCGGGAAATTCAGCGACTGCTTTTTCTTTACCTAAAACAGGTTCGCTCCCATCGTCCCGAAAAACGTTCTCCATCTGCGTTCCGCCCGAAAGCGGCGGGATGTTTTCGGTATCCACCCCCTTAAGTTCTTCAAAATAGTCCAAGATTTTGCTCAAATCTTTAAGGAGCTTTCCTTCTTCGTCTTTCTTTAAATCCATCCGCGCCAATCCGGCTAATTTTTCCAGGTCTTTTTTTGAAATCATTGAGT
This sequence comes from Minisyncoccia bacterium, assembly GCA_049997835.1. Classification (GTDB taxonomy): domain Bacteria; phylum Patescibacteriota; class Minisyncoccia; order UBA6257; family GWB1-50-10; genus JBBTQX01. Next base: position 3,707 of record JBEKSI010000035.1, on the reverse strand, counting down.
TTTTTCAACTAAAAGTAGATTGTTTTTCACTCCTGTCGGAAGATTATTAATTTTGTTTATAATATGGTCTTCCATGTATTCCACATCAATGGCTTGAGTAAGTTTCATATCATCTAAAACTTCTTTTTTGTCTTCCTGGCCGTTAAGCACCCTTTTCTCATAATCCAAAGCGTGTCGGATAACATAATCCAGCGCCGCAACTTTATACAAAGGTTGAGACACTCTGTAATCGGACGGCCAATTATTGGGTATGTTAAGAACCCTAAGCATTGAGTCTATATTAACGAACGCATTATTCACGTCGTGTGACTTTTTATTATTTTCTTCCTTGCTCCCTTCATCTTTCTCTGGGTGTTTTTCACTATCTAGAATCATATCAAGGGCTTCTTCCGTATATTCAAAAGATTTCTTTTTTGCTGAAGTTAATATTTGCTCAAGAAGTTCGCGGTCCTCTCCCGGAGGAGTCTCCTTAAGAAGATTATCTATCCTGTCAAAAAGTGTTTTATCTAATCTAATTATTTCCTTAGCTTTTTCTCCTATTTGGTTTTCTCGCGGCAATATTTCGTACATGGATATACAATACAATAGAAATTAACAACACTAATGTCAATGAAGCATCTCCAAAAACTCCTTTTCTCTTAAAATTTTCACGCCTAGTTTTTTGGCTTTATCCAGCTTTGAACCGGGAGTATCGCCCGCCACGACATAATTCGTCTTAGACGAGACGCTTTCCGAAACCTCTCCCCCTAAAGCCCGTATCTTTTCCTTGGCTTCATCGCGGCTCATTAAAGAAAGTGAACCGGTCAGAACGAATGTTTCTCCGGAAAGTTTTTGCTCCCCCTTGGCGCGATATTCCCTAATGATGGCTACACCGGCCTTATTAAGCTTCCGCAAAAGTTCCAAGTTTCTTGATTCGCGGAACCAATCGTAAATGCTCGCCGATACCTTAGGCCCGATATCGCGCACATTTTCCAAATCTTCTTTTGAAAGGCGAGAATATTTGTTTAAAAACTCGCTTACGGACGAAGCCGGAAACTGCTTGGCCAAATCTATGGCTGTTTCTTCTCCCACGTTCAATATCCCTAAACTGTATATGAATCTAGCGAGAGTTATTTTTTTCTTTTCTCCTATCTCTCTCACGATATTTTCCGCCGATTTCTCCCCGAAACGCTCCAAGATTTCAATATCGCCTCTTTTGAGGCTGAAAATATCTCCCGCGTCCGCTATTAATCCCTCGTCCAGAAACCGAACGATTATTTTCCCGCCTAATCCCCGAATATCAAAGGCCCGGCGAGAGACAAAATGAGAGAGCTGTTCTTGATGGCGCGCGCCGCAACGGGGATTGGAACAGCGATAGATGGCCCCTTCGTGCATTATTTTTGAGCCGTCCACGGGGCAATTTGCCGGAACGCGGAATTTTTTTTCCCCGCCCGTTCGAAGATTTTTTAGCACTTTTGTCACTTGCGGTATTACATCGCCTGCCCGGGAGATAATGACCGTATCGCCAATCTTCAATCCTAATCTTTCTATCTCGTCAAAATTATGGAGCGTGGCATGAGTTATCGTTATTCCTCCCACCCCCACCGGACGCATTACCGCGACTGGCGTGAGAGCTCCGGTGCGGCCCACCTGGACTTTTATGTCTTCCACTACCGTTTCAGCCTCGCGAGGCGAAAATTTATAGGCGATGGCCGCGCGCGGCGATTTCCCCGCAACGCCACCCGCTTCAAACGTAAGATTATCATTTATGATGACCACCGTTCCGTCTATCTCGTACGGTATTTTTTCGCGCTCCTTTACCCAATGATCGCGAAATTTAAAAACCTCATCAAGCGAGTGGACCAGCTTGTTCCAGGGATTAGTTTTGAAGCCGAATGATTTCAAAATCTCGTGCTCTTCCTCATGCTTCACCTGACCCAAATCCGATACGATGGCGTACTGGAAAGAATCCAGCTTGCGGGCGGCGATTATCTTCGGGTCCAATTGACGAATGGAACCGGCCGCGATATTCCGCGGATTCGCATAGAGTTTCCCGCCCTTCTTTGCCTGCTCCTTATTTATCCGGTTGAATTCTTTTTTTGTTATAAAAACCTCGCCGCGGACCACGAGCCGTCTGGGTATTGGGCGTTTCGGGTCGGTGTTCTCTATTCTAAGTGGTATTGCCTCCACAGTACGAAGATTTTGGGTTACGTCTTCGCCTATTACGCCATCGCCGCGCGTGGAACCCTGAACGAAAATACCGTTTTCATAAACTAACTCTATCGCTAAGCCGTCTATTTTGAGTTCGCAGTAAAATTCGGGTTTTACTTTCCGCTTCAGGAAATTTTCCAAACGCGAGAACCAGTCGCGCATGTCCTCCAGAGAAAAAGCATCATCAAAGGAGAGCATCGGTCTTTCATGGCGGACCTTCTTGAACGCCTTAAGAGGTCTTCCTTCTACCCGCTGGCTCGGCGAGTCAGGCGTAATAAGGTCCGGAAAGCGCGCTTCCAAGTCAAATAATTCCTTTTTCAGGGAATCCAGCGCCTCCGCCGAGATAATCTCCTTATCTAAAACGTGATAAGCGTAGCGATAGCGATTGATTTCTTCCCTTAATTTGCGGAGACGTTCCTTTGCTTCTTTTCTTTCCATAATCGGCTATTTTAACGTGGAAAAACTGTTTTCCAAGACACGCACGGCCTGTCCGGAAAAGCCGTAGCTCGTGACGGTAAATCCGATAATTTGCGGCGGAGTGGAAGCATTAAAAGAAAAAGAAAGCGAGGAATTGGATCGGGCGCCATTTTCATAAGTGACTTCGCGCGAGCAGTAGCTTTGCCCCGGAACGGGCACGGGCGGGATTTCCAAACTGCGGAAATAGCAATCCAGATCGACTTCAAGTCCCGCGTCTGCTGCGAAAATCGCCGCGGCGGAAGAAGCCGATTCACTCGCCTGTTTTAACTGGTAAAACATCAGAAGACCAGCAACGGAAGTAGCGACGAGCATTAACCCGCCCAGTATTACGGTCGTAAGAACCATCGCCTGACCTGAATTGTTTTTTAATTTCATCTTCATAACGCGCAATTTCCCGCGGCTGTTCCAACTTTATCGCTTCTTGGCAGCTCCCCAGGCAGGATTCGGGAACTCGCGGTGGTTTCTAAATTCATCGGGTTTACCGAAGAACCGGCCGGGTAAGCGTCCACCGTCATCAGGATCGTTACCCGCCAGGGATAACATTGGGTTGAATTAATATTTCCCTGACTGCTCATCTGCCTTACAATAAAACATAAGTCGGTGACATTTACGTTATCCGCCGTGATCTTTGATGAAGTTAAACCCCCCGACAAATCGTTAATCGTTTTCTTCAGATAATTCCCGCCATTCCCGTTCGCGTCCAAAGAATAAGAAATTATTCCGCTTGAACCCTGGGCTTGGCTTTTAAAATATAAATTCTTTTCTCCGTTCGCGTTTCCGGCGCAAACAACCCGATTCGTATCCAGCGTACCGTCATTAAATAAATATCCCGTTCTTACTTCCCGCATTATTTCCTCGAGCGCCAAACTGGCATTATTAGTGACGCTTGAAAGAGCGAGTAGGCGGCGTTCGGCCCGAAGCGCCTGAATGAAAGCGCCTACCGCTAAAGTAACTATCACGGCAAAAATTGAAATCGCGACCAAAAGTTCTATTACCGTGAACCCCGCCGTTTTTTCCTTCAATATTTTGAAAAATCTTCT
>JBEKSI010000034.1:0-6530 GCA_049997835.1 Minisyncoccia bacterium | reverse complement strand
AAGAAACCGAAACAGGTACCGATGTTGAGTACCAGCTTGTCGTCGGCGAACGGCGCCTGCGCGCCGCAAAACAGGTCGGCTTGGAAAGAGTGCCGGTTATTATCAGGAAGGAGGATACGAATCGCACTAAGCTGGAACTGGCTTTAATAGAGAATCTTCAGCGGCACAACCTTAACCCAATTGAGTCCGCCAAGGCCTATTCGCGGCTTCAGGACGAGTTCGGATTAACGCAAAAAGAAATCGCCATCCGCGTGGGGAAGAGCCGCGAGGTCGTCGCAAACACAATGCGGCTTCTGAATCTTCCGTCTTTCGCGCAGGAAGCCCTGATACAAAACAAATTGAACGAATCCCAGGCGCGCGCTCTTCTGGGCGTTCAGAACATGGAAGAGCAGCGGCGGATTTTTGAAAATATCATTTCCCAAAAATTGAGCGTCCGGGCGGCGAAAAAAGAAACGGAAAGAATTGAAATCGCCGATCCAGAAACAATTTATTGGAAGAAACGACTTGAGGAGGGTTTAGGCGCGCCGATTAAGATAGTTAAAAACGGGGGGAAGGGCAGAATAGCGATAGAATTCTATTCGGACGAAGAGTGGCACGGCGTTCTCCAGAAATTGCTCGGGCCGGAATCCGGCGAGTAAATGTTACCGGACGGTTTTATAATTTACTTCTTTAGTGCCATTTAATTTCTTTAATTTAAGGAGCAGCTTCTGGATTTTTTCATTAGGCAGCAGATTGCAGCGCACAATGACGGTGCAGAACGCCATCCGGTGATCTGTCTGGCTCTGAAGATAGGTGATGTTAGTTTTGGATTCGGCAAAAGCAGTCGTCACTTCTTTTAGGAAGCCCGGCCGGTCTTCAATCACTATTTTAAATTCAATATGCGGCGCAACAAGCCGTTTTTTCAGATTGTTTTTTCCGGTGCGGAGCGAATCTTTAATTTGTTTCTTGGCGAGCGTGGTTTTTACGAACCGGAGCCAGTCCTCAGACGGTTTTTTGTTTTTTTGCGTGATGATTTCCACGACGTCGCGGGTCTGAAGTTCGTAATCAAGCGGGGTGATTTTACCGTTCACTTTGGCGCCCACGCATTCATTACCAACGTCTGAGTGGATACGATAGGCGAAATCAACCGGCGTCGCGCCAGTCGGCAGATCAACAATGTCGTTTTGGGGTGTCAGGACAAAAATTCTCTCTTTGAAAAAGTCCATTTTAAGAGATTCCAAAAAATCCCGTTCATCGCCGAAGGATTTCTGCCAGTTTTGAAGTTGTTCCATCCACAGGAGTTCATTTTTATTTTTTATACCAGACCAATTTTTCCATTTATTTGCTGAACTTTTAATTTGTTGGTAAGCCCAATGAGCGGCGATGCCAAACTCATTCTCCTCATGCATCTCTTGCGTGCGGATCTGGATTTCCAGAATTTTATTTTCCATGGCGAAGACCGTTGTGTGCAGGCTTCGGTAGCCGTTTGGTTTCGGGCGCGCAATGTAGTCCTTAAAGCGGTTTGGAACAGGTTGCCAGAGTTGATGAATAATACCCAGGGTTGTGTAGCAATCCTCAGTTGTTTTTACAATAATACGAAGAGCTACCAAATCATTTATTCTTTCCATATTCATGTCGTAGCGCAGGAGTTTCTTATATAAACTGAAATAACGTTTAGCTCTGGAATCAACTTTTATCGGCTCTATGTTGCGCTCCTTGAGTGTTTTTATGACGAGCGGCACAATTTTTTGCGCGTATTTTTGGCGTTCGGCATAGTCGTCTTTGATTTCTTTTATAAGCCAGCGGTATTCTTCCGGATGGATGTACGGGAAAGCCATATCCTCCAGTTCGCCCGAAAGTTTCTGCATGCCGAGGCGGTAGGCGAGCGGGGCATAAATTTCCGTCGTTTCCCAGGCGAATTTCTTCTGCCGCTCCGGCGGCAGGAAGTTCAGAGTCCTCATATTGTGAAGCCGGTCGGCCAGTTTTATAAGAAGGATTCTTAAATCCCGTGCTGAAGAGATGAACAGTTTTCTCAAGCTTTCAGAATCCACGTTCTCCGGATATTTTATGGATGTGAGCTTGGTGAGACCGTCGACGAGGAAGGATATTTCCGGGCCGAATTCTTTTTCCACGTCCTTTATTGAATAATCCGTGTCCTCCACGACATCATGAAGCAGAGCGGCCGCAACGGCCGCTTCGCCCAAATTCCATTCGGAAACCGATTTAGCCACTGCCACGCAATGGATTATGTAAGGTTCATCGCTCAGCCTCTTCTCGTTCACGTGGGCCTCTTCGGCGAATTTATAGGCCCGGCGGATAAGGCCGTCTTTTGGAGTTTTTTCTATCCAATCAACGCTCATATTCTGATTGTAGGGATTTTTATAATTATTGACAAAATGCCCATTTTTTCTAAAATACATCTAATAAGCGTATGAATTTTAAACCTTTATCAAATCATTTATTCATTGAGCCGCTTACGGAAGAAGCGGTGACGAAGTCGGGGATAGTTTTGCCGGATACGGCGGAAAAAGAAAAGCCGATGCAGGGCACGGTTATCGCCGTCGGCCCCGGGAAGCTGAATGAAAAAGGCGAGAGAATCCCGATGTCGGTCAAAATCGGCGACAAAGTACTGTTTAAGAAATACGGTCCGGATGAAATTGAAGTTGAGAAAAAGAAATATCTGGTTGGCGACGAGGATGATATATTAGCAATAATTGATTAATTCGCTTATGAGCAAACAAATTTTATTCAACGAAGACGCCCGCGTGGCGATGAAAAAGGGGATAGATAAGCTGGCCGAGGCGGTCCGGATGACTTTGGGTCCCCGCGGCCGGGCGGTCGTGATTGAAAAGGGTTATGGAACCCCGCAGGTTACTTTTGACGGCGTGACGGTGGCGAAAGAAATTGAACTGGAAGATAAATATGAAAATCTCGGCGCCGAATTTTTGAAACAGGCGTCCGATAAGACCGACGATATCGTGGGAGATGGCACCACGACGGCCGTCGTTTTGGCGCACTCAATGATAGAAGAAGGCGAAAAGGCCATCCGTGAAAAAGGTTTTAATGTCATTCAGCTCGCCGAAGAGCTCAAAAAAGGCAGCGAGGCGATAGTGAAAGCGCTCCAAAGTCAGAAGGAAGAAATAAACGACAATAAGAAAATCCAGGAAGTGGCAACGCTTTCGGCCAAAGACGCGGCGATTGGAAAGCTGATTGCCGAGATAATATCCAAAGTCGGACGCGACGGCGTGATTACGATTGAGGATTCCAACACCATCGGAAATTCCTACGAACTTGTGGAAGGGATGCAGTTTGACCGCGGCTATATTTCGCAATACATGGTGACGAACCAGGAAAGAATGGAAGCGGTGCTGGAAGACCCGTATGTTCTGGTGACTGACAAGAAAATTTCCGCCATTGGCGATTTGCTTCCGCTTTTGGAAAAAGTGGTAGGGAGCGGCAAAAAAGAACTTTTGATTATTGCCGAAGAAGTAGACGGCGAAGCGCTTGCGACGATTGTCGTGAACAAAATCCGCGGCATCTTCAACGTTTTGACCGTTAAGGCGCCCGGCTTCGGCGACAGAAAAAAAGAAATGCTTCAGGATATAGCGGCGGTCGTTGGCGCGAATCTTATCTCGGAAGAATTAGGCAAGAAAATAGAAAGCATTGAGTTGAACGATTTGGGTCACGCGCACCGCGTTGTCTCGAATAAAGACAAGACAGTTATCGTGGGTGGCAAAGGCGACAAGAAAGTTATTGAAGAACGGGTAAAGCAGATTAAAGCCCAGATAAAAACCACGGACTCGGATTTTGACAAAGAAAAACTTGAAGAACGCCTGGGTAAGCTCGCGGGCGGCGTCGCGGTCATCAAAGTGGGCGCGCCGACTGAATCTGCGCAGAAAGAGCTGAAACAACGCGTGGAAGACGCGGTGGCGGCCACGCGCGCCGCGATGGAAGAAGGAATCGTGCCCGGCGGCGGCATCGCTCTTTTTAACGTCTATTCTTTGGAATTGAAAGATGATGATAAAAACCTTTCTCCGGTTGAAGAAGCGGCGCATAAAATTTTAAGGCACGCGACTGAAGCTCCTTTAAGCGCCATTGTGGCGAATAGCGGGGAAAATCCCGGAAAGATTGTTGATAAGCTGAAGAACAGGAACGCGGAGGACAGATGGAAAGGTTTCAACGCTTTTAAGAATGACATTGATGATCTGAAAGCCGCCGGCATTATTGACCCGCTTAAAGTTACGAAAATTGCCTTTACAAATGCCGTCTCCGTGGCCGCGACCTATCTCACGATTGGCGCGGGCGTTACGGAAATTCCCAAGAAAGAAGAACCTCCAATGGGCGGAGGTATGCCGGGCGGGATGGGAGGATATTAAGTTAGAAAATTCTTTTCCTTTCGCTCATAGGCCTGCGTAATTCAAAATTATCCTCGCTCTAGCGCTATTCGCCACCCTGCCTCCTTTCGTCGGGGGGCCTGGCTCATTTACGCGCTTCGCTCGGTAATTTTAAGAATTACTCCGGCAATATTCGCTCAAGAAAAAGAATTTTCTTTAAAGAGTTACGGTTATTGACACAAACGTCCTGGTTTTGGTAGTCTAGTGTCAGTTCGTTTTCGCTGGAGTAACTCAGTTGGTAGAGTGCTAGGTTCGTCTACTTCCAGAAGGCTGTAGAACCCCCTAGAGGTCGCAGGTTCAATCCCTGTCTCCAGCTCGAAAGCTTTTTAAATATCATGAGGGCCGCAGGATAGATTTTGATTCGCTTTTCGCGGATTTGTGGATAGCCGAGTCGTCCAAAAATTCGGTGAATAATTTTCTGATTGACTCTTTCTTGATTGATGTCAGAAATACCCTCAGTTCATTTTTCGGAAGGTAGCTCAGCCTGGCTAGAGCGCTCCGACCAGGAGAGGTCGAAGGTTCAAATCCTTTCCTTCCGACGCCCCCATTTTATTTTGGGAATATCATATCTTTTCATTTGTGGGCCATTAGCTCAGTTGGTTAGAGCGCAGTCCTGATAAGACTGAGGTCAGAGGTTCGAACCCTCTCTGGCCCGCGTCCCCACCTTCCTCACAGAAGGGGGACATTTTCCCTAAGGCGGTGCTGTTTTACAGACATCGCCTTATTTTTTTGATATAATTCTTGTATATGAAAAATAAAACTTTATTGATCGTAGCCGCCGTCGTTCTTTTGGTCGTTATTTACGTTTTTGGAACTTACAATAGTTTTATAAACGGGCGCGAGGCCATAAACGGCCAGTGGGCTCAGGTGGAGTCGCAATACCAAAGGCGCTTGGATTTGATTCCGAACCTTGTTAATTCCGTGAAGGGCGCGATGAAGCAAGAGCAGGCCATTTTTGACGCGATTGCCAATGCGAGAACGAAATATGGCAGTGCCGCCACGGTAGATGAAAAAGCTGTTGCCGCGGGCCAGGTGGAAACCGCGTTATCAAGGTTGCTCGTCGTGATGGAAAATTATCCGACTTTAAAATCATCCGATACCGTCCAGACGCTTATGGCGCAACTGGAAGGTACGGAAAATCGCGTGAGCGTAGAACGCCAGCGCTTTAATGATTTCGTTAAGACTTTCAATGCGAAAGTTCAGAGATTCCCATCTAACATCATTGCCAATGTTTTTGGTTTTGCGACCCGCGCTTATTTTGAAGCCCAGGCCGGCGCGGAAAATGCCCCGCAGGTTCAGTTTTAAACTTCTAGGGAGAAAAGAGTGAAAACAATTCTCGTGGCGTGTTTAGAGGGGGTGCTATAATTAATTATAGCACCCCCAATATCTGAACTATGAATTTTTATACGAACAAAAAAATAGCAGTTGGTGCGGCAATGGTTGCTGTATTAGTGCCATTTTTTGCATTTGCTTATGTAAACCCTGGTTCACCGAAGGGCGCCGTGAACGATTTTGCCGAGATGCTTTCTCCCGCTCAAGTTCAGGCGCTTGAGTTGAAACTGGATAATTTCAATAAAAATACCGGCAATGCTTTGGTGGTAGCGATCGTAAATAATCTTGGCGGCGATACGGTGGAAAATTTTGCCGTCCAACTTTTCAAGGACTGGGGGCTTGGCCAGAAGGGAAAAGATAATGGCGTTCTAATTCTGGTTTCCAAAGAGGACAAGAAGATTAAAATTGAGGTCGGCTACGGATTGGAAGGCGATTTAACCGATGCTCAGAGCTATTGGATTATTCAAGATGTAATTACACCGGCTTTTAAAAACGGCGATTACGCTGGCGGATTGAACGGCGCGGCGGACAAGATAATCGGCGCGATTTCCGGCGGGGAAGTGATACCCAGCGAAGATATTTCTTCGGGTTCTTCAAACTCAGGCAGGGGTTTTGATTGGTTCTTCCTGATTTTCTTCGTGCCAATCTGGCTGGCCAGCATTCTTGGCCGCTCCAAATCCTGGTGGGCGGGCGGCGTTTTAGGCGGCGTTGCCGGCGTAATAATCGGGCTTATTAAGGGTTTTCTCTATTTCGGTATTATTTCCATCGCTTTGCTCATCCCAATCGGACTTGTTTTTGATTATTTTGTTTCCAAAAATTATGCGA
>JBEKSI010000033.1:0-6595 GCA_049997835.1 Minisyncoccia bacterium | reverse complement strand
AAAATGATTAAAAGAGCGGCGTAGGTTATAACGCCGATTATAGTTGAGGAAATGACATGAAAATGAAAAATAGTCGCGGTAAAAACCGCGAGGCCCATGCAAATTGACGCAAGCGCAATTCTGCCAAGTTTCGGGATGACGCTGAAATCCACGGTTTCTTTGAATTTCCACCACACATAACCATTAGCGATGAATTGTGCGACAATGGTCGCGATTGCCGAGCCGGCGATGCCGAAAGGAGGGATTAGAAAGAGATCCAAAACAACGTTGGTGATCGCGCCCAAAGAAACGCTTGTAAGAAATATTTTTTGCCGGTTGTAGGCAAATATCACGTTGCCAATAACTCCACCCGGGAAAACAAAGAGAGTGGTAATAAGAAGAAGCTGAAAGGTGAGCGCGGCGCCGAGATATTCACTGCCGAAAAGAAGTTGTATTAACGGTTTTCCAAGAATGATGCCGCCAATGGTAAGGGGCAGCGCGACTGCGAGCACTCCAACGCATATTTTTTCCATTGCGTTTTTGGTGCGTTCCAAAGCCCCATCATGAGCGAACCTGCTTATGATGGGAAAGAAACTTGCGCTTACGAGCGCCGGGAGAAGGTAAAATAATTGAACGGGGCGCTGAGCGGCGGCGTACAACCCGAGCTCACTGGCATTTCTGAACCAGCCGATAATTATGGTATCTATATTTATCATGAACCCGCCGAGGAGGCCCATCACCGCAAAAGGCCAAGCCGAAGAAAGAATCGGTTTCACGAGCGTTTTGTCAAAATCCTCAAAAAAACCATGCGTCATTTTACGCACCGCTATAATGGAAATCCCAAAACCCAGACCGATTCCTACCGTGTACGCTATTGAAAGTGTTTCGGGGGAAGGGCTTAAGAGAAGCGCCGTAATCCCGAGGCCGGTTATGAGAACATCGGTTACCACGTTTAGCACTGATTCAATTTCCATGCGATTTTGAGATCTGGTGATTGAAAAAACAAAACCTCTCAAACTATCGAGCGCAAGCAAAATAGCCACTATGGGTATCAACGGTTTTGCCGCCTCGATTTTTATGAGCCACGGCATCGCGAAGAGCGTGAGCAAAACACTCAGTCCGGTGATGACCAATTTGATGCGGAACGTCGTGGCGATATAGCTTTTTACTTTTTCCGGATTTTTAACAAGTTCTCTCGTTAAAAGACCTGAAAGGCCTATGTCGGAAAAAATCGTGAAGAAGGCGGCAAGCGAAAGCGCGTAAGAAAAAACGCCGTATCCCTCCGTTCCGAGGATGCGCGCCGCATAGATTATCATCACCGCCCTTAATAAGCGGCTGATAACGGTCCCGCCCGTGAGCCAGATGGTATTTTTTATGACCGTCTGCTTGACGCTCTTATTTTCAAAGAGAAACGATTTTATCCTTTTTATCATCTTATTTTGAATTTACGAAAATCGATTTCGCGGTTTTGAGCATAATCGCCATATCCAGTATCACCGAGCGGTTTTTGATGTAGAAAATGTCGTATTCCACTTTCTTGCGGGTGTCTTCAACCGACGAGGTGTATTTGTAGTTTATCTGCGCCCAACCGGTGAGCCCCGGCCTCACAAGACCCCTTATCTCGTAATAGGATATTTCTTTTCGCAGGATTTCCACGAATTCCGGCCGCTCCGGCCGCGGGCCAACGAAAGACAGGTCGCCTTTGATGATATTGATTAATTGCGGCAGTTCATCAAGGTGAGTCGCGCGCAGAAATTTTCCGATGGGCGTGACCCTAGGGTCTTTCGTTTGGGCCCACTGCGGCCCGGTTTTTTCGGCGTCCGCGCGCATTGTTCTGAATTTATAGAGCGTGAACTCGGAGTTGTTTTTCCCGCTTCTTATTTGCTTATAAACAGCCGGTCCGCGCGATGAAATTTTCACGAGTACGGCCACGATTAGGAAAATCGGGGAGAGCGCGATAAGCATTAATATTGCCGTGAGCGTTTCAAAAACGGTCTTTATTATTTCATAAAAATTTCTTTTCTGGGCAAGGATTTCCAAAAACCAGTCCTCATCCAATTCACTAAGCGGAGTTCTCCCGAAAATCTGCTCGTAAAAAGCAGCGACGCTTATAATCCTCGTTCCCTTGAGCATCTGGCGGTAGATAGCCTCGTTTCTTGCCCCATCGCTTTCGGAGCCGGAGGCGATTAGGATTGATGCCTTATCCCAGTTGTTTTCGTTTTCTAAAACCGAGTAGCCCAATTGGGGATTTTTGGCGAGGTACTCGGAGATTTCCCCGGCCGTTTCCGATTTGCTCAATATAAGGACCGTCTCTCGCGTTATCTTGGCGGAAAGGGAATTGAAAGCGGAGCGCCAGAATGAAACCAATATTGCGGCGACCCCGGCGAATATGAAGAGATTCGTTTTCGGGGCGATGCCGAACGGGAAAAGATAAAAGAGGGCAATGGCAATCAAGATATTCACGCCCATCGCGGCGCTCAATATCCTGAAGAAACCGACGTCGTTTTTCAGATTCTTGATTTCATAGAGGCCGGAAATTTGGAAGACAATCACCCAGATCAGAATAACGAGTGAGAAGGGCCCCAAGTGCTCGTTCCAGAACGAATCATAGCCGCCGAAGCCGTACCTTATGAATAAGGTGATGAGAAGCGAGAGATACAGGATAGCGGCGTCCCCCAAAAAAAGCAGAATTTTCTTTAAAGTGCCCATAATCTTAAATTCAATGCTACCACGTAAAATTGACTTTTGAAATCCTGCCCACCATAATTTTCCAATGGAACAAGAACAAACAAAAAATGGGGAAAAGCCACGGCGGGACCTGATTATGCCGATAAGTATTTTGATCGCCGGTCTGATGATAGCGATTGCGGTGGTTTACAACGCCGGGAAAAAGACGGACAGTCAGGCGGCGAATCTTTCGGGTGCGGCAGGGAATCTGACTTCGCCGGAAAAAATGAAACCGATCTCCGTGGATGACCACATTCTCGGGAGTTTGGATGCGCCGGTGAAAATAGTGGAATACACGGATTTAGAATGTCCATACTGCAAAAATTTTCAAGCAACCTTAAATCAAGTGATTAGTACTTACGGCGACAAGGTGGCTATAGTTTTCCGCCATTACCCAATTCCGCAGCTTCACCCGAAGGCCCTAAATGAGGCACAGGCGGCCGAATGCGCCGGCAAGCTTGGCGGGAATGACAAATTCTGGGCGTTCGTTGAAAAAGTTTTTGAAATCACGCCGTCCAATAACGGCCTTGACCCGGCCCAGCTTCCGAAGATTGCCTCCGGCATCGGTTTGAAGACGGAAGATTTTAATTCCTGTCTTTCCGGGGATTACGGCAAGGATAAAATTCAAAACGATACGAATGATGCTTTGAATTCGGGAGCGGAGGGTACGCCTTACGCGATAGTGATAAACAATAAAGGGCAGAAAGCCGTTATCCCGGGCGCCTTGCCTTTTGAACAGGTTAGTGCTATCATAACCCAGGCCTTAAAATAAAAATAAAAGAGGCCGGAGCTAGTGAGCGTCAAAGTGAGTATCCAAACCATTTTGTTGAATTCTTAGCCCAAAAAGGTCGTTAAGTATTCAGTACAATGGATTTTAACAACAACCGCAGTGGCGGCAGTAACTTCCAGAGGCAAACCTACAAGGGAAATTGGCAGTGCGCAAAGTGCAATGCCGAAATCACCGAATTGCCTTTTGAACCGGATCCGTCCAGATTGGACAGATTACTCTGCCGCAATTGCCATCGGGATAGGACCCAGTCCTTCCGGAGGTAAAAAAAACAAAATCCCCCTTTCGGGGGATTTTTGTTATAATTAGAGAGTATTTATCCCGTTAGAGAATCTACTTATGGTTTATACCTATATTCTCAAGAGCAAGAAAGATGGGAATTTATACACCGGTTCAACAAATGATTTACGGAAGCGTTTTAAACAACATAATGAAAATAAAATTACTTCAACTAAAGGGCGAGGACCATTTACCATTATCTATTACGAAGCTTGTATGAACGACCACGATGCAAGAGTAAGAGAAAAATATCTGAAAACAGGTATGGGTAAAAGGTATTTAAGGAATCGTTTAAAACGCTTCCTTTCTCTAACGGGATGAAATGGAATGATTGGACTGTCGTGGCTTTGGGCTTTTGGCTTATTCTCGCTCCCTGGATTTTGGGCTTCTCGGCCTATAATCTGGCCGCCTGGAACAGCGTCCTTATGGGCATTCTCATCGTGATTTTTTCCTTTTGGAATTTATCGGAGCCCCAGTAGCATGATTATCATTTATTCCACTGCGTCCTGCGTCTATTGCAGGATGCTTAAGGATTATCTTAAGGGCCATAATATTTCTTTCACTGAAAAAGACGTGGCTGACGATCTGAAGGCGCAGGAAGAAATGATCCATAAATCGCACCAAACGGGCGTTCCGGTCGTAGATATAGACGGAGAGATTTTTGTGGGTTTTAACCGCCAGGAAATAGCGAAAAAATTGGGGATAAAATAACCCCGTCTTAAAAGGTCGTTGTCATAAGTTATTAGTTTAAAGTTTTAAATTAATCTATGTACAAGTGTCCGAATTGCGGATTTGTTTCCGAAGAACCGGGGGATTGCCCGATGTGCCGCGTGCCTATGGTTGAGGAAGAAGAGGACAACGGCGGTAATGGCGGCATGGGAGAAAGCGGCGCGGCTGGAGGAAGTTAACGCATTTTCTTAGCGCGCGGAAGTTTCGCTTTCCGGTTTTTTATCTTTGCCTATTTTGCCTCAAGGGGCGATTTTTTTTATACTTTATTCATGTATGACTTATTGATTATCGGCGGCGGTCCGGCTGGAACGGCGGCCGGGGTTTACGCGGGAAGAAAAAAAATTAAAGCGGTCTTGATCACCGATTTTTTTGGCGGCCAATCCGTCGTTTCAAACGACATTGGTAATTGGATAGGAGAGGAACATATATCGGGCTTGGATTTGGCGGGAAAATTAGAAAAGCATCTGAAGGCGCAGGAGGGCGTGGAAGTGATTGAGAGCGACGCGGTGAAATCCATAGAATCGAGCGAAAAAAATTTTACCGTTGTTACCGAAAAGGGAAAAATTTTGGAGACCAGAACAATTCTTATTGCCGCCGGCAGTCGGCGGAAGAAGCTGGAAGTGCCCGGCGAGAGGGAATTTGAAGGCAACGGCGTTTTTTACTGCAGCACCTGCGACGCTCCGCTTTTTGGCGGCAAGACTGCGGCGGTTGTGGGCGGCGGAAACGCGGGTCTTGAAGCCGTCCTGGATCTTTTATCTTACGCTTCCAAAATTTATCTGATTCATCACGGCGGAGCGCTCAAAGGCGACCCCCTGACGCAGGAAAAAATAAAGTCCAACCCCAAAGTGGAAATTATTCTGAATGCCGAGACGCGGAAAATTTTGGGGGATAAAACCGTTTCCGGGTTGGAATACGAGGACAAGATTTCGGGCGGAATCAAATCTCTTGAACTTGAAGGAGTTTTTGTGGAAATAGGGATAATTCCGAACGGGGATTTGTTTAAGGATCTGGTGGCGCTGAATTTTCGCGGTGAAGTCATAACTGACCCGAAAACCCAGGCCACTTCTCGCGTCGGCGTTTGGGCGGCGGGAGACGCGACGGACGGGCTTTACCGGCAGAACAATATTTCGGCCGGCGACGCCGTTAAAGCGGTTTTAAATATCTACGATTACCTCAAGCACTCCTGATTTTGATATAATTAAACCAATGAAGGAAAAGCAAATCGCGATTGTGGTTGCGTTCGCGCTCGTGGTTTTGGGCGGCGGCGTTATCGGATTTATTTTCAGGAACGGCGGCGGTAACGGAAATATTGTAGGTAACAATCCTTCGAATGGGAGCGTTTCAACGAGCAGCGGCAATGGCCAAAATCCGGACTATAGTTCGGATATTCCGAAAGGTGCCGCTCTTTCCGTACCGATTAATTCCGCGCCGGCGAATTCCAACCCCGGTTCGGCGGCGGAAATAAAATTTTTTGATTTGCGCGCGACGAGGAACGGGTTCTCAGTGCCCATGCTTGTGGTGAGTCAAAGAGATTCTCTTTCGGTTAATTTTACGGCGGTGGACGGAGATTACGACTTGGACATCCCATACCTCGGGGCTTACTTCTCTGTGGTAAAAAAGGGTGAAACGAAAAAGCTTCCCATTGATACGAGCACGGCGGGCACGTTTATTATGG
This sequence comes from Minisyncoccia bacterium, assembly GCA_049997835.1. Taxonomy (GTDB): domain Bacteria; phylum Patescibacteriota; class Minisyncoccia; order UBA6257; family GWB1-50-10; genus JBBTQX01. The sequence continues at coordinate 419 of JBEKSI010000033.1, read as the reverse complement.
AGTGCCGTGATTATTGCCCGTCATCGGGGCAGATTAAAAGCTCGCTTGTGGTTTTGCCGAGGAAGTAATAGGGATGAGGTCGTTTATAAAACTGCCATGTATAATGTATATTGTGGATAAGAAAAAAAGACATGAATAAAAAAACGGCAATAATATCAATAATAATTTCTTTTGCGATGGTAGGGAACGCATTGGCCTTCAATGGACCCACGGCGGGGCAGAACCCGGGTTCAGGCGGCGGGCTTATCTTTGCTTCCAGTACGAAAATCGGCATCGGGACGGCGAACCCAGTGACGCAACTTGATGTTTATGGAGGTACTGGGCCAGTTCAACTAAGTGTGCGCGCTGGCGATGACGGTAAAAGCAACCTTAATTTTTATTCAAACGGCATAAGGAAAGGAATTGTCGGATATTCCAGC
>JBEKSI010000032.1:0-6997 GCA_049997835.1 Minisyncoccia bacterium | reverse complement strand
AAGGAACCGCTTCTTGAAATAATCGGCTGGAAACCAAAAAATGTATAATTAAAGCATGAAAATCATTATTACGGGCGGGGCAGGGTTCATTGCTTCCCATGTCGCTGACACTTATATCGGCCTGGGTCATAAAGTCGCGGTTATTGATAATCTCGCCACCGGATTCCGAAAAAACTTGAATCCTAAAGTAAGATTTTATAAAGCCGACATCCGCGACATAAAAAAAATCCGCGCTATTTTCAAGAAAGAAAAACCGGATATTGTGAACCACCATGCCGCCATCGCTGAGGTGGTAAAATCGCTTCGGGACCCAATGCCGACTTTCGCGGTGAACGTCACCGGCACCATTAATCTCCTTCTCGCGGGCGGCGAATTTGGAATAAAGAAGTTTATTTTTTCCTCCACCGGCGGCGCGATTTACGGCGAACCAAACAAGATTCCGGCCGATGAAAACACTCCGGAAATTCCCCTTTCTCCTTACGGTCTTTCAAAGTTGCTGGGAGAGGAATGTATAAAATTCTATTCCCGCGTTTACGGTTTTGACTACTTAATCTTCCGTTATCCAAACGTTTTTGGTCCCCGGCAAAATCCCAAAGGCGAGGCTGGCGTCATCGCCATTTTCGGCGGCATTATGAAGAGCGGCAAGCGGCCTACCATTTTCGGCGACGGCACGAAAGCCAGGGATTATACCTTCGTTTCGGACATCGCAAACGCAAACGCGATTGTTCTCAAAAAAGGTAAAAACGAAACCATTAACCTCGGCTGGGGCAAGAAGATAAAAGACCAGCAGATTTTTGACGCCATCGCGCGAAACCTCAATTTCAAAGAAAAAGTCATTTACGCCCCCTTCCGAAAAGGCGAAGTTTACCAAATAGCAATTACGAACGCAAAAGCAAAAAAAATCTTGGGTTGGAAACCTAAGGTGAAATTCGAGGACGGCGTCAGAATAACCCTTAAAACTCTTTAATAAATTAAAAACACCGAATCTATGCGTAGAAACGGTGTTTTTTTATTTCTAAAATTTTTCTCGGGATATTAGATAATTTCTTTCATTTCCGCGAGAGTATTACAAACGAAATCGGGAGAACATTTCTTCAATTCTTCCGCATTGTGCTCGTTTTTCAGAAAAATAGTTCTTGCTCCGATTGCCTCGCCCGCATTTACGTCCTTATCGCTGTCTCCTATGAAGAATGACCGCGTTGGATCAACGTTAAAATCCTGAATTGCGCGGAACATAAGAGCGGGCTTCGGTTTTCTGCATTCACATCCATCACCACTCTTATGGGGACAGTAATAAACTTCGTCGATCATTCCCAAAAGAAGTTCTCGCATGTTCTTATGAACTTCATTCAACGTTTCCACTTTCATGAGTCCCTTGGCGATTTGACCCTGATTCGTGATCACGAAAAGCCTATATTCTTTTCTTTTGGCTGCAGCAAGAAAATCTTCTATACCCGGGAGAAGTTTGAATTCGCTCCAATCAACGAGATATTCTCCTCTCGGCAACGCTTCGCAGATAATTCCATCTCTGTCTAAAAACAATGCTTTGTTTTTCATAAAAGTTCCCTAAGTTGTTATGCCTCTTTTTAAGAGGTTTTTATTTATTATTTTATTTAAAAACTAATTGTTAGTTTAATATTTTATAAGGAAAGTGTCAAGATAGCGGGCTTTCTTTCAATTTAGTCAGATACCATTTCTTTGCAAATTCATATTTCTCCGGAGTTCCGATATCCAAAATATTCTCATCTGTGGGAAATCCATAAATCGCTTCACCATCCGCGACAAGTCCTGGGAGCACGTTAATATCAAGCCGCAGAGGAGTATTTTCCGGAATAAAATCCAAAATTTTCTTTGAAATCACATAGAGACCGGCGTTCACGTAAACATTGTCTTGGAATTCATGGACATCATGCGGCCGGGCGTGCCATTTCAGAATCCTGTTCGTTTTGGGGTCTATTTCCGCAATATCCCCCGCCTGGGGGTTATCGGAACGTTTTAACACAATTGTTGCAAACGCGTTATTTTTTTTATGGGCGTCTATAAGGGATTTAAAATCAAAAAAATACAATTCGTCTCCATATATGAATATAAAATCGTCACTTAGAAAGTTCCCTACTTTCTTGATTGCGCCCGCCGTTTCCATAAGTTTTTCCGACTCATCGCTGTATTTGATCGAAACCCCAAATTTCTTACCGTCCCCGAAATAGTTCATTATTTTCTCCGGCAAATAATGAACATTGATTATGAAGTCAGTAAATCCCTGATTCTTAAGAAGCAAGATCTCGTGTTCAAGAAGTGTTTTATTTTTGTATATAGGGACCATTACTTTCGGAACGGTGTCCGTAATGGGTTTTAAGCGGGTTCCCAAACCCGCCCCAAGAATAAAAACTTTATAACGCGAAAGATCACTCACGAATTATTTTATTTCCTTGCGTTCCTCCAGATGGTCAAAATAATCCTTAAAGTACTTTATTATCAGATGGAGAATTACCGCATGGATGCCTTCCACCACCTCGTATTGTCCCTTCTCCGTCGGCACGATGATTTTCACGTCGGCTAATTGATTCAATTTCCCGCCGTCAAAACCGGACATGCCGATAACCGGTACTTTGTGCTTTTTCGCCAACTCAACCGCCTTGATGACGTTCGGTGAATTGCCGGAACTTGAAATTGCGATAACGGTATCAATGTCTTGAATGTAATTTTGGAGAGGACCGGCAAAAACCATGTCATAACCGACGTCATTCGCCCAAGCAGTCAGTTCTTCCTCGGTGGTAGGCAGACGAATGGCCTGAAAACGGCGATTACCCGAATCCAATTGATGACTAAAGACTGTCTTATTAAAATCACTCACCCAATGGGTGGCGAGAGCCAACGACCCGCCGTTCCCAAAAATATAAATTCGGCCGTCACGCTCGTAAGTCGCCTGAATAATATTTATGGCTTTAGCTAATTCTTCAATGGGTAATTTATTTATCCCCTGAATTACCTCCCCTAAAAAATGTCTGATGTGCTCGTCCATAAATTTTTAAGCGAAACGATGGTTGTTAAAAAGAATGTCCGTACCGGATTGGATGAATTTTACCGGAATCTCGCGGAATTCATTTAGATTATTCACTTTAGCCAGCGTTGCGACCGCCTCCTTCACCGCGCCGTGTTTTTCTTTCGGCGCCAAAAAAAGGATGCAACCGCCGCCGCCCGCGCCCAGAATTTTTCCGCCCCAGGCGCCGGCCTTGATGCCCCCCTCATAAAGATCATCAATTACTGAATTAGAGATCTCCGAAGCCAAGCTCTTTTTTCGAAGCCAGCCCTCATGAAGCATCTTCGCCATGCCTTCAATATCGCCATTCAAAAGAAGTTTTTTGAAATCATGAACGGAGTCAGCCATTTTTTTGTAGGTCTCAAGATTCTTCTCTATTTTTGCTCTCTGATCGCCAAGAACGCTTGAAGCAGCTCTCGTTATGCCGGTGAAAAACAAGATTAAACTGTCTTCCAAAGCCAATTTTTTCTTGAAGTCCAAGAGCACGGGCTCCACCGTGACCGAATTATCGGGATTAAACTGAAAAACATTGAAACCACCGAAAGAAGCGGCATATTGGTCCTGTTTCCCAATCGGCTCTTTTAAAAGCTCTATCTCCAGATACGAGGCGGCTTCTGCCGCTTCTTCCTTGCTTAATTTCCGGCCCAGATGAGCGTGAAGACCCTTCAAAAGCGCCACCGAAAAACTAGAAGATGAACCCAAGCCGGTCTTTGCCGGCAAGTCGGCAAAAGTGCCTATTTCCAGTCCCTCATCTGTGATGCCTAAATGAAGCAGCGCTGCTTTCACGCGCGTGTGTTCAAGCTCCCGCGGATGATCAACTAATTCTACTTTCTGATACTTCAGGGTGAATTTATTAATAAGTGGCGTCGGATTTATTAAAAGATAAACGTATTTATCAATGGTAACGGAAAGTACCCGTCCGGGATGGCGATGATAAAAATCTGGCTGATCCGTTCCGCCGCCCACAAAGCTCATCCGAAGCGGCGCGCGCACTAAAATCATAATAAGAGAGTGCCAGAAAAACCGGTTATCGTCAATATCTTAGAAAAACCGCCGTTTTATATAAGAAAGTGTTTGGTGAAGGCCGCGCCGAATAAAAATCGGCAAAAAGGAGTAAAGCAAGATACCAAAATTAATGAAGTAAGCGGGCCAGAAATTCGGGTATTCTTTTTTATGGGATTTTATAAATTTCAAAATTGCCATAGCTTGATCGCGTTTGTATAAAAATGATTTATTCTGTCCCGCCAAAAGATAGTCGGTAAAATACTCCGGGAAATTATAAAGTTTCCCTTTCTCCCCCAATTTCAGCCACAAGTCCCAGTCTTCGGCATTCCGCCAGTCGCCGTAACCACCAACCGAAAGAGCGGGCGAGCGCCGGAACATCACGGTAGTGTGAGAAAAAGGATTTCCGAAGAGCGCCCTTTTTCTTATTTCCTCGTCTTTTTCTTTTTTAAAGTAACGGAAAAGTTCGCGGCCGTTTTCGTCTACGACAACCACGCCGCCGCCCACCACCGCGTAATCGGGGTGGGATTCCAGAAATTCATATTGTTTTTTGAGCTTATCGTTGTCACGCCAGAGATCGTCGTCATCAAGGCGGGCGATGTATTTCCCCCGAGCCAGTTTCAATCCCTTATTCAAGGTTTCGGATATGTCGGGATAAAAATTTCTTTCGTTGCGAAACGCTTTTATTCTTTTGTCTTTAGCCGCCCAACCAGCTAAAACTTCCGGCGTATCGTCAGTAGAAGCGTCATCTATAACAATCAACTCCCAATCCCAAAAGGATTGGCCGATTACGCTCTCAATTGCCCGGTTCAACAAAACCGAACGGTTAAAAGTCGGAAGAACTACGCTGATTTGAGGCGTCTTTTCTGAAACCATGAGTGAATGAACTTCAATATCCGCAATCTTCGGCCGACCTTGGCGTACACAAACTTAAGCCAATGCTCCAATATCACCAATCTCATCTTATACCGGCGTCTTTCCTGAATGGACATAATCTTGTTTAATTCCAGAAATAACTCCAATTCCTTCTGTTTTCTTTGGATCTCATCAGACCAACTATAAGACAAACTTTCTTTTCTCATGCGGTATCTGGCTAAAATCTCGGGTAAAAAACAAAACCTGGCGCCCCGATAGGCCAGTTTTATCCAATATTCCCAATCCTCGGAACGGAAAAACTTTTCGTTAAAATAACCGATATTTTCCAAAACCGACCGGCGTAATACTACCGAAAGCGGGTTGATGAAATTTTTATGAAGTAATTCCCTGAACACATCGGGTCCTGAATGATATTCGTAGTTTAGTTTGAGATTTTCTTCGGGTTTGCCTTCAAAAAAATGCCACAGGTCGCAATAACACACGTCGCACTCGGAGTGGTTCTCCAAATATTCAACCTGTCTCTCTATTTTTTTCGGCAGGAATAAGTCATCCGAATCAAGCAGAGCTACGTATTTTCCCTTAGCCGCCCTAAACCCCGTGTTTCGGGCACCGGCCAAACCTTTGTTTTGTTGGTAAATATACCGGATGCGATTCGTTTTTACATAGGATTCAAGAATTTTTTCCGTGTCGTCGGTTGAGCCATCATTAACAACTATGATTTCAAGCGGCTGATACGTTTGGCCCAACGCGGAATCTACCGCTTCCAAAATGTATTTGGCGGAATTATACGAGGGAATGACGACTGAAACTAACGGTTTGTTTCCGTTTTCTTTATCCATTTTCTTAATAATATCCCAAAGCTGTCTTATCGCAAACGTAAAATTGACAATCTTTCAGATTTCTAGTATATTCTAGACAGACCTATAACAATTCAAAAAAAACCAAGGAGGTAGCAAATGTGTGACATTCTATTGATTTTTCCGAGGCCATCGGCTACTTCGCCGCAACAAAACCCAGCAATATCTATTTTCTATCCTGGGGAGGCCGCAGCTAAAGAAGGGTTTATCGTTGATTATTGGGATGAAAGGATTGATTCGTTTTCAGACCTTGAAGAAAAAGCCCAAAGAACAAAGGTATTTGCTGTCAGTTCCCTTTCAGGATATATGCTCGGTCGCGCCATTAAAATTTTGAAGTGGTGTAAAAAGAATTATCCGGACAAGCCGACCATCTTAGGAGGAGTTCACGCCACCTTTATGCCGGAAATGTCCCTAAGGGAAAATTATATTGATTATGTGGTGCTTGGCGAAGGCGAAGAACGACTGCCTAAATTGCTTCGGGCGATTTTTAGGGGAAATGGTTTTGAGGAGATAGACGGCGTTGGTTGGAAAAACAACGGCCAGATTCTGGTCACCAAACGGACGAAACTCTTTGATTTGAAAGAGAACTACGTCAGTCCGGTTTCCGAAAGAACAATAAAGTACTTCAAAATTGCCGCCACGCGCAACGAGGTTATTTTGCCGATTTCGCGCGGTTGTCCTTGGGCCAATCTTTTGAAAGCTTGTACTTTTTGTTCGGTCAGAGACCAATATCTGGGCACCTATCGACACGTATCTTTCAAAAAGTGGTCCGCGGACTTGGAGACCATTTATCATTGGTACCCGTTCAATTTGTTGGAAATGGAGGATGAAAATTCGGCTTATTTTGTTAAAAATCCCGAATACGCCTTATTTCTGCAAAAAATGGGAATTAGATACCATCTGCATCTTAGGGCCGACCAACTCCAAAACGAAACAACCGTGAAACATCTGGCGGAAACCGGATGCCATCGTATTCACGTTGGAGTTGAATCCGGCAGTGACCGAATCAGAAACGAAATTTACAGAAAGGGCGAAAGGGTTGAATGTTTTTCTATAACCGCGTCTCTTCTGTCAAAATTCGGCATTGAGGGCGTCTACACTTATGTAATAGGCGCACCCACTGAAACTCGGGTTGAAATGATGCAAACTTTGGAATTAACGGATAAATTAAGCCGTTTGCATCCAAAGGGTAAATCACGTTCCACTGTCTATGTGCTTATGG
>JBEKSI010000031.1:0-7165 GCA_049997835.1 Minisyncoccia bacterium | reverse complement strand
ATGTCAATGAAACGCTCTACCACTGAGCTAATCGCCCTTATGATTTTCCTCCGGGAATCTTATTTTTCTTTCCACCTCTTCTTCTATGGACAATCCATCCGGCATGTTTAAAACTTTCATGAAACCCTTATGGTAAGTTTTAACCTCGTTATTTTCCGGGTCGGTTATCTTCAGTTCCAGTAGGATGGTTTCCGGAGTCTCTCTGTCTTTTTCCACGTTTATTGTAATGTTCGGATCGTCGCCGTATTTCTCAATAATGCTCATTATCCGCTCGCGCGCTTCCTGTCGCATTTCAACTATTGATTCGCTGGGGGAACGCTCTTTCATTGCTCCAGAATAATAACAAAACTTTGTAATTAAATCAAAGTTATGAATATACTTAAATAGTCCCTGTGATATATTGGATTTCTTTGTTATAATTATGAAAATGCCCCTAGATAAGAAGTTAGTACAAAAAATAAAATTCCTAAGAACCAGAGGCAGAAGCATACCAGAGATAAGTAGAGAACTAATGATTTCTAAATCAACTGCATTAAGATATTCAAATGAGGTTTCTATTTTACCAGCTTACAAGAAAAGATGGTTAGATAGATGGAATTCCAGCAAAGTAAAATCCCAAAAACACACGGAAGAAGCAAGAAAAGATGCCGAAATAAAATTACCTAATCTTACAAATAAGGATTTGATAGTTATTCTTAGCTCGTTATATTGGGCAGAAGGAAATAAGAAAGATTTAGTATTAACCAACACAGATCCGGAAATGATAAAAACTTTCTTATATACATTAAGGAAGATATATGGTATTCCGAATGACAGTCTAAAAGTATCCTTGAGGATTTATGAAGATTTGGACAAAAAACAATGTCTAAGATTTTGGTCGAAAATTACTGGAATTATGTTAGATAACAAAACAACAGTTAGTGTTTTAAGTGGTCATAAAAATGGTAAATTGAGTTATGGAATGTGTAGAGTGAGGGTTAAAAAAGGAGGAAGGTTGCTAAAAGAGATACTTTCAATTATTAATAGAATAAACCTTTTAATAAGGCCCTCGTAGTTCAACGGATAGAACAGTGCCGTCCTAAGGCGAAAATGGGAGTTCGATTCTTCCCGAGGGCACATATTAATTGGAGGGTTGGCAGAGTGGTCTAACGCGCCGCACTCGAAATGCGGTTGGGGAGAAATCCCCTCACAGGTTCAAATCCTGTACCCTCCGCGAAATGAAAAAATTCGGATTTAAGCCGCGCAGATTGCGGGAGAAGAAAGAGACGGAGAAGATATATATCTACGGCAAACACGCTTTAGAAGAAGCGCTTAAAAACGCTCCGCGCTCCGTGTCTAAAGTTTTTCTGTCCCAGGAAGCCGGCGAAAAAGAACTCGTGAGTCGGCTGAAATCTTTGGGTATTTCCGTCGGTACGATAAAAAACAAGGAAGCGTCTTGGATGGTCGGGAAAGAAACTTCGCATCAGGGGGTTATAGCCGTAATTAATCCCTCTATATTAATGGTGGATTTCGCGGATTTTTTAACCGGATTGAAACCTGCGAATGATACAATGCTCGTTCTTCTGGATGAATTAATTGACCCGCATAACGTCGGGGCGGTTATCCGTTCCGCCGCGGCTTTCGGAGCAAGCGGGATTTTAATGCCTTCGCGCAATCAGGCGCAAATTACGGGAGCGGTTGTGAAAGTTTCGGCTGGCATGGCATTTTCTCTGCCGATAGTCTCAATAGGAAATATAAATCAAACAATAGATTCATTGAAAAAATTGGGGTTTAAATCATACGCGCTCGCAATGGACGGTTCTAAAGATATTTCAGATGAAAATTTTGACGGGCCGACGCTTTTCGTCGTCGGGAATGAAGGTCGGGGAATTCGCGAAAAAACTTTTGAGCATTGCGACGCGACGCTCCGCATTCCCATAAATCCAAAATGCGAATCTTTGAACGCTTCGGTCTCCGCCGCCATAGTCCTTTATGCTTGGAGCGTGAAGCACTCTAAAACGCTGAAATAAAAATGAATCCCTCACCCTTCAAGGATCGCGTTAGTTAATAAGAAGATTGGAATATGATTAAAACATCAAATATGAATTCAAAAACAAACAATAATTTGTTTCTTTGTCGCGAAACGAAATCAATCCTTGAAGGGTGAGGGATGAAAAATATTAATCTCATATCCGAGCCGTGGAGCGATTACGAGCTTATTGATTCCGGAGACAATAAAAAGTTGGAACGGTTCGGTTCTTACGTTTTAATTCGTCCGGAGACGCAAGCCGTTTGGCGTCCGGCACGCCCCGAAGAATGGAAAAAAGCGCAGGCGGAATTCATCTGGTCCGGCGGGAAGGGCGCGTGGCGCAAAAAAAACATTCCCGAATCGTGGGAAATGCGCTGGGATGATGTTCGTTTTACGGCGCGCCTTACGTCTTTTAAACATACCGGTGTTTTCCCGGAGCAGGAACCGAACTGGAAGTGGATTAAAGAGAAAGTTTCAAAATTAAACAAACCGAATGTGTTAAACCTTTTCGGATACACCGGTATCGCGAGCATAGCGGCGGCCAAAGCCGGCGCGCGGGTGACGCACGTGGATGCTTCAAAACAAAGCAATAATTGGGCGAAAGAAAACGCCGCGCTCTCAAGCGTGCCCGATGGTTCAATAAGATACTTGCTGGATGACGCGTTAAAGTTTACGGAAAGAGAGACGCGTCGCAACTCCGTTTATGAAGGCATTATCCTTGACCCGCCGGCTTTCGGCCGCGGACCCAAGGGTGAGACGTGGAGAATTGAAGATGATTTAGGGAAACTTCTTGCCGCGCTTTCAAAAATATTGTCGCCAAAATCCGGAAGTTTCTTTGTTTTGAACGGCTACGCGGCTGGATACTCTCCCCAGTCGTTTTTGCAGGCGGCGGAAAGTTATTTTCCCGAATTATTAAAAGCGCCGGAGAGCGAATTCGGCGAGTTGCAGATAAAAGAGCTTGATTCAAACCGGCGCGTGCCTTCCGGGATTTACGTCCGTTTTGCTTAAACCCTGAAAATTTCTTATTCTTCTTATATGAAGATAACGGAAATTCACGCCAGGCAGATTTTGGATTCCCGCGACAATCCGACGATGGAAGCCGACGTTATTCTTGAGGGCGGAGCGTCCGGGAGGGCGGCCGTGCCGTCGGGCGCTTCGGTTGGCGCGCATGAAGCGATTGAACTTCGCGACAATGACCCGGCGAGCTATTCAGGCAAGGGCGTTTTGAAAGCGATAGGGAACGTTAATGGAGAAATAAAAAACGCGCTTTTGGGATATGATGCGGAAAACCAAAAGGAGATTGACAAACGCCTGATTGAATTGGACGGCACGCCGAATAAGGGGCGACTGGGAGCGAACGCGATTCTTGCTGTGTCGCTCGCGGTTTCGAAAGCCGCGGCGAACGCGAAAAAAATTCCGCTTTTTGAATATTTCGGTATACTTGCCGGGAACGATAAATTTTCTTTGCCGGTGCCGCTTATAAATATCATAAATGGCGGAAGGCACGCGGCCGGCTCTACCGACATCCAGGAATTTATGCTCGTGCCGGCGGGCGCGAAATCTTTTTCCGAAGCCATGAAGATGAGCACGGCGGTTTTTCACGCGCTCGGTGAAGTTTTAAATGAAAAAAACTACGGGATAGTAATGGGCGACGAGGGTGGTTATGCGTTAGCCGTCCGCGAAGGGAATGAGGAAGCGCTCAAATTGATGATTGAAGCGATAAATAAAGCGGGTTTTACGCCCGGCAAAGAATTTTTCCTCGCTTTGGATATTGCCGCCTCAGAATTAAAAGACGAAAACGGATACAAACTCGGCCGGGAAGGTAAAATTCTTTCTTCGGATGAAATGATGAGTTGGCTGAAAGATTTATCCGAAAAATATCCGATTATATCCATTGAAGACGGATTGGACGAGGAGGATTGGGATAACTGGACGCGTTTTACCGCGCAAAATCTGGGGCTCCAAATTGTTGGGGACGATTTGCTCGTGACGAATACGGAGCTTTTAAAAAAAGCGATAGAACGGAAAGCGGGGAACGCCATTCTTATCAAACCAAATCAAATTGGAACGCTGACCGAATCGATTGAAGCGGTGAAAATGGCGCAGGCATTCGGCTGGCGGGCGATTATTTCGCATCGTTCAGGCGAAACCAAAGATACAACTATCGCGCATCTCGCCGTCGGCTTGAATGCCGGGCAAATCAAAACCGGTTCAGTTTCACAAGCCGAGCGCATTGCTAAATATGACGAACTTATCCGTATTGAAGAAATTTTAGGCAAAGACGCTTCTTATCCGGGCTTATCCGTTTTTCAAAAATAATTTGCCGAAAAGCCGGTTCTTCTATATTATTCTCCCATAGAAGGCCTCATCGTCTAATGGTCAGGACAGTGCCCTTTCACGGCATAAATAGGAGTTCGATTCTCCTTGAGGCTACATGGAAAACGACAAAAAAAACGAAATAAGTTGGCGGGCGCCCGAATTTGAACATTTTAAAAAGAGCCCCGGCTGGTATCTGATCGTGGGCGGGGCGGCGCTCGTTCTTTTTATAATCGCCATTTGGCAGAAGAATTTTTTCTTTGGGATTTTCATTCTTCTCGCCGGGATAATGGTCGTAAGTTCCGGGAATCGCAAGCCGGCTATTTTGGATTTCAAGCTTACGGAAAAAGGATGCGAAGCGGGCCGCGGCGTTTTTTACGAATACGGCAAGCTGGAAAATTTCAGCTTGCGGAACCGCCCGGGGCGGCTGGACGAACTAATTATTAAAAAGAAAACTTCATTCAATCCTTTTTTAAGAATCCCGATAGACAGCCGCACCGCCGAAAAAGCCAGAATTTTTCTGGTTCAGAAATTAGATGAGGTTGAACATAAAGATTCCTTTTTGGAATTACTGATTGATTTTTTGGGCTTCTAAACGCTAAAATAGCAAGGAGGTTGTAAATTATGGCGGTGGAGCCCTCGTCGTTCAACGGATAGGACGCAAGATTGCGGATCTTGTAATAGAGGTTCGATTCCTCTCGAGGGCACAATGAAAATTTGGCTATTAGTAATTGTTTTTATCGCGGCGGTTGTGATATATTTGGGTTTGGTAATTCTGGGTGGGAAACCTTCATACGCTCCAGGAAATTATTCCGAAGTCCAGAATAGTCAGTTTAGTGGTCCGAGGGAGATACCCCATGTGAAAGGCCCAAGCGGACCGCCGCCGGGGGCAAATTAAAAAAATTTGCGGTTATGGTTTAGTGGTAGAACACGTCCTTGCCAAGGATGAGATCGGGGTTCGATTCCCCGTAACCGCACAAAATATAATACCGCCCCCTTGTGGGCGGTATTATATTTTTCTGTTCTCGGGGAATCGAACGGAACTTTCGCGCCTGCGGGGCAGGATGAAGCGAAAGTCCGTGGCTTCGGAGGAGCGATTTAATTTGAGCGAAGCGAATATTAAATCGCGGGGGAGAAGGATTCCCCATAACCGCACAAATCAAAATATCACCCTTCATGGGTGATATTTTGATTTTTAAACTATCTTAAAAAACCGATGCTTCCCCACCTTAAGGATTTCCCCACCTTTCAAATTTAAAATCTCGTCCGGGTTATTCTTGATTGCGTTGTCTAATTTCACAGCATTTTGCGAGATTAGCCGCCGCGCTTCGCTTTTGCTTTCAACGCCAGTTTTAATGACCAGAAGTAAAACACTCGTTCCTTTTTGCGGTTTTATTTCTTCTGCGTTAGTTGGGAGCTCTTTGTCAGAAAAAGTTTTTATCCAATTTTCCCGTGATTTTTCCGCGTCCTTCTGGGAGTGATATGTTTTTACCACCTCGTAAGCGACACGGAGCTTGGCGTCTTTAGGATTTTCTTCTTCCGCGAGCGCCCGCACTTCCTTGAGCGGCATGTTCGTTGAAAATTCGGCGACGGGGACGATGGCGCTGTCACTAAGAGCCATTACTTTACCGAACATGTCGTTCGGAGCGTCATCAAGATTTACGAGGCCACCCTCGCTTTTATTCATAATCTTCTTATTGGTTATCGGGTCAACAAGCAGTTTCGTGGTTATTACGTATTTATCCTTACCCTTAATGTTTTTTAAAAGTGTCCGGCCGGCGAGCATGTTAAACGTTTGGTCGGTTCCACCCACCTCAATATCAACGTTCATGGCGACAGAATCATAACCCTGCATCAACGGGTAGAGAAATTCGTGAAGTCCGATTGGCTTACCCGCTTTAATTCGTTCCTGAAACATATCTCGTTCAATAATCTGCTGGACGGTAAAATTTTGGGCGAGTTTAATAAGTTCGCCGAATTTCATCTTATCGTGCCAGGAAGAATTAAATTTGAGGCGCGCTCCATTCGGCCAGCCGAATGAAATTACTTTTGAAGCCTGTTTTTTGAAGGTTTTAAGATTCTGCTTAATCTCCTTTTTGGAGAGCGGCTTCCGCGCCGCAAGTTTGTCGGTCGGATCCCCGATGCGCGCCGTAAAATCGCCTATCAAAAGAATGATTTCGTGGCCGAGTTTTTGGAAACGTTGGAGAGTGAGGAAATTTGTTGCGTGTCCTAGGTGCAGATGCGGCCCGGTCGGATCAACGCCCAGATAAATACGCAGTCGGCGGCCGCTCAGCAACTCTTTTTCTAGGGCGGCTCGGTTTGGATATATGTTATCCACGGAACGGGCAAGTGTTTCGTTAATTAAGTTTTTATCTATTGAAACTTTCATTGCTTAAATTTTATCACAGCTTTCCGCAAAAAAATAACGCCCCTTTCGGCGTTTTAATCCTCACTCCTCTTTCTTAGTGATGACTCGGTAAGACGAAAAAGCGGGTAAGACTTGGCCTAGCGGCCCGGAGCGCACGCTTTTTCGGTTTGCCGAGTCAGAACTACTTCTTCGTCTTTATAATCTCGTCTATCAGCCCGTAATCCTTCGCTTCGGCGGAGGTCAAATAGAAATCGCGGTCGGTATCACGCTCAATGCTGGCCAGTTTTTGGCCGGTGTGCTTCATGAGAATCTGGTTCAGTTTATCCTTGATCTTCACGATTTGCCGGGCAGTGATTTCAATTTCAGTCGCCTGGCCTTCGGCGCCGCCCATCACTTGGTGGAGAAGGATTTCGGAGTTGGGGAGAGCGAATCTTTTTCCCTTCGCGCCAGCGGCGAGCAATACCGCGCCCATT
>JBEKSI010000030.1:0-7168 GCA_049997835.1 Minisyncoccia bacterium | reverse complement strand
TATGGCGCTTATTGAAGTGGAGCGTCTCTCCAAAATTTATTCCGATGACGGCGTGGAGACGCCGGCGGTGGTGAATGTTACTTTCAAAATAGAGAAGGGAAGCTTTACCGCCATCATGGGCCCGTCCGGCTCCGGCAAATCCACCTTGCTCCACATATTAGGTTTTTTAGATCGTCAGACCGGCGGAATTTATCGTTTTGACGGCAAGATATTTGACGATTATTCTTCGGCGGAACTGGCCGGTGTGCGGAATAAAAAAATGGGTTTCGTTTTTCAGACGTTCAATCTGCTTCCCCGGGCGAGCGTTCTGGAGAACGTGAAACTGCCCCTTCTTTATTCGGGCATTAAGGAGTCGCTTTGGAACGAAATGGCCGTGAAGGCGGTGGAATCCGTCGGGCTTTCGCATCGCGTCAATCACGAATCGTCAAAACTTTCCGGCGGCGAGAAGCAGCGGGTGGCAATCGCGCGGGCGTT
Organism: Minisyncoccia bacterium; assembly: GCA_049997835.1. Classification (GTDB taxonomy): domain Bacteria; phylum Patescibacteriota; class Minisyncoccia; order UBA6257; family GWB1-50-10; genus JBBTQX01. The sequence continues at coordinate 6,694 of JBEKSI010000030.1, read as the reverse complement.
GGTGCTGGACCCGCAGGTGATCTTTGCCGACGAGCCGACCGGAAACTTGGATTCCAAATCCGGGCAGATCGTCATGGAAACCCTTTTGCATTTGAATGAAGGGCACGGACACACCGTTATTTTAATCACTCATGAGACCTATACCGCCGAACACGCGGAGAGAATCATCCATATTTTGGATGGAGGGATAGACAGCGATAAAAAAGTCGCGCAGCGGCGGCGGAGCAATGAATTCGTAAAATAGCATGACCATCAAGTACAGTTTCAAAACGGCATTAAACGGATTGAAGACGCATAAATCGCGTTCCGTGCTCACGGTTTTGGGAATCGTCATCGGCATTACGGCGATCATTCTCGTGATGTCCCTCGGCCAGGGAGCGCAGAACCTGATATTAGGCCAGATACGGGGACAAGTCGGTTCCGCCGTGATTGAGATCGCTCCCGGCAGGCAGCCCAAGGGGCCGACGGATTTTATGTCCATATTTTCCGATTCCCTAAAACAGAAAGACGTTGAAGCGCTCATGAAAAAGAGTAACGTTCCGCACTTGAAGCAAATAATGCCGATGGTCTTCGGAAGCGAGAGCGCCGTTTACGGCAGCGAGACCTATCAGGCGACGCTCTACGGGCTGACCAATGCCGCGAGCGAGATGTACAACGTCCGTCCGTCCGAAGGCAGATTCCTTACGGAAGACGACGTGAAGAGTTATGCCGACGTCGTCGTCATCGGTTCAACCGTGAAAGAAGAGCTTTTCGGGAATGACGAGGCTCTTGGTCAGAAGATAAAACTGAGAGGGAGGACCTTTAAAATCATCGGCGTTTTGGAAAATAAAGGGGAAGGATCGCTGATTGGTTTTGATAAAACGGCGATTGTTCCGTACACCACGGCGCAGCGGTACATTTTAGGCATAAAATATTTCAATCACATAATCATAGAAGCTGATTCCGACGCCAATGTTCCCGGGACGGTTGAAGACATAAAAATCACCATCAGAAATTCCCATAACATTACCGACCCGGAAAAAGACGACTTTAACGTGAACAGCCAGGCCGACGCGATGAAGACGGTAAGCACTATCACGGACGTGCTCACGTTATTCCTGGCCGCCGTCGCCGCCATTTCTCTCATTGTGGGCGGCATCGGCATTATGAACATCATGCTCGTTTCGGTGACGGAGCGGACGCGCGAAATCGGCTTGCGCAAGGCTCTGGGCGCAACCGAGAAAGACATTCTTTCTCAATTTCTACTTGAGGCGGTGACTCTTACAGCCGTAGGAGGCGCCATCGGAATCTTTCTCGGAGCCACTTTTTCTTTTCTAACTTCGTTGGTTTTAACCAAGGTGCTGGCTATAGATTGGGCTTTCACTTTTCCTTACGACGCGGCAGCCCTAGGATTGGGCGTCGCCGCTCTGGTCGGTTTAGTTTTCGGGATTTACCCCGCTAGGCAGGCATCCAAGAAAAGCCCCATTGAGGCCTTGCGCTATGAGTGAAAAAGTGGTAACATTTTCCCCATATGTTTGAAAAATTTGAATTTTGGCTTTTTCTCGCCGTGGGTTTTATTTTGGTTTATATCGGCTTCACGAGCTTCAGTTAGCCGGTTGTTTCCGATAATCGCATATTTTCCCGTTTGTGCTAAAATCCGATAAAGGTCAATAAATACGTATTTCCTATGTTTGATTTGTGGTTAGATTCGTCGGGGTGGTTAATTCTTCTGCTTGTGTGGTCTTTACCATGGAAGGGAGTAGCGCTTTGGAAATCAGCCCGTTCTTCCCAAAAGAACTGGTTCATCGCGCTTCTTATACTGAACACGGCGGGGATTTTGGAGATTCTCTATATCTTCGTTTTTTCCAAAAACAAAAGAACCGGCTTGCCGAGAGCGAACAAAAAAGAAACTCCCGCGATTAAAGAGGTTTAATAAAAAAAGAGTTTAATCGAGGAAATCAAGGAAGAAAACCGGGTGCTATAATTAATTATAGCACCCGGTTCTTGTTTCAGATTCGTTTTTAATTCGTTGGATTTATTGGTATTCTTATTGAATGAGTTATCAAAAAAACGGACAGCGTTTCAAAAATATCTTTGACCCGAATTCGGAAGAACCCTTCAAGCTAAGCCGCTCAAAAATAGAACTTTTCATAAATTGTCCGCGCTGTTTTTATTTGGATCGGCGGCTGGGCGTCGGGCGGCCCTCAATGCCGGGATTTACTTTGAATACGGCGGTGGACGCGCTTTTGAAGAAAGAATTTGACGTTCATCGCGCCGAGGGTTCCGCGCATCCTTTAATGAAGGCCTACAAAATAGACGCCGTGCCCTTCGCGCACGAAATGATGAACGAGTGGCGGGAAAATTTTAAAGGCATCCAATATTTACATCCCGAAACGAATTTTTTGATTACCGGCGCGATAGACGACATCTGGGTTAATCCGAAGGGCGAGTTGATTGTCGTGGATTACAAGGCGACATCAACAAGCGCGGAGATCACGTTGGATACGGAATACCGCCAGGCCTACAAGCGCCAGCTGGAGATTTACCAGTGGCTTTTCAAACAAAGCGGTTTTAAGGTTTCGGAAACGGCCTATATTGTTTATGCGAACGGCGACAAGGACAAAAAAGCTTTTGACGCGAAGCTTGAATTCAACGTTATTATTCTTCCGCACCGGGGCGATACGGCTTGGGTGGACGGCGCGCTTACGGAAGCCAAAAAATGCCTGATGGGCGATCTGCCCGATGCCGCGCCCGATTGCGAGCACTGTTCATATCGCGCGGCGGCCGAGAAATACGAATAAATGTTCGGGTTTGAAATATCAAAAAAAGACCGGAGGACAAACGCCCGCGCGGGCGTTTTAAAGACCCCGCACGGAGAAGTAGAAACGCCGTCCTATGTGGTCGTGGGAACCAACGGGGCAGTACGTTGTTTGGGTTCGGAAGATATTCCAAAGACGAAAACCCAGATTATTATCGCGAATACTTATCATTTATGGCGCGGCCTGGGGGATAAATTGGAAAGTTTTCCCGGTCTCCATAAATTTATGGGATGGAACGGCGCGATTATGACGGACAGCGGGGGCTTTCAGGTATTTAGTTTGGGTTTTGGGAGAGAACACGGGATGGGGAAGTTTTTTCCAAAAGAAACACCATCCTTAGCTAAACAGAAAAATTTAGTAAAAATAACTAACGACGGCGCGCATTTTAATGATGATTACGGCGAATCATATTTGGATGCCGAAACGTCAATAAAAATTCAGGAGAAATTAGGAGCGGATATTATCGTCGCTTTTGACGAGCCGACCTCCCCGATTCACGATTATAAATATACGAAAGAATCTTTGGAGCGGACGCACGCGTGGGCGCTTCGTTCGCTTAAAGCGCAGACGCGCAAAGACCAATGGCTCTACGGCGTTGTTCAGGGCGGCGCTTTCAAGGATTTGCGGGAAGAGAGCGCGAAATTTATCGGGAGCCAGCCCTTTCATGGTTTCGCCATTGGCGGCTCTTACGGCGAATCAATGGGCGCCCCCCGCGAGCAGATGCTTTCGGTTATCAAATGGAGCGTGGCGCGTCTGCCCGAAGAAAAACCGCGCCACCTTTTGGGTATCGGGAAAATAGAAGACGTTTTTGATGCGGTGGAGTTGGGAATGGATACGTTTGATTGCGTGATACCGACCCGCGAGGCGCGCCACGGCGGCTTATGGACCAAGTTCGGACGTTTTGATATCAAGAAAGGTTTTTGGCGCGGGAGCTTTATGAAAATCCAGGGAGATTGCAAATGCCCCGTCTGTGAAAATTTGGGCGTCACAAGAGGGGAACTGCGCGAAATGTTTAAAACAAGACATCCAAACGCCGCCCGCTACGCCACCATTCACAATGTCTTTTTCTTCAATGACTTACTGGAGGATATCAGAAGATCAATAAAAGAGGGGAGATTTCTTGAGTTTAGAAGGGAGTTTTTGAGGAATTCCAATAGGGGTATAATGGGACCATGAACGAAGAAAAAAGAATCGCTGATTTCCTTTTTGAAATCGGGACGATGAGAAAACTAATAAGAATTCACCGCCAGACCCTTCTGACTGATGACACTTCCGACAATATCGCCTCGCATTCATACAGGGTCTCTCTTATAGGGTGGTTTCTGGCCAAGATGGAGAACGCCGATCCCTACAAAACGGTGATGATGTGTCTTATCCATGACTTGGCTGAGGTGAGGAGCGGAGACCATAATCACATTCACAAAAGATACGTGAGAGTGTTTGACGAAGAAATCAACGAGGAACAATTGGGAACTCTGCCATACCAGGATTTGAAGAAATTAATTGACGAATATTCGGAAAGAAAATCAAAAGAGTCCATTCTTGCCAAAGACGCCGATCTTCTGGACCAAGTTCTTTTATTAAAGGAATACGAATGGCAGGGGAACAAGGAGGCCGCGGCCTGGCTTCACGGAAAGAACAATGAGAAAGAAAATAATCAGCTGAAAAGAATAGTTTCTAAATCGGCTAAAAAACTCGGCGAGACGATTTACGGGCAAATCCCTTCCGGTTGGTGGGAAGATCTGCATACTTTTGAGAATAGAAAGAGTTAATCGGGTTCAATGTTTCATGAAAAAACGCATAATTTTAATCCAATTTTTGATTTTGTTGGTTTTTCCCGGCCAAGTTCTCGCGATTCAGCCCGAAGCGGTTTTTTTGAATTCTTTGCTTTTTCAGGGGGATACGCTGGTGGCGAACGTGAAAAGCGATTCAATCCCCGTAAGCGCGGCATTTGATACCCGCGATTTGTCCGTATTCAAATACGGCGATACTTATAAAATCGTGGGGGCGATTCAGGCGGCCGAGAAGACCGGATATCACGATTTTTCAATAAAATTCGCGGATAACACCTCTTATTCAAAGAGGTTATACATCCGGGCGCGGAAGTTCCCGCTCGTGGATTTAGGAATTCCGGAAAAGCTTGGCGTGACGGCGGGGGAATTAGTCCAGAATCTGGCGACGGAAAAAGCCAACATAAATTCAATCATAACTTTAAAAGCGAACGAGGCATTTTTTACGAAGAGTTTTGGTTTGCCGCTCGCGAACAATAAGCGCATTGTCGCGCCCTACGGGGAGATAAGAAAAACCGGCGATCAATCGATCCGGCACTTAGGGATTGATTTCGGCGCGCCAAAAGGAAGTTTTGTCGCGGCGATAAACGATGGCGTTGTGCGGGAAGCGGAAAACGACCCGACCTACGGGAATACGGTAATTATTGACCACGGCGCGGGAATTTTTTCTCTTTACATGCATTTGGACACAATTAAGGCGAATGTCGGCCAGTCCGTAAAATACGGCCAGATTATCGGTACGGTGGGAGAAACAGGTTATGCGACTGGCCCGCATCTGCATCTTTCAATAAAAATCGGGATGGTCTCCATTGACCCGGTAAAATTCGTCAATATTTTCAGGTGAATTAAGGGGAGGGTTGATTTTTAATCCCATTTGTGGTAATCTAAACCAAGCTTTGTTTTAAAACAATCAACTGATTTTTCACTTCAACTAATTTTTTTGGAGGAAAAGATGCAAAGGAATTCTATTGTAGGTACTGATGTGACGGGCAAAAGGCCACTTTTCAACCCGACAAGCGATCAATTTTTTCCGGAGGTTTTCCTGCAACAGCAACCACCGAAGAGGAAACCAATGCCTGAATTGAATTGCAAAAGATCGCCCATCCTGTCACAGGAACCCCTGTCTGAAAACGAGGTTCTGGTGATGAGCGTTGAGAAAAAACTATGTCATGACAATTTGCCCATAACGGCAAACATCACGCCATTGAAGTACCTTACAAAAGGCCGTTTGACTAAAGGCCACTGGGAGTGAGATTTATTTTTGAAGACCGGATTTTCAGCAATGAGAACCCAGCATTTTTTTATCCCCCTATCCAAGGGAGTGAAAGTTGATTTCGCCTTATTCTTAATATACACTAGCTCAAAATGGTTTCTAAAAAGCGGTTAGCGGCAATTCTAGTATTTTTAATAGCACTTTCTTTATGCGTAGCGGTTTTTGACTACGAGCCGCTCTGGCAAAAAATAAGTTCGTTCGGAAACTGGAACTTCGGCCTGGATTTGGCCGGCGGCAGTTTGCTTACCTATGAAATAGATCTCTCAAAGGTGAATGTGACCGAGCAAAGTTCGGTGGTAACCGGATTGCGCGACGTGATTGAAAAGCGGGTGAATCTCTTCGGCGTGAGCGAGCCCCGGGTTTACGTGGAGAAGAGCGGTTCGGCAACCCGGCTTGTGGTGGAGCTCGCGGGCATAAGCGACGTGGGCCAGGCGATAAAGGAAATCGGCGCCACGCCTTTTCTGGATTTTCGGGAGGTGGCCAAAATTTCAAGTTCAACTTCGGCAAGCACGACCCTTCAATTCGTCCCGACAAATTTGAATGGCCGGTATATCACGAGCGCCCAGTTGGGTTTCAGTTCCGTAACGCGCCAGCCGGAAGTGGATCTGCAGTTTAACGGCGAGGGCGCGGATATCTTTGCCGAACTTACGGGAAAGAATGTCGGGAAGCCACTCGCGATTTTCTTGGATAACCAGCTGATTGAAATGCCGACGGTGGAGCAGAAAATTACCGGCGGCAAGGCCCAGATTACGGGCGGTTTCACGATTGATTCGGCGAAACAGCTCGTGGAGCGGTTCAACGCCGGCGCCCTGCCCGCGCCGATTACGCTCGTA
>JBEKSI010000029.1:0-8570 GCA_049997835.1 Minisyncoccia bacterium | reverse complement strand
TCCGCCTTTAATCAACACTCGCGCGGATTCGGCGAAGCGCGAGATAAAAAGTTTCTGAAAGAGAGGTCCCATAATCGGGACTTTTAAAATTATCGTATCCAACACCGCCTTGCCTTCGTTCGTCCGGAAATAATCCACAATTACCACGATTAACGCCACGAACGCTATCAGTAAAAAGAACCAGTAATTGGAAACAAAGTTTCCGAAACCCAGAAGCATTTTCGTGAAAAACGGCATGTCAATGTTCGCCTGCGAAAAAATCGGCGTAATTTGCGGAAAGACCATCGTCACCATCACCATTACGACGAGGAAGAAGAGCACGATGACGAAAGCCGGATAAGTCAGGGCGTTTTTTACCTTGGAGACGAGCGTCGCCTGCTTTTCCAGATAATCCGCGAGAAAGTTCAGCACCTCGCTCAAACGGCCGGTCACCTCAGCCGACTTTAGCATGTTTATGTAGAACTCTGAAAAAATTGAGTGGTGGCGCTCCAAGGCCTGCGAGAGTGAAAAGCCGGCGTCAATATCGTTGGCAATTTCATAAATCGCTTCTTTTAAAACGGGTTTTTCCGTCTGTTTGTATAAACTCGCCAAACTGTCGGAGAGCGGCACTTGGGAAGCCAGAAGCGTCGCAAATTGCCGGGTGAAAATCATTAAGTCCTGAGTTTTAACCCGTTTAAAAAAGTCCAGGATGTGGCTATACCAGGCATTTTCTTCAACCGGTTCAATGCTTAAAACAAAAAGCTCGTGGCTTAAAAGAATCGCCACCGCAGCTTCGCGGTTCGCCGCTTCCACGTTCCCAACTTGGAATTCTCCGTCTTTAGTTCTGGCTTTATAACTGAACTTGGCCATTTTTATTAATTATACTCGTTAACTCCGCTCAAGTAGAAGCCGCAGTTCGGACGGGTTCAATGAATGAGTTTCGGCCTCCTCAAGGGAAATCTCCTTCCGTTTTACGAGATTCACGAGCGAGCGGTTCAGGGACATCATTCCTTCCTGCACGTTTGTTTCAATCACGAGGTCAATTTGATAGATTTTCTTCTCGCGGATAAGGTTTCTGATGGCTGGATTCATAAGCATGACTTCGGTTGCCGGCACGCGCCCTCCGCCCACGCGCGGGATAAGACGTTCGGAAATTATGCCGACTAAAGTTGAAGCAAGTTGGGAAACAATTTGCCCCTGCTGGTTCGGCGGGAAGCTGTCTATGATGCGATCAATCGTCTGCGAGGCGGAATTAGTGTGGAGCGTTGAAAAAACCAAGTGGCCGGTCTCGGCTGCCGTCATCGCGGTGGCGATAGTCTCGGGGTCGCGCATCTCGCCGATCATTATCACGTCTGGGTCCTGGCGCAGTACCGCCCGCAAAGCATCGTTGAAAGAAACCGTATCCGCTCCAACTTCGCGCTGGGAAACAATGCAACGGTCCTGGGAAAAAATATATTCAATCGGGTCTTCCACGGTAATAATGTGGTCGTTCCGTTTGTGGTTAACTTCGTCAAGCATGGCGGCGAGCGTCGTGGATTTTCCGTGGCCGGCGGGACCCACTATTAAAACGAATCCCTGCGCCATTTTCGTAAAATCATGAAGCAGGGGCGGCATATTCAATTCTTCAAGCGTCCGGATTTGGGCCGGGATGAGACGCAAAGCCGCCGCCATAAAACCGCGCTGAAAATAAACATTTACCCGGAAACGGGCTTTATCTTCGTAATTGAAAGAGAAGTCAACCTGCTTCTTTTCCAAAAAAGTTTTTTTCTGATCCTCGGTTAAAAGAGCGAAAACCAGACCTTCTGCTTCTTCTTTGGTAAGAATGGGTTCCTGGGCGAGTTGTATTAAAACGCTGTCCACTCTGATGGTCGGACGACGTCCCACCGCAATATGGAGATCTGAAGCGTTCTGTTTTGCCGTCGCGAGAAGCAAATTATTCAGTTTTTGTTTGTAGTCGGTCATTGTCCGCGCCAATACTCACTAATATTAACACAAATCTCACGAACACGAAACGTAAATCCGTGAGATTTTTATCCGCCGGCTGGCGGAGTTTATTTTTATCCGTGATTACTCCGTTTCGCGCAGGACTTCCTCAAGCATCACCTCGCCGTTAAGCGCTTTTAAAATACCGTCCTGCCGCAAGGTCACCATCCCCTGCCTCTTTGCTTCATCGGCGATGGCATTTTCGTCTACTCCCTTGCTGACAATATTGCTCAGTTCCCGCGTCATTTTGAAAATTTCAATCATTGCCACCCGGCCAGACGTTCCTTTGCCTTTACAGGTCTTACATTCAGGATCATTCCCCGCCTTAAACACCGAATAAGGCGCTTTGTATTTCAGATTGGATTTCAGAATATCCGGCAAGCTTCCTAGGGCTTCTTTGATGATTTTTTGGAGTTCATCGGACGGCGTCTCCGGCTTTTTGCATTCCGGGCAGAGCCGGCTCACGAGCCGCTGGGCTAACATCATATTCAAAGCGGAAGAAAGGAGGAAGGTCGGCACGCCCAAATCCACGAGACGCGGAATGACGCCCGCGGCATTGTTGGTGTGGAGTGAAGAAAGCATTAGGTGGCCCGTCAAAGCGGCGTTTACCGCGAGCCCCGCCGTTTCCGCGTCGCGGATTTCTCCCACCATCACTATGTCGGGGTCTTGCCGCAGAATCTGGCGCAAACCGGAAGAAAAGTCGTATCCGATTTCCGGCTTCACTTGGGACTGGTTAATGCCGTCCATAAAATATTCCACCGGGTCTTCCAGCGTGAGGATATTCACCTTATCGGAATTCAGCCGCTGCAACATGGCGTAAAGCGTCGTGCTTTTACCGGAACCCGTCGGACCGGTGATTAAAATCATCCCGTAGGGCGCCTCGGCGGCATCTTCCAAAAGCTTGAAATTGTATTCGTTCAAACCCAGTTCTTTCAAACCCTTAAGCCCGGTTGTCGGGTCAAGAACCCGGATGGCCACTTTTTCGCCGTTCGGCGTGGGAAAGGTCGCGACGCGGAAATCAATGTCGCGGCCGGAAATAACCACCCGGAAACGCCCGTCCTGCGGCATGCGCGTTTCATCCAATCTTAATTTGGAAAGCACTTTTACCCGGGAAATAATCGGTTGATTCAAGGAAGAAGGGAGAGATGCCGCTTCTTCCAAATCGCCGTCCACCCGGAAACGGATGCGCAAGCGCGTCCGCTGGGGTTCAATGTGAATGTCGGACGCCTTGAGTCCCACCGCTTCGCGGAGAGTTGAAGCCACTACTTTTATTATCGGCGCGTCTTCCGCCGTCTGCGCTCCTTCTTCAAGGGTTACCATCAGATCGTCGCGGGTTTTCTGGCCCCCAATATCTTTTACAGCCGCTTCAATTTCCGTCCGGTAGGGCGCGTAACGCCGCCAGACGAGCGCCAAGTCGGAAGGCGTCACGATATAAACTCCCAAACTCACCCGTTCCCGCTTCGCGATAAAACGCAGGGCTTCCTGCGCCTGAAGATTTTCCGGATTGAGCATCCCGACCACCAGAAGGTCTTTTCTTTTTTCAAGAGGGATCACGCGATAGGCACGCGAAGTTTCCTGCGGAATCAAAGCGAGCAGTTCATCTGAAATGGAAGCGACATCAACTTTTTTATAGGGAATCTTTAAGGTCTCGCTTTTGATCTGCGCGACCGCCGTTTCGTCCACAAGACGGCCTTCGTAAAGGAGATCTTCCTCTGATTTTCTTTGAAACTCGGCCTCCTTATGAAGCTTTTCGGCGGCGAGCTGGGTTAAGAGTCCTCTTTTTACAAGCGCTTGAATAATTTCTTGATCTGTCATGCTAAAACTCTAATAGGGCAAAAACGGATTCGGCCGTCCCGGGGTCGGGATGGAAAGAGACGAACCGTAGTTATTCGTGAAATATTTATTAAGAGTGCTTACAACCGGAGTCGGGTCAATCTGCACCTGCGAGAGTTGTTTGATGTTGCTCAAATTTCCGGGGACGACGACATCAATTAGTTGCGGATTGTTGAAAAATACGAAATATACGACGCCGAAAAGAATGGCCACCACCACGATAACGATTATGGCGTTGAACCAATTGAAGGATTTTTTATCTTGTTCGATAAGAATGGCCATTTTAATTTTCTTGATAATAGGCGACGACGTTTAACTCCAGTGAATATATTGGGTTCCCGCCCTGGAGCGCAGATTGCGGACCGGCCAAAGATTTAAAATCAAAACCCGTCACATTCGTGACCCGCGCGTTCGTTTCAATCAGGCCAAGAAACTGCTTCAGCGGTCCGTAACCGCCAAGCACGGTAACTTCAGTCGGTATGCTGTTTAATTTTTTAACGAGTGTCTGGGTGGCGCCCTTTATTACGCTTAAGGGCTGGCCCGGCTGGATGTTTAAGGACTGCATGCTGACTTGGCTCGCGCCGGCAATCGCCTGCCATTGGTTCAGGGCTTGCGTGGTATTCGGGCCGATGGGAATCGCGAGCCCGAGCGATTGCTGAAGGTTGGTAGCCGACTGGAACTGGTTGATAAGTCCCTCCACCTGCGTCACGGCCGCCTTCTGGTTGTTATAAATCTGGGATTTTGAGGCCACCGCCGCCTGAAGCTGGGTTGCGGCGTCCATTTCCGGCTTTATTAAGCTCCCATAAACAATTATGGCCGCCATCAGGAAAAATGCCGAGAAGAGTATGCTTAAAATTCTTTTGGAGGATGCTTTCATGTTAAATTGGTTTGCTTAGAAAATCCGACGTGAATGAGAGAGACATCGTGAAGCTGATAAAACCGCTTTGGTTGAAATCGGTCGATTTTAAAACAGCGGTCTTGAGCTCCGGCGCTTTTTCAAATTGCGACAGCTGCTGGGCGAGCACTTGGAGCGAAGAAGCGCGGCCGAAAAGTTCCATACTTAAGGTTTGGGAATTGAATTTGCCTTCGCTGTAAGCAATCTGCGGAAGGGTGTTTTTTTCCAGAAACGGGAAGACGTTCGCGGTGAAAATGTGCTGGTTGAGGACGGTTTTGAGATTCGCTATCTGCGAATAAAAACCGACGAATTTCTGTTGGTCCTGCTGGTTGATGGAATTAGAAAGCTGGCTTAATTGATTATCCAAATCGGTGACGCGGGAATTGAGATAGGATTCGTAGCCAAGCTTAAAGCCGAAATAAATCATGATGGACATCCCGAAAAGGACGCCCGAAAAAATCAGAAGCCGCCAAGGCAAACCGATCGGCGCCGTGTCCGTCGTAAATTGCTCTCCTAAACTTTTTTTCTGTTCGCTTGTGTCGGGCATTGTTTTTTTATTGGACGAAATACCTTTCCGCGAGACCAATAGCAACCGGCAATTCGTTCGCAAGCTGCCTCGCGAGCGGTTCAAGTTTTAAATCATAGCCGACCTTCAGAAAAAGGTTCGGTTGAACCACCGGCACATTCATTTGCTCCCCGAAATATTTTTCTATGCCAAGTAAATTCGCGCCGCCGCCTATAAGCATCACATGCTCCACCTTGCTTCCATACCGCCGCTCAAAATTATCCTTGGCGTGATTCACCTCCTGTATTATAACATCCAAAAAGGGTTGCGTTAATGTTGATAACTCCGATTCTGCGCCGTCCGTAAGAAGTCCGCGCCGCCGCTTCAGCTCCTCCGCCCGCATTACGCTTATACCCAAACTGCGCGCGATGGCTTGCGTGAAATAAACTCCGCCATAATCCGTCTGGCCGGAATAAAAAATATTTCCGTCCTTAGCCAGAAAAATATCGCTGGTTTCGGAACCTAAATTTATGACAAGCGTTACGCCGGTATCCCCGCCTAAAATAGAGCGATTGATGGCTAAGCCGTCCATTTCAAGCGAAACCAGCTTCAAGCCGGCCATTTGGAAAATCGTCTTATATTTATTTATCGTCTCTTGAGGGATGCCTATCAAAAAAATTCTCTGGTAGCGCTGGCCTCGCTCCCCGTCATATTCGCCTATCTTAATCCAATCCACGGCCGCTTCCGCTATCGGTATGGGTATGTATTGCGGCGCTTGAAAAATCACCGCTTTTTCCGTTTCGGCCGGCGATAAAACCGGCATATCCAGCACCGTCGTGAAAGCGGCGAATGCCGGAATGGAACCAATGGCGGTTCTTGATTTGGTCTTCATCTCTTTCAAGAGAATTTTCAAGCTCTCCGCCGTTTCTTTTTCGGAAATTTTGAGCGAGGCGGACTGAATCGCCCGGTTGGGCACCTTCAGATATTCCTTGTTTTCCAAAATCCCGTAATTCACGAGTTCAAACCGCTCTTCTTTGTGAGTCAGTTCTGCTATCTTTATTGAAGTGGTGCCGATATCCACGCCCAAAACCGAGTGGCTTCCGAAGAAGTTGACGATATCATAAAAAAAATCAGAGATGAATCTAATGAGTTTCATTTTACTTCTGTGATTTTAACACATAATCTTCTGGACATCATCTTTCCGCCGGTCTGCCTCGCCTGCAAGGAATATTTGAAAAACGGCGCGGAAAAATCCCGCCGTGTTTGCGATGCTTGCTCCGTAAAATTGGATTATCTCCCCGGTTTTCTTTGTCCTATTTGCCTGCGGCGCCTGCCCACCGACTTGCCCGCCGAAGTTTCAACGAAGGCGGGAGTTTTAATAAGGACTTGTCGGCCGCCCTGTCATAAAAATGCTCAATTCGTGCTGGCCTCCCCATTGGATTATTCAAATTCCGCGGTCCGCGAAATCATCCGCGTCTTGAAATACGACGGCATAAGAACAGCCGCCGAACCGCTTACTTCCGTTTTGGCCGGATATTTATCGTCATCGTTTGGAAATTATGAGATGAAAATTGAAGATTTTTCCCTTATCCCCGTCCCCATTCACTCTTCAAAAGAAAGAAAGCGCGGCTTCAACCAGGCGCTTGTTATCGCCGAGGAACTGAAAAAGAAAACGAACATTCCCGTCATCCCTGAGGCGCTTAAAAAAATTAAAGCCACGCCGTCCCAAACCGAAAAGAAGAATAACGAGGAGCGCGAAGAAAATGTGCGCGGCAACTTCGCCGTAAAAAAACCGGAGCTTATCGCGGGCAAAAACATTTTTCTCGTGGATGACGTTTTTACCTCCGGCGCCACGATGCGGGAGGCGGTCCGCGTTTTGAAACTCGCGGGCGCGGGAAAAATAATCGCCCTCGCGGTGGCGAGGGCGTAGAATTCTTTGCTTTTTTATTTTTCCTCAAGCGTCCGGCTCGCGCGGCCGACGTTCTTACAATCGGCGTTCACCTGGCACTGGGCTTCGCTTTGTTCAATGATATTGCCGATGCCGTCAATCACCTTGAAGCCCGCAACGGTCCGGTCGCAGAAGCTGTTGCTCGTGCAAATAGGAGAGAACAACCCATTGGGACTGGCGCTTCCGTCCAGCGTTTTCCCTGCTAACATATACGACCATAAGCTTGAGGTCGGCGTCGCGCCATCGTTGTAGACGACCCGAACCCTATAAAGGTAGACTGAATTGGAATCAAGACCGGCGTTTAGATAAAAAGGAGCGGTAAAAGAAAATTTATTCAGGTTGAAGTAATCGTTATAATTCGTTGGTTGGGTCTGACCCAAGCCGACTTCAACCCGATAGAAATTATCCGCGATGAATTGCCGCCCATTTTCCAGGAAAGAGATTAAACCTCCCCATAAATTATTGCCTATAAGTTTTAGTCGTTCGCCTTGGCGCGCGAGCCAGCCCCGCGCGCTGTCGTATAGATCGGCGTACAAGTGATTCGTCTTAGATTGTATTTGAACTAAGATAAAGCGCGCGGTAACTGAAGTATTGCCAGTAATCGTGAAATTACAGGTGGCATTAGTGGAATTATTGCAAACATCACCGGTCCATTTCGAGAATGAATATCCCGTAATGGGCCCCATAGCGGCTAAAGGAGCGGCAGTGGCGGTGATTGAGACCAAACTGTTTTTATTAAGAATCACCGAACAAGTGCTTCCGCAATCAATGCCGCTGCCCGATACCGATCCAACTCCCGACGGAGATTTTGAAACCGTGAGCGTCACCTGCTCTTGAATTGGGGCAAAATTCGCGGTAACTGACATATCGCCGTTAATTGAGAAGATGAAACAACTGGTGCTGGTGGAATTGTTGCAAGCATCGCCGGTCCATTTTGAGAATGTGTATCCGGCAGCGGGAGCGGCAGTGAGAGAAATTGAACTGTTCTCGTTAAAGTACTCCGAACAAACGGTCCCGCAATTAATGCTGTTTCCATTTCCTAAGATTGACCCGCCCGCAGACGGAGCGTTTGAAACCGTGAGTTTCATCTGTGGTGGGATAAAGATAAAGTTCGCGGTAACTGAAGTATCAGCGCTAATGGTGAAAGCGCAGGTGGTACTGGTAGAGTTGTCGCAAGGGCCACCGGTCCAATCTGTAAAGTTATAGGAGGAATTCGTTGGGGTCGCGGCAAGCGTAACCTCATCGCCCACTCTAAATACGTTTGAGCAGGAGGAACCGCAGTTAATGCCGCTGCCTGATATTGACCCGCCCGCAGACGGAGTAACCGTGAGTGTCACCTTTGTCGTCGCAGCGCTGGAGTTTGAAGCGTCCGAAAGAATATCGCTTGCGCTAATGTTTATGAATGATTTCACGGAATATGAGTACGA
>JBEKSI010000028.1:0-9404 GCA_049997835.1 Minisyncoccia bacterium | reverse complement strand
CCGGAGGCGTTGTTCGGATTATCCCACCCTCCCAGGCAACTGCCGGAATAGGCGGCGAGAGACGCCGCCCTGACGGAGGATTCTTTTTTCTTCCCCCCAGCCAGAGAAAAAAGGACCAGAAAGAAAAGGAAAATCGCGACAGTTTTTCCCCACCAAATCCGCATATTTTAGTGTTATTTTAACATATCAAGGATTTTTTAAGAATTAGAGCCGGTTTGACTTATTTAGCATGCCTTTTTACTTCTCTTGTCGCCTTAACCATCGTCTTTGGGGCTTTTACGGGATATTTGCGTAAATTAGTTTTTTGAGGTATAATATAAACAATGACTTTTGAGCAAATTCCAAAACCTTTTATCAGAAATAAAGTTGAAAAGGAAAAAAAAGAAGGTAGATTTGAACAGCCCGTTGATGTGGTAGCAAGCCGGTTTTTTGATGGTTTTATAGAAAAAAATTCCGGAGTTATTGAATCCGGGGCCTTGGGGATAGTTGGCAATGATTTGGAAGTGGGAATAAGCCGGCTTGTAGGAGCAGCGGAGAATGAAAAAGGAAAAGAATATGCTGATGAGCTCGCTAAGCATTTATTGGCTGGCTTGGATGTTTACCGGCCAATTGTGGCCGACCGCGTAAAAGATCCCGAAGTAAAGGTGGCGGCTAGAGAGCATCTTTTAAACTATGTTGCTCCGGACAACGCGCGGACTGGATTTGAACACGAAAAGACGGACGAATCCTAACGAGCGCCGATGAAACCGGCGCTTCTTAATTTTTTATGGTAAGCGATTGCGAAACGGTGCGCTTCGTCACGAACTTTTATTAGCGTTTTTAAATCAGTAAATTTAGGGATAAGACCCACAAGGTCGTTTCTTTTTCTCTTAGGGCCTTTAGCCAAACCGACTATCGGAATCTTCAGGCCGAATTTATTCATCACCGCTTTCGCGGCGTTTACCTGTCCCCTGCCGCCGTCAATCAGAATCAGATCTGGTTTGAGCCACGAATTTCTGAACCGGCGGATTAAAACCTCTTTAAGCATTCCCGTGTCATCGGATTTGAAGACGGTCTTGATCTTGAACTTGCGATATTCGTCCTTATCCGGTTCGCCGTTCGTGAAAACCACCATTGCTCCCACGGCTGAAGTTCCTGAAATATTTGAAATGTCGTAACCCTCTATCCTTTTCGCTCGCCCCGAATCGCCGCTCGGGGTGTCTCCGGGGCGACGCCCAAGTCTTACCCCTCGCGGCAACTCGGGGCCTCGCTCTTCCCGTATAAGCGCAACATCCTGAATGTGTTTCAGGGCGAAAACCTGCCTCTTTATCTTTTCAGCCTTCTCATATTCTGTTTTTTTGCTCGCCTGCGCCATTTCTTTTTCCAGTTCTTTCATCATTCGTTTTTTCTTTCCCTCAAAGAACATCCGCAGATTCTTGATGTTTTTCAAATAATCGGTCTTATGTATAAGACCGGCGCCCTGGCCGGGCAGGCAGGTGCCGGGGCAGAGACCGATTTGATAGTCAAAACACGGCCTTTTGAGGGGTTTATCGGTCTGGTGCGTGCTGAACGGGAATATCCGACGGATGATTTTGAGCGCCTCGCGGATGCTTGAAGACGACGTAAACGGACCGAATCTTTTGCCATTCGGCTTATCTTTGCCACGTACAAGTAAAACTCGCGGGAGTTTTTCATCCGTAATTTCCACGAAAAGGAAGCTGGAGTCGTCTTTCTCGCGAACGTTATAGGGCGGCTGATATTTTTTAATGAGTTCGGCCTCTAGTATCAGCGCTTCAATCGCCGTGTCGGTTTTTTTGTATTCTATCTTTTTTATTTCGTTTACTAGTTTTTCAATGCGCGAATCGTGCCCCCGCAAAAAATAAGACGAGACCCGCCTTTTTAAATTCCCCGCCTTGCCGATATAGAGAATTTTCCCGGCAGTATTCTTGAAAATATAAACACCTGGGGTATCAGGGAGATTTTTATATAATTTATTCGTCATATATTTCACTATACATAATTAACATTTAAGACGAAGGGGGGTAATAAATGAGGCTCGGTACGATGGAAAAAGTGGGTAAGACTTGGGCTAGCGCCCCGGAGCGCACACTTTTTCCGCGTGCCGGGGCTCATGTTTTTTGTGAATAAACTATTTTAAAATCTTTCTTAAATATTCTCCCGTTGCGCTCCCCGCCCTCCGGGCTATCATCTCCGGCGTTCCCTCGGCTATGACCTTTCCGCCCTTCTCGCCTCCTTCCGGTCCCAAATCAATCACCCAGTCGGCGGTTTTAATGACATCCAAATTATGTTCAATCACGACAATGGTATTCCCCCTGTCTACGAGACGCTGGAGTACTTTCAGTAATTGATCCACGTCGGCAAAGTGAAGGCCAGTTGTCGGTTCGTCCAGAAGATAAAGCGTCCGGCGCGTGTCGCGCTTTCCCAATTCCGCGGAGAGTTTTATTCTCTGAGCTTCCCCGCCCGACAAGGTTGTCGCCGATTGACCGAGCTTGATGTATCCTAATCCAACTTCTTCCAATATTTTCAGGCGGTCATAGAGCCAAGGAATATCTTCAAAAAATTTCACCGCCTCTTCAATGGTCATTTCCAGAACTTCGTATATGTTCTTATCTTTATAATCCACTTCCAACGTCTCGCGGTTGAATCTCTTCCCTTTACAGACCTCACATTGCACGTAGACCGTCGGCAGAAAGTGCATTTCAATCGCAATCAAGCCGTGGCCTTCGCAGTTCTCGCAGCGGCCTCCCCGTACGTTGAAGCTGAAACGCCCCGGCTTGTAGCCGCGCACGCGGGCGTCTTCGCTCGCCGCGAAGAGGTCGCGGATGAAGGTCCACGCGCCCACGTAGGTCGCCGAATTGGAGCGCGGTGTCCGGCCTATCGGCGACTGGTCAATGTTAATAATGCGGTTCACATATTCCAGACCAGTGATAGATTTATGACTGCCCGGCTTGTAGCTTGCCCCGTTAAACGCGTTCGCGAGGGTTTTATAAAGTACGTCGTAGACCAATGTGCTTTTTCCGGAACCGGAAACGCCCGTTATCGCGGTGAGTTTCCGAAGCGGGATGTCCACGTCAATTTTTTTCAGATTGTTGGCCGTAGCGCCCCTGATTTTCAAATATTCCTGATTCTTTCCGACGGGGCGGCGTTTTTCCGGCATCCCGATAAATCTTTTCCCGCGCAGATATTCCAATGTCGGGGAATTTTGTTTCTTATCGGAGATTATTTCCGGCATCGGACCCTGGGCGATGATATTGCCGCCGTGGACCCCGGCGCCCGGCCCGATATCCACGAGATAGTCACCCGAACGGATCGTCTCTTCGTCGTGTTCCACCACCAATATCGTGTTTCCTAAATCCCTTAAGTCGTGGAGGGTTTTAATGAGCTTCGCGTTATCGCGCTGATGAAGACCTATGGTCGGTTCGTCCAAAATGTAAAGCGTGCCCACGAGACGCGAGCCGATCTGAGAAGCCAGGCGAATCCTTTGGGATTCGCCGCCCGAGAGCGTGCCTGCTTTCCGCCCTAAAGTGAGATACTCCAAGCCGACATCCGCCATGAATTTCAGGCGGCTTTTGATTTCGCGGAGCGGCACCTCGGCCACTTGGGCGAGATTTTTGTGTTTTTTTATTTTCTCTCCAAGTTTGGAAAAGAATATAAAAGCTTCCGAGATGGACATTTCAACCACGTTCCAGATGTTCTTGTTGTCCACCAGTACGTTCAAACTTTCTTCCTTCAAGCGTTTTCCAAAACAGACCGGGCAGACCTTCTCCGACCAAATTTCTTCCGTCCCCAAGCCGTGGCAAGCGGGGCAGGCGCCGAAAGGACTATTGAAGGAAAAAAGCCGGGGTTCTATTTCCGGAAAAGAAAATCCGTCATTCGGGCAGGTGTACTGGGCCGAAAGCGAGGCCTCTTTGTCGGTGATGATCGTTACGACATCTTGGCCGTATTTCAGGGCCGATTCAATCGCTTCGGCGAGACGCAGGCGCTTGTCTTTGTCCGTGAAATCCACGCCGGCCGGCAGGCGGTCCACCACGAGTTCAATTGAGTGCTGTTTGTATCGCGAAAGCTCAATCCGTTCGCGCAAACTCATAAATTCGCCGTCTATCCGCACTTCCGAAAATCCGGCATTCAGAAAATCATAAAGCATCTGGTAATATTCCCCTTTCCGGCCCCGGACGACGGGCGCGAGAATCACCATATTTCTTTTTTCTTTACTTTCGTTCTCTTTGGATATTTCTATGGCGATGTCCACGATCTCATCTGTCGTCATTTTTTTGATCTCCTCGCCGCATTTCGGGCAGTAGGGTTTTCCCACGCGCGCGAAAAGCACGCGGAGATAGTCGTAAATTTCCGTGATGGTCGCGACGGTGGAACGCGGATTCGCCGAGTGATGTTTTTGGTCTATGGAGATGGCCGGCGAAAGTCCTTCAATCTCGTCCACGTCCGGCTTATCCAACCGACCCAAGAACTGCCGGGCGTAGGCCGAGAGCGATTCAATATACCGGCGCTGGCCTTCGGCGAAAATCGTGTCAAAAGCCAGCGAGGATTTCCCCGAGCCGGAAAGGCCGGTAAAAACCACCATCTTGTCGCGTGGGATTTCCAGATTTATATTCTTAAGATTATGTTCCCGAGCCCCTTTTATGATTATCTTATTTTGCATAACAGAACTGCCCCTCGGTTTGCTTCCCTAGGGGGTGTAGAGCCAATTTAGAGCAAAAGTAGAGATAAATCAAATATATTTGGAATTATTCTCAGGTGAGCCCCGGCACGCGAAAAAAGTGTGCGCTCCGGGCCGCTAGGCCAAGTCTTACCCACTTTTTCCATCGTGCCGGGGCTCACTCCGGTGGAGAATTTTAGCGTTCGGAGACGTCTATGAGCGATGGGATAAATTTCTAATTTTTCTTTTTCTTTTCCACTTCTTTCTCCTTGAATCTCAAGATTTCTTGTTTAAGTTTATCTTTCGCGATATCCAAAGCGGCCTGAAGTTTTATGTTTGAATTTACTGCCCGGATGATTTTCCCGGAGATGCTTAGATTTATCTCGGCATAAAACACATCGCCGTGGCGGTGATGTTTTGTTGTCCGGCTGACTTCAACGGAAGCTATGGCCTCGCTTTTTTCTTCAAAACGCCCGATAAGTTTTTCCAATGAACCCACTTTTTTCTCCACGAGTTCGCGGATGGCAGGCGTGAGCTCAAAACCCGTACTTTCTATTTTTATCTTCATGGCTTGATTTTAACCTAGTTCAGGTTTGGCGGATAAGTTGACAGGATTCATTGCAAATTTTACTCTTAAACTAGTTTTTTAACTGCGCCTCAAATGGAAAAACAAGGAGGTTTTATGGGAGCATCCGATGAAGAAAATCGTTTTGTCGCCTTAATAAAAGGCGAAATATGGCCTTTCAGAGAGCATGCCCGAAAAGGTTGGCCCCTGATGCCAGTGCCGGATCCATCTCGCAAAGAAAGCGTGAGATTGGCTATTGATAAGGTATTACCGGGGCATAAGGTTTATTTCCTGAACATTTCGGAATTAATGAAGAAATTCAACCAGTTTAAGACCTGTGTTTCTAACCAGGTTTTAAGTAATATGTTCGGAGTATTTATAAAGGGAAGTATCGGCAAAAGTTTTGGAAGCGCGATTGACGGAAAATTCAGAAAAGAACTTGTTGAACTCCTCGGTCCCAAGAAATTCGATTTATTACTGAATTCTTTCATGAGCAGGCCATCCGACAATAAAGATTGTTTTGGAAATATTATCTGGGATGTGACAGCCGTTCATATAAGGAAATTCCCGGAATTCGTAGGTGATTATTGGAAGAACGAGCTGCAACGACTTACGTGGGAAAGCATAACCTATCTGCTTTTATACAAAACCGGATTTTCCATTTTGAACCAAAAAACCGAGAATTCGGCCAAATTCAAAACGGTCTGCGCGTACCTTCCGCTTTGGATTCCAATTTGCATAAAAAGGGATTCCAAAGAAGTCGTGCTTCTCGCAAGATAAACTTGTTTTAATGATTTTTCGCCCTCAGCTCCGATTTTTCTTCGGAGCTTTTATTTTTCCGGACAATATTTTTATCTCGTCCCGCAACAGAGCCGCCAGCTCAAAATCCAGCGCTCTGGCGGCCTCCCTCATTTCTCCTTCCTTTTGTTTGATGAGTTCCTGAATAACGGATTTGGATTTTGGCAATATTTTGGTTTCTAAGTTCAATATATCCTCGGCGGGTAAAATATCCTTTATCTCCCGGATAATCGTTTTCGGGGTGATGCGATTTCTTTTATTGTATTCAAGTTGAATTTTCCGGCGACGTTCGGTCTCGCCTACCGCGCGTTTAATTGAACCAGTAATGTTATCGGCGTACATCAAAACCTCCCCTCTTTCGTTTCTGGCCGCCCGGCCGATGGTCTGGATAAGCGAGGTTTCGCTCCGCAGAAAACCTTCCTTGTCGGCGTCCAGTATGGCGACGAGCGAAACCTCCGGCAGGTCCAACCCTTCACGCAGGAGATTTACGCCCACAAGCACCTCTATCTTCCCCTTCCGCAGATCGGTAAGAATACGGATGCGATCCAACGTCTTCACGTCGCTGTGGAGATAGTTAACTTTAATTTTTAGTTCTTCAAGATACGCGCTTAAGTCCTCGGCCATTTTTTTAGTGAGCGTTGTGACAAGCACTCTTTCTTTTCTTTCGGTTCTTTCTCTTATTCTTTCTATAAGGTCATCTATTTGTCCCCTGACCGGCCGGATAGTTATTTTTGGGTCTACAAGACCAGTCGGGCGAATGATTTGTTCCACGGTTTGTTCGCTTATTTTATGTTCGTATGGCCCCGGCGTAGCCGAGGTGAAAATTATTTGATTGGTCCTTTCGTTGAATTCTTTGAAAGTGAGTGGCCGATTGTCAGCAGCCGAAGGAAGACGAAAGCCGTATTCAATTAAAGTTCTTTTTCTGGAAGCATCGCCTTCAAACATTCCGCCCAGTTGCGGGATGGTAACGTGGGATTCGTCGATTACGGTAAGAAAATCATCGGGGAAATAATCTAAAAGCGTCGCGGGCGGCTCGCCGGCGACTCGGTCCGAAAGATGGCGGGAATAGTTTTCAATGCCGTGGCAATAACCCACTTCCTTGAGCATCGCCATATCGGCTTTGGTGCGCCTTTCCAAACGCTCGGCTTCCAAGAATTTCTTCTCTTTTTCAAATTTCTTGAGCTGAATTTTCAATTCTTCTTTGATTAATTTGATCGCTCTTTCCCGGCCGTCCGGCGGCGTGATGAAATGTTTGGCCGGCGCGATGAACACCTCGGAGAGTTCGGGGGGTTTCCCCGATTGGAAACCCTTCGCCGGCTCTATCTCGTAAATTTTTTGAATAACGTTATTCTTGATTTCAAAGTTGTATATAACCTCCCGGTCGGGCGCCATGATCTCCCAATTGTCTCCCCGAACGCGAAAGGTAGCCCGTTTTAGGTCGGAATTGGTGCGGGTAAACTGGAGTCCCACAAGCTTTCTGATGAACTCTTCGCGGTTCAGGTAATCCCCCGGCTTCAGATGAAAAATGTTTTGGGCGTAAATCTTGGGTGAGCCCAGGCCGTAGATGCACGAGACCGAAGCCACGACAATAACGTCCTTACGCGTCAAAAGCGCCGCCGTCGCCGCGTGGCGCAACTTATCTATCTCGTCGTTTATCATCGCCTCTTTTTCAATATACGTGTCGGAATTAGGCATATAGGCCTCCGGCTGATAGTAGTCATAATAAGAAACGAAATAATTCACCGAATTCCCGGGGAAAAGTTCCCGGAATTCGTTCGTGAGCTGGGCGGCGAGTGTCTTGTTGTGCGCGATGACAAGCGTCGGCTTCTGAATTTCTTCAATCACATTCGCAATAGTGAACGTCTTTCCAGACCCCGTTACGCCCAAAAGCGTCTGGTTTTCATAACCCTTCTTAAGGCCGGAAACCAGTTCTCTTATCGCCTTTGGCTGATCGCCGCTCGGTTTATTTTTTGATTCTATTTTAAAAACACCTTCCATATATCTCTGTATATTAGACGATATTATCGATTATTCAAAAAATATAATAGCCGAACCCATTGGGCGCGGCTATTAATACAATATCTTGCGTATTTATTCACGCAATAACTGGAACATATTCCTTTTTTTGACGGAAGATTATTTTTTTTGATAAGAGAATAATCATGCCTGCCAAAACGATTAGTCCGGCTATATAAATAATGACTGGAAACCAGGCTTTGCCGTACTGCACAAATACCGTTATGTGATCGGGATCCGCGCTTGCGGAGATTTTGTTTATCGCCTGAAGCCTGAACCAATAATCGCTCGGCATTACTATTTGTTCAACCGCGATCCTTGAGTTTTCTTTCTTGTTGCCGCCTTGGACAAATATACGCAAGTCGTCATACCCAATCTTGTAATGACTGCAGTTCCAGAGCTCCGTTAGGTTTACAAATGACGCGGCTTCTGGAAATGGAAATAGCGATTTAAAAATTAAAGACGGTCTAATATCAATTTGACCGATAACTTCTGCCGTACCGCCGGTTGATACGAATGGGAGTATTTCCACGTCTCTGTGTACCGGTGAGACTGCCAAGAGCGCAAGCCCTGATATGACAACAATCGCCACAACGGTGATTTGGACAAGATGAAATATCGTGTTTTTCATATATAAAACCCTTTCCGAATTGTTCTGGGAAAATTATTTTATTAAGGAAATCTGCTTGTATTGTACAATACAAGTAAGTAAATGTCAAATAAGGTTACCAGAGATTATTACTTGAGATACCTACGGAAAACTTCAGGAAGCTTTTTGGGGTCTATAATATCCCCGTAAATCTTACTGATATTCTTTAATAAAGATGAGATGTTCTTAGCGACCAATGAAGCGTGTTTTTCGTAGGCCGGTTTCTTAGAAAGTTCATCATAAATCATTAGGGTTTTCTTAAGGTTCCGGAAGTCAAAATCTAACTTATCCCGCGTGAATTGGATATCGGATTTCCTGTTTTTTGCTATTTCAGTAATCTTTTTAAGCCAATCATTTCCGGCAAAGTCCGTTTCTTTGACCGGACCGGAATAAGTGACTTCGTTATAATTGACCGGGAGAGGTTCATGGTTTGCGTCATAGCCAAGCGTAAGGTGGCCATCCAAGCCTTTTTCAAATTCACCGCGGAAAACGATCTTTTCCGGCGAAACGTTCTCAATGGCATTTTTACCGGAGAAAGATTGCATTTGCTCTGCCGGATGTTCCGTAAAAGGTTTCATCGATTCCACTGGATGTCCTGCAAAAGGTTTTGTTGGTCCCACTGGATTCCTCGCAAGATTCAAATGCTTACTTCGTATTTCTTCAATCTCATGAATTCGCTCCGGCATCGGTCTTGAAGTATAAGGTGGCTCAAACGGCGCGTT
>JBEKSI010000027.1:0-9741 GCA_049997835.1 Minisyncoccia bacterium | reverse complement strand
GTGCTGGCCGGACTTATCGGCACGCTCGCCGTGATGATTTTCATGGTCATCTATTACCGCAAGCTCGGGATTTTCGCCGCCGCCGCGCTTTTAATGTACGTGATCCTCACGCTCGGGGTTTTCAAAATCGTGCCCGTCACCATGACTCTTTCGGGCATCGCCGGCTTTATTTTATCAATCGGCATGGCGGTAGACGCCAACATTCTGGTTTTTGAAAGGACCAAGGAGGAGTTGAAAAAAGGCCTAAGCCATTATTCCGCGATTGAAGAGGGTTTCCGGCGCGCCTGGACGTCAATCCGCGACTCCAATATCAGCACGATGATAACGGCCGCCGTTCTCTACTATTTCACTTCCAGTTTCGTGAGAGGTTTTGCCCTTACGCTTTTCATCGGGGTCGTGATGAGCATGTTTTCGGCCATCACGATTACCAGAACTATGCTTCGGATATTCATCGGCCAGGATAAAAAATAAAAATATATGCTTGATGTAATAAAAAATAGAAAAATTTACCTGGGGTTTTCCCTCATGCTCGTCGTTCTGAGCTTATCGGCGGTTATGATTTTCGGCTTGCGGCCGGGGATAGACCTTAAGGGCGGAACGGAGTGGCAGGTGACCGTGGAAAAAAGCGACGCGACCGAGGTCTCCATCCAGGCGGCGCTCCAAACGGTTTCAAACGGAATGGAATTGAGCGTTAAGCAGTCCGGCGACGGCTCGTTTATCATTCATCTTCCGAATTTAAGCGAAGGAGAGCACGAGAAATACGCCGGCGCGCTTAAGCAGGCCTTTGGCGGGGTCAGTGAGAAAAATTTTTCAAGCATCGGTCCGGCTGTCGGTTCAGAGCTGAAAAACAAAGCCATTTGGGCGATCGTGCTCGTCATGTTGGGCATCTCGCTTTTTGTCGCGTGGGCTTTCAGAAAAGTGTCGGAGCCGGTAAAATCCTGGAAATACGGCGCGGTCACGTTACTTTCCCTTCTTCATGACGTGAGCATCCCGGCCGGTATGCTCGCTCTTTTGGGCTATTGGAAGGGAATAGAAATAGACACGAATTTCATCGTGGCGTTGCTCGTCGTAATGGGCTTTTCCGTACACGACACAATTGTCGTTTTTGACCGCATCCGGGAAAATCTCACGGTGAACAGGGGTAAGAAAATTGACTTGGGAGAAATCATAAAATTCAGCGTTAAGGAAACCTTTGTCCGCTCGGTGAATACTTCTCTGACCCTGATAGTGGTTCTTTCGGTATTGCTTGTTTTCGGCCCCGCTTCGCTTTTTTACTTCATCTTAACGATTCTCGTCGGGACGATTTTCGGCACCTATTCTTCAATTTTCGTGGCGAGCCCCTTGCTTTACTTGTGGCAGAAAAAATAAGTCAGGGCTATTGACCCCCACATCTAAGGATGTTATAAGTATAAGAACAAGCTTTAATTCCCAACTTAATAAAATATCAATAAGTTTAGAAATATGAGTTTTTAGGTGTAGGGGTTGACGTTTATCTGGAGTAGTGCTACCATTAAATCAATAAAAAAATGAAGCAAAATCTAGACCAGTTAGTGGAAAATCTTCTCTCCGAATTCACGCCCAAGCAGCGCCGGGTGTTGGTCGGCCGTTTTGGTTTGAAAAGCGGTGAAAGAATGACGCTTCAGGCCATTGGCGACGAGCTCAAAATTACCCGCGAACGGGTGCGCCAAATTGAAGAGCAGGCCATCAGCAAGCTTTCAAAGAGAGTGAAAAACGAAGCCGCCAATATCATTGAATTCGCCAAAAAACATTTGACGAGCGTGGGCGGAGTGAAGCGCGACGATTCTTTTATTGAGGACTTGATCCACGGTTTGGAAATCGGTCCGGAGGTGAAGCATCCCGCCGAGAAACTCCGGTTGATTTTGCTCGTGGGCGGCACGCCGTCTTATTCCAAAAACAACGATGATGCGTCGGCGTTTTGGTATTCCGACACGAAGGCGAAGGAAAAATTTGAAGACCTCATCAAAACCGTCACTAATTTTTTGAAGACCGGAAAAAAGGAGGAAATTTTAAACAAGAAGCTTTATTTGAACCAGTGCAAGGATTTGGTTTCCTGTCATTTGCTTTCCATCCCGAAACATTTCGGCACGAACGTATTCGGCGATTTCGGCTTGAAGGCGTGGCCGGAAATTGAACCCAAAACCATCCGCGACAAAGTTTATCTGGTTTTGAAAAAACACGACAATCCGCTCCATTTTTCCGATATCGCGAAAAATATCAGCAAGTTCGGTTTGGACGTGAAACAGGCGCATGTTCAGACGGTCCATAACGAGCTTATTAAGGACAACCGTTTCGTGCTCGTCGGCCGCGGCGTTTACGCCTTGAAAGAAAAGGGCTACGAAGCCGGCACGGTGCGGGAAGTAATTGCCCGTCTTTTGAAGAAGCACGGCTCACTGGAATCCACGACAGTGGTGAAGTTGGTGAACGAACAGCGGCTCCTAAAGGAAAATACGATCCTCTTAAATCTCCAAAACCGCCGGTATTTCAAACGGCTGGATAACGGCAAGTACCAGATCAGAGAGGCCTAGGCCTTAAAATCTCCAACTAAATAGATTAAAATAAAGGAAGCTATGCTCGGTCACTTTTTGAAAGAAATAGCTTCCTTTTTTGACGAAACATTCCGTAAGGAAGAGACCTGGTGGATACTTTTTATCACCGGTTTTTTGGGCGCGATCCTCATTCCTTTTTTGAGCTTACCCCAGATTATCGCGGCGATCATTTATTTTTTGGAGCAAACCTGGTGGTTGTGGCTGTTTCTCATCCTTTTCTATCTTTTTAGGGAAACCTGGCTTCACTGGAAACAGGAGGTTTTTAAAGAAGACATTAACTGGGTTCTTCTGGAACTTAAAATCCCGCGCCTGATAGAAAAAAGTTCCAAAGCAATGGAGCAAGTTTTATCGGCTTTACATGCCTTGGGAAACGCGCCGGATAACTTCAGCGAAAAGTACATGAAAGGTGAGATTCCCCGCTGGTTTTCTTTTGAGATGGTTGGTTTCGGCGGCGAAATCCATTTTTACGTCCGCGTCTTTGCCGGATTGAGAAATCTGGTTGAGCCAGCCCTTTTTTCTTATTATCCCGACCTGGATATTATTGAGGTCCCTGATTACATTGATCGTTTTCCCGGTAAGGTTTGGGAGATGTACGAAAGGGGATTGGATCTATGGGGGACGGAAATGAAGCTGGATAAGGATGAGATCTATCCGATAAAAACCTACACGGATTTTGAAAACGAAGCGGATGAAAAAAATTTCGACCCCTTATCCTCCTTTATGGAAGTTCTCGGAAAATTGAAAAAAGATGAGTTGCTCGGCATCCAAATTTTGTCCGCGCCGGCTTCTTCCGAAAGTTGGAGCGAGAAATACGAACCGGAACTCAAAAAATTAAGGGAGCCGGAAACAAGAAAAGTAAAAGGCAGAATTTTACCCGAAGGCGGCAATGAGGAATATGAAGCGGCTATGATTCGTTCTCCCGGCCAAACCGATGTCTTAAAAGCTGTGGAAGAAAATCTTTCAAAGCCGGCGTTTAATACCCTTATTCGTTTCATATATGTTTCTAGCGTGGCGAATTATTCCGATAGCTTTGCAAGAAAGGGGATTGCGAGCGCATTCAACCAATTCACGGCGCTTAATTCCAACTCCATTAAGGCAAATAAGCCTACCGCCACGATGGCGCGGGTTTGGAATCCGCCCCGGATTTTCCCGAAAACCAGGACCGAATTCAAAAAAGCTCGTCTTTTAAGGGACTACATGAAACGCGATGTTCCTCCCGAAGTTCCGATTGGGAAAGTCATAAACTCCCACATTCTTAATTGGAATGTAGTTTCCGAGCGTTTTAATTTAAGCACGAAATCCCTAGCCACTCTCTTTCATGTTCCTACCGTTATCGTGCTTACGGAGCCGCACTTAAAACATCTTGAAAGCAAGAGAGCCGGTCCGCCCGCCGGATTGGCTATATTCGGGGAAGAAGAAGAATTGGAAAAATATAAATAATCATGAATAGCATTACCAATTTTTTCAGCGTAATCTTTAACAAGCTTGTGAATTTTCCTTGGGAAGGTTTTTATTACACCGCCCGCGTTGTTTTCATCATTTTGGATGTGATTCTTTTCATCGGTTTCATGTATGTTTTGAAGAAAGCTTTGGAATACCGGCCAGACCTGATCTCTTCTTTAAAGCGCAAGAAAAACGGAACGGAAGAAGTTAAAAGCGTTTTTGACGTTCAAAGATATGAAAAACATTGGGAGGAAATCATAAAAAAATCTCCTTCCTCTCCGCCCCAGTCGTTTACGCTCGCTATCGTCGCGGCGGATAATCTCGTGGGAGACGCTTTGAAAGACATGGGTTTGGAGGGGGAGCACATCGCCGATCGGTTGGAAAAATTGAACCCACGCGAGATTAAAACCCTGAACAGTTTATGGCGGGCGCACCGCGTTCGGAACGATCTGGTGCATACGACCGGATTTGAAATAAAAGAAAGCGAGGCCAAGGAAGTTTTGGAGATTTACGCCTCGTTCCTAAGAGAACTGGGAGCGCTTAAAAAAATTTAAAAATGCCCAAAGCCGGGAAAATTCAGCTGATTAAATACGCGCCGCCGCCGGCGGAGCTCCCGGTTTACGGCAAAGTTCCCCCGAGCGAGGTTTCTTACGTCGGCCGGACGAATTACATTGCCGCGCTTGAAGAAAAAAGGTTCGTTTTTGGCATAAAACGATCGGATCGCCGCAGGCACGTATACATAATAGGCAAAAGCGGGATGGGAAAATCAAAATTCTTGGAACTTTTAATGCGACAAGATGTCGTTTTGGGTCAAGGTTTTTGTTTAATTGACCCTCATGGAGATTTAATTGAGGATATTTTAAATTTCATCCCCAAGAATAGAATTGACGACGTTTGCCTCATAGATCCCACATTTTCCTCACCCCCCGTTCTTTTCAATCCGTTGGCCGACGTTGACCCCAACTATAAACATCAATTTACCGAAAGCTTGATTGAAATTTTGAAAAAGCAGTTTGACGTGAATTGGACGCCCAAGGTGGAATATATTTTCCGTTTTGCCTCTCTCGCTCTTTTAGATTGTCCCGGTGCCACGATGCAGAGATTCGTAAGCTTGCTTACAGATGAGAAATACCGGGAAGAAACCATTAATTTCATAAAAGATGAAACGGTGAGGCGTTTTTGGGCGGAAGAGTTTTCCGGTTGGGTTAAAAATCATGAGATTGACTCGATTATTCTGCTTGTGAACAAGCTGAATCAGCTTCTTTCCAACCCCGTATTAAAAAAAATGTTCGGCAGTAATGAAAATTTGGTGGATTTAAAAAAATTGGTGCAAGACAGGAAAATTATTCTCGTAAATCTAGCCAAAGGAAAGTTAGGGGAAGACGCTTCTAATTTTTTTGGTTCGGTCTTTATAGCAAAAATGAAGGAGGTTGGAATGGCTCGGGTTGCGGTTCCGGGATCTTTAGCGGAAGATTTTTATTTTTATATAGACGAATTCAATAATCTAGCCACGGAAACTTTTGAAAATCTGCTTGCGGATTCCAGAAAATACGGGATTTGCATGACGATAGCGAATCAATATTTAAGCCAATTGTCGCGGATGGTTCAGGCGGCTATTTTGGGGAATGTCGGCACTGTCGTTGTTTTCAGGATAAGCGGTGAGGATGCCGAACGACTGGAGGCGGAAATGATGCCGGTCTTCAAATCGAAGGATATGATTAATCTCGGCACGCAGGAATTTTACATTAAGATGACGATTGACGGCGAAACCTACGACCCATTTTCCGCGGAAACGCTTAAAGTTCTTCCGGCGCCTCACCAATCTCTTAAGGAAGAAATTATTGCCGCTTCATTAAGAAAATATTCTGTTTCCCAAGGTCCAAGCCATTAAGTTATAATGAAATAAAATGCATCTCCTTTGGTTGATTACTGTGATTATTGTGGTTTTACTAATATTCGTCTTTTATTTGATAGCCCAGTCAATAATAATAACCCGCGCTTCAAGAAAAATTTTTGAGAAAAAATTGAAGGATAAAGAAATTAAACCCTAAATAAATCCAGAAAAGTTAAAGAATCAAATGCCAGAAATAGAAAAAGACGTCGTATATTTCGCGAGGACCAATTTCCGCAACAGCGAGCGGCTTTTTGGCATCAAACGGAAAGACCGCCGCCAGCATATGTACGTTATCGGAAAGACCGGCACCGGAAAATCCGCGCTTTTAAATAATCTTATTACGCAGGACATCGCGAACGGCGAGGGTCTTTGCGTCGTTGACCCGCATGGCGAACTGGCCGAGGGAATTCTGGAAAAAATTCCGAAGGAACGAATGGATGACGTGATTTATTTCAATCCCGCCGATACCGAATCCCACATCGGTTTTAACGTCCTGGAATTGCCCGACACGAAATACAAACACCTGGCCGCCTCGGGCTTGATGAGCATCTTCACGAAGATCTGGTCCGGCGTTTGGTCGGCCCGTATGGAATACATTATGAACAACGCGATTCTCGCGCTTCTGGACACGCCCGGTTCAACCCTTTTGGGTATCACGCGTCTTCTGGTGGACAAGGAATACCGCCAGAAAATAGTGGGCAATATTAAAGACCCGGTTGTGAAGGCCTTTTGGCTCAACGAGTACGAAGAGTGGAAAGACCAGTTCCGGAACGAGGCCATCGCGCCTATTCAAAACAAAGTCGGCCAATTCCTTTCCACCTCCGTCGTCCGGAACATCGTCGGCCAATCCAAGAGCACCGTGGATATTTTTGACATTATGAACACGGGAAAAATCTTCATCGTGAACGTTTCCAAGGGGAGGATTGGGGAAGATAATTCGGCGCTTCTGGGAGCGATGCTTATCACGAAAATCCAGCTTGCGGCGATGGAGCGCGTGCGCGTACCCGAAGACGAGCGCGTTGATTTTTATCTTTACGTTGACGAATTTCAAAACTTCGCGACTGATTCCTTCGCGAACATTCTTTCCGAGGCGAGAAAATATCGGTTGGATTTGATATTGGCGCATCAGTATATCGGCCAACTGGTAACGGACGTTTCCACCAAGGTGCGCGACGCGGTTTTCGGAAACGTGGGGACGATGATGGCTTTTCGGGTGGGCGCGGCGGACGCCGAATTTTTGGAAAAGGAATTTGAACCGGAATTTACCCCGCAGGATTTCGTGAATCTCCCGAACTACACGATTTATTTGAAACTGATGGTGGATGGCGTAACAAGCCGGCCATTTTCGGCGAAGACCCTTGCGCCATTTAAAGTGGAATCATCGGCTGAAATGGTGAAGAAGATAATTGATAATTCCATGAGGCGCTACGCGCGGCCTTCTTGGGTGGTGGAGAAGGAAATCAACGAATGGAGCGGAATGGGCGGTCCGGGTCAGTATGGCCAGGAGATTAGAGGTGGGACCCCTGCTTCGGGAAAATTTGAAGTTATTTGCTCTTCCTGCGGGAAGACGACAACCGTTCCTTTTGAACCCCAGCCGGGCCGGCCGGTCTATTGCCAGGACTGCCTCGCGAAAATAAAATCCGGCGAATTAAAACCCATCCCAATGGAAAGGGATTTCCAGATGAATACTACTTCAAGAGTCGGACAATTCTCGGATTTGGCCAAGTTGGGGATAGAATACTCGGAGAAAGAAGTCGCCGCGGCACAACCGAAGAAAGAATTCAAACCTTTTCATAACAATGAAAACAGAGAGCATAAAGAGCCGTCCGCATTCAAAAAAGTATTCAATGCTTTCAGACCCAAAGAAAACAAACCTGTTACTACTCAATCAGCGCATACCCAGTCAGAACCCATTCGACAAGCGCCTGCCCGACCGGAGCGCCCGTCTGCTTTTCAGGAAAAACCTTTTATTGAAGAAAAAAAAGGAGATGCCTTGCATCTGTCGGATTTAGCGAAGCCGCACGAGGACAAGCAAACAAAAGACCCTGGAGAGGGAGTAAGTATAGAGAATCTCAAAGACGCGCTTAAGGATGCATTGAAGAATGTAGAGTAGGAAGATAAAACTTCTCCTCTCGCTCGCAAAACCTCCGCGCGTTAAAATAACGTTCGCTCGCACGCTCCTCGCCACCCTACCTCCATTCGTCGGGGGTCCTGGCTCGGCATCGCGGCTCGCTCACATATTTTTAAACGCTTTCCGGTCACGCTCGTTCAGGGAGAATTTTATCTTCCTTGAATTTCCGTAATTTATGAGACCTGACATGCCGAAAAAGTGGGTAAGACTTGACCTAGCGGCCCGGAGCGCACACTTTTTCGGTATGCCAGGTCGCTATTTATGATTTCTCCACGCGCTCAACGTATTCTCCGGTAGTCGTGTTGATTCTTAATATGTCGCCTTCGTTGATAAAAAGAGGAGCGTTTATTTTCGCGCCGGTCTCAAGCGTGACGAGCTTTGTGCCGCCCTGGGCGGTATTACCTTTTATGGCCGGTGGGGCCTCTATAACCTTCAAATCCATCTTTATTGGTAATTCCATATTGATTATTTTCTCTCCGAATTTGTAGGCCGTCACTTCCAAATTCGCCTTCAAAAATTGCGCGGCGTTGCCTAAGACCTCAACCTTGAGTTGGAAGCGGTTCTTTGGATTGCCTTTTTCAGTGAACCAATATTCGCCGCGGCTCTGATAGATAAAGGTGACTGGCATTGTCTCTATTTCAGCTTCCTCAAACGCCTCGTTCTGGTGCGCGGAATAATCCACTACCTTGCCGTTTACGAGATTCTCAATTTTAAGTTGAGCAACCGGCTTTCTCTGTTGCATGCGGATAAAGGCGTAATCTAACACCTTCCACGGATCGCCGTCTTTTATGAATATCGTGCCGATTTTTAGTTCGTTATAGGACAATCTGGACATAACGTTCACTATTCTATTGAAAATTCAGGAAAATTTCAAGATAATGGCGAAGATGGAGAAATCAAGAGGGAAAAAAGTATTCGTGGGAATGTCCGGCGGAGTGGATTCATCCGTCGCCGCTTATCTGCTTAAAGAACAGGGTTATGACGTAACTGGCGTTTTTATCCGCTCGTTTAATATTGATGGGTGCGCCGAAAGGGATGCCGAGGATGCCCGGCGGGTAGCGGCGCACTTGGGAATTCCTTTTTATACTTTTGATTTTGAAAAGGAATATAAGAAAGAAGTTGTGGAATATATGGTGGACGGCTATCGCCGCGGCCTTACGCCCAATCCAGACGTGATGTGCAATAAGGAGATAAAATTCGGGATGTTTTTGAAAAAAGCGCTGGAGATGGGAGCGGATTATATCGCAACCGGGCATTATGTGCGAAGCTCGCACAGCGCTCCTGCTCAGGGTGTCTCCGGGGCGACGCCCAAGTCTTACCCTTCGCAGGAGCGCTGGGCATCGCTTTCGGTGGCTCGTGATACTAATAAAGATCAATCGTATTTTCTTTGGACATTAACGCAAGAACAATTAAAATATTGTCTTTTCCCGATAGGGGAATATTTGAAGCCCGAGGTGCGGGCAATCGCGCGGAAAGTGGGCTTGCCGACAGCCGAGAAGAAGGACTCGCAGGGAATTTGTTTTCTGGGTCAGGTTTCACTGAATAAGTTTTTGAAGGATTATATAAAACCGAAGAAAGGACCGATTGTGGATACAAACGGAAACAAAGTAGGGGAACATGAGGGGATTTTTTATTACACCATCGGCCAGCGCCACGGCATCGGCGCGGGCGGCGGGGGCGAGCCATATTATATTGCCGATAAGATT
>JBEKSI010000026.1:0-9984 GCA_049997835.1 Minisyncoccia bacterium | reverse complement strand
TGTGCTAGTAAAAAGTGGGTAAGACTTGGCCTAGCGGCCCGGAGCGCACACTCTTTACTAGTACGTCAGCGTCTCTAAAATCTTATTTCTTCTCCTCTTCCTCTCCAAAATCCGCAATCGCGTCGCTCTCCGCAGAAGCCACGCCGCCCTCCAATACCTCATCCGGGTTGGACTGCGAACGGACATCTATCTTCCAGCCGGTCAGCTTGGCCGCGAGCCGGACATTCTGCCCGCCTTTACCTATCGCCAAACTCAATTGATCTTCGGAAACCAGAACCCGCGCCTCGCGCCGTTCCAGAACTTCCACCAACTTCGCCTTGGCGGGTGAAACGGAATTGCCGATGAACTTTGCCGGATCTTCGGACCATTCAATGATGTCTATTTTCTCGTTGCCTAATTCGTTCGTCACGGCCATCACGCGCGTGCCGCGCTGGCCGACCGCCGAACCCACCGGGTCCACGCCATCTTCTTTTGAAGCCACCGCGATTTTCGTGCGGCTCCCCGCTTCCCGGGCAATTTCTTTTATTTCCACCGTCCCCTCCGCAATTTCCGGGACCTCCATTTCAAAAAGTTTCGCCACGAAATTCGGATGGGAGCGGGAAAGAATGATTCCGGGCCGGCGGGCGTCTTCCTGAACGGCTAAAATATAAAAACGCATCCGGTCGCCGAGCCGATAATGCTCGCCCGGGATGCTTTCATTCGGATACATAATTCCTACGGCGCGGCCGAGATTCACAAAAACATTCCCGCGGTCAAAACGCTGGACAACACCGCTCACTATCGTGCCTTCCTTATCGGCAAACTCGTCTTTAATAGAAGAGCGTTCCGCCTCGCGGAGATTTTGGAGCACCACCTGCTTCGCGGTCTGAGCCGCGATGCGACCGAAATCCGCCTGCGCCTCAAGCGGGAATTCCATTTCCTCGCCCGATTGAACATCGGATTTGAGCTTCTTTGCCTCTTTCAAAAAAATGTGCCGGTCGGGGTTGTAGCGCGGGAGTTCGTTTTCGTCTTCCTGAGTTGGCGCAACCGCCGTTTCTTCCTCGGATTCGCTTACAATTCTCACTTCATCCGGTTTAACTACGGATTTTACCTGGTAAAATTCCACGTCGCCGCTTTTCAAATTAAACTTCGCGCGGATGATTTCCGAGCGTTTGCGGTATTCCTTTTTATAGGCGGCGGCAATGGCCGCTTCAATCGCGCCCAAAACCTTCTCGGCTGAGATTCCCTTTTCGGCGGCAATTTGTTCTGCCGCGTTCGCTATTTGTTTTAAGTCCATTTGTTTTTAAAAAATCCGCTTGGAAGAGCGGATTACGTTTTTAGAGTACCACCATCATAAAAATAATCAATAGTTGACATATTTAGGATGATGTGCTATCATTGTACCAGTATTATTAAAATCAACTAATTCAAAATATATCTGGAGAAATCTCATGAAAAATCAAATAGCGAGTACTATAACTTCCGTCATCCTAACGATTTTTGGGATAGTGACTATATGTGAACCTAAGGAAACGGCGCCTATCCAAAGTTATATAATCGGAGGGTGCTTTCTTCTTGTTGGCCTCCTCGGATTGATCATAACAATCACGATAACGTCAAGATTAGGAGAGAAATTAGAAAAAAAACAGGAGGGGTGAATTCTGTGGGTTTAAATATTTTCATAATGGCGGACCAGAAATTGGCCGCCATTTTGCTTTTCCAGAGCAATCAGATCCAAGCGCCAGCCTTTTTTATCGTTTATAAACTTCTGGTTTTTGTATGAATTCGCATACAACTCCGCTGTCCGGCGGAATTTTTTTATTTTTGCCCCGGACATCTGATCCTCTGGTTTAAGGTAACCCTCGCCACCGGCCACCATAGTTTTTACCTCAATAAAAACCAGCGTTTTATCCGGCGCCATAGTTATAATGTCTAACTCGCCCCACTTCTCGCGTTTATTCTTCTCAATAACCTTATAGCCTCTATTTTTTAAATAATCAGCCGCAAAATTTTCTCCTTCTTGTCCCAATTTAGATTTTTGAGTCATATTTACATAAATTATACTCCAAAAACTGTTAAAAACGACTAAATAAAAATGTTTGTCGCGAAACATTTTTTGACCTTATTTTTTGAAAAATCCTAAAAACGTAATAACCATGTGACTACCAGGTTTTGAAGTTATTAACAGTGTTTCACATTGTTTTACACTTATTGTCAAAGAGTATAGGATTCATCGCACTACCTGATAATGCGATAAAACCTACACTTGTAGGTTTTATGCGATTATCAGGTTTTCCTTGTTTTTCGGGTTTTTTCGGTTTTTTAAGAAAAACAATTTAATGGAGGATTTTTCTAATAACTCTCTTTGTGTCCTTGGGACCAGAAACAGTCACACATTGAACGTGGGCTTCTCTTGCCGGATAATCGTTTCCACCGGGAAAGAGGGCATCACCGATGAAGAGGGCTTTTTTTCTTGGCACACGGAGAATTTTTATCGTTTTCATTATCGCATATCCCTTATTCACGCCTTTTTTCATAACGTCAATGGAGGTCAGCCCGGCTTTATCTATCTCAAAACCAGGTAGAAAGGTTTTCATTACCTTTATTATCTTCTTCCGGGTATCCGTTTTAACGTTCCATCGCTCTTTTTCGCGAAGGGGAGCGCTTTGACCCAGAGCAGAGAACGTCACTGCCGTCCTGCGATTTTCAACCAAGGGACCGTGATCGTGCTTTGGGTAGGTGAACTTCGTACTTTTAAGAGCTATTTTAAAATCCTTCTCTATTTCTCTTATTTCTCTATGGCTAAGTTCCCGCTCATACACTTCCCGCCAACGCCCATTTCTATAACAAAAAAGCATCGCCCCATCCGTGGGGAATATGAAAAGATTTCTTAAATAATCATTTTTACCCCCGTTTTTAAGCTCTTTTAAAACTTGATACCGGAAGCGCTGGAACCTGGCCCCGCTTATAATAGCTACTTTCTTTCTCTTAATGAGCTCTACTAGCAACCGAGCTATTTCCCGGTCAATCGGCATTTTGCTTTTCGCAAGCGTTCCGTCCAAATCGAAAACGATGACATCTTTCTCCTTAAAGCTCTTCTTCATTCATTTGAATTTTACTCTAATTTCGCTTTTAATAGAATCAGTTGATAAATTAATGGCCAAGGAAAAATCAAAGCGAAAAAACAGCGAAAATTATGGCGGAGAAAACTCTTCTCTTCACCCGGAAACTAAAAAAAGTATCTGGGTTGTCGCTCTTATTGCGCTTGCGATAATTTTCGTGCTGGCCGCAACCGGCGAAGCGGGGCCTTTAGGCGGCGCCTTTTTCAACTTCTTCGGGAAACTCTTCGGCTGGGGCTACTGGCTCATGCCGGCACTTTCGCTCCTTATCGCATTTACTTTTCTCGCGCCGGAGAAAAAACATTTACTGGGGCCTGCTCTTACGGGCGGCGGGATTTTCGTGCTTTCAGCGCTTGGCTTCATAGATATCATCTCGCCGGGGGACGGCGGACTTGTCGGAATCGGCGTCGGTTATCTCCAAGTGCCTTTCGGCACGCCGGTCTCGGTGGTCATTACTCTTACGGCTCTTATAATTTCCTTCCTCATTATCATTAATAAGCCGCTCAAACTTAATTTATTGAACAGAAATAAAAATATAAATGAAGAAGAGGATGAATTAGAAATCAATCTACCGGAAGAACCACAAAAGGAAAAAAAGTCGCCAATTGGCGGAGATAAAAAACAAAAAGAAGAAGACGCGGAACTATTCATAGCGGAACATAAATTTGAACCGCCGAAAGGCGCGGGCGCACCCCGGCCGATAAAAAACTATGTCGCGCCGCCGCTTGATCTGCTTGTTTCTTCAACCGAGAAACCGACCATTGGCGATTTACGGGCGAACGCAAACGTCATTAAAAGGACTTTGGACGGCTTCGGCATTCCGGTTGAAATGGGGGAGATTAATGTGGGCCCGACCGTTACCCGCTACACCCTTAAACCCGCCGAAGGCATTAAACTTTCAAGAATCACGGCCCTTCATCAAGACATGGCTTTGGCTCTGGCCGCCCACCCGATAAGAATAGAAGCTCCAATCCCGGGAAAGTCGCTTGTGGGCATTGAGGTCCCGAACAAGTCGGCTGCAGTCGTGCGTCTCGGCAGTTTATTGCTTTACCCCGAATCCAAGAAATCCGGCGACCTTTCTTTTGCCCTAGGACGGAACGTAAGCGGCGAACCGATTTTCAAGGACGTGGAAAAAATGCCCCACTTGCTCGTTGCGGGCGCGACCGGCTCCGGCAAATCCATAATGATCCATTCAATTATTATGTCTCTGCTCTATAAAAATTCTCCCGATATGCTTCGCTTCCTGATGATTGACCCGAAACGGGTGGAGTTATCGGTTTATAACGGGATTCCGCACCTACTTTCTCCCGTCATTACAGAAAATAAAAAATCCATCGCCGTTTTAAGATGGGCCATTCAGGAAATGGATCGGCGTTATCAATTGCTTCTGGCGGAGGGCTCGCGCGACATAAAAAGCTACAATAAGAGCGGCAAAACATTACTGCCTTATCTGGTCATCGTGATAGACGAACTCGCCGACCTGATGACTTCTTACGGCCGGGAGGTGGAGGGTTCCATTATCCGCTTGGCGCAAATGGCCCGCGCAACCGGTCTCCATTTAATCGTCTCCACCCAGCGCCCCTCGGTGGACGTCATCACCGGACTGATTAAAGCCAATATCACCTCGCGCATCGCGCTCCAGGTGGCGAGCCAGATGGATTCGCGCACCATTTTGGACACTTCGGGCGCCGAAAAACTTCTGGGCCACGGCGACGCGCTCTTCATCTCCGCGGAACTCTCCAAGCCGCTCCGCGTTCAAGGTGCCCTCATCACGGAAGAAGAAATTAAAAGAGTGACCGACTTCATTAAAAAGAACAATGAAAGTTCCGATGAAGGAATCAGTTTTGCGAACGGAAAAGGCGAGGATGGCGCGCCGAATTTGAATTTTGACGATTTTGAATTGGGTGATTTCGACGAACTTCTGGAAGAGGCAATTGAAACAGTCCGAACCGCTAAAAAAGCCTCGGCTTCGCTCCTTCAGCGCCGGCTCAAAGTGGGTTACGCCCGCGCCGCCCGGCTTCTGGATATAATGGAAGAAAAGGGGATCATCGGACCCGGCGAAGGAGCAAAACCCAGGGAGGTATTCTATAATAACGAAAATGGAGGTGAATAATGAGGATTTAAAAAACTTAACCAATCTGATTCTTGAGGCGCTGAAATTGAAGGGTCTCACGATAGACAAGCTTTCACAGATGACCGGCGTTTCGGAACGTTCTCTTGCGCTTCTATTGGAAGAGCGTTTTGACAAACTTCCGCCCGCGCCTTACGTGCACGGATACCTCGTAAAAATCGCCGAGGTATTGAATTTGGATGGCCAGAAGCTCTGGCAGGAATATTTAAAAAATAACGAGGAAATTCGCCGTTCCGGCCAGGAAGACGTTCTTCCGCCAAATCGATTCGCTATCCCCAAAATAAATAAAAAACTGGCGGTCGGCATCGCGGCCGTAATAATCGTTCTCTGCTATCTCGCGATCCGCCTGCCCGCCGTTTTCGGACAGCCGGAGATAACTATCCAAGGATTGGATAACAATCCGACCGTCGTTCAGGAAGCGAGCACTACCGTCCATGGTATAATGAATCCTGCCGATGAGCTCAAAATAAACGGCGAGGCGGTTTATCCGGACAAGGACGGGAATTTTCAAAAAAATATCTTGCTCCAGTCGGGATTCAATAACATAGTTTTCCAAGTTAAAAAACTTCTCGGTAAAACTTACACGATAAACAAACAAGTATTCTATCAGACAAAAGAAAATAAAAATGACGGTCAAATCCAATAAAGAAAATAAACCCGGAGAAGATCTGGATTCGTTAATAGAATCTCTCCAATCGCGTTTCGGCGACGGAGCAGTGATGAGATTGGGTGAAAATCATCACTCAAAAGTGGCGGTCGTACCATCCGGCTCTTTCTCGTTGGACATCGCTTTGGGCGGAGGATTACCGAAAGGACGGGTGATTGAAATATTCGGTCCCGAGAGTTCCGGAAAAACCACCCTCGCGCTTCATGCCGTCGCCGAAGCCCAGAAACGGGGCGGGAAGGCGGCTTTTATTGACGCGGAACACGCTTTGGACCCCGAATACGCCGCGCGCATCGGCGTCAAGGTTAAGGATCTGATAATCTCCCAGCCGGATAACGGCGAAGAGGCGCTGAATATTTTGGAGAGCTTAGTACGTTCAAATATCATAGATATTGTCGTCATTGATTCTGTCGCCGCGCTTACGCCGAAGGCTGAGATTGAAGGCGAGATGGGGCAATCGCATATGGGCCTTCAGGCGCGACTCATGTCCCAGGCACTCCGGAAACTAACGGCTATCGCGGACAGGTCCGGTGCAATAGTAATTTTCATAAACCAAACGAGAATGAAAATTGGCCTTGTCTTCGGCAATCCGGAAACTACGACCGGCGGGATGGCTCTGAAATTCTACGCTTCAATTCGCATAGATATTCGCCGCATCGCGCAGGTCAAGAAGGGGGAGGATATAATCGGCAACCGCGTGAAGGCGAAGATCGTTAAGAATAAAGTGGCTCCGCCTTTCCGCATCGCCGAATTTGATATTATGTACGGCGAGGGAATTTCATACGAAGCAGATGTGATGAATACGGCAATAAAATATGAAGTAGTTAAAAAGAACGGCGCAAGTTTTTCCTTCGGCGAAGAAAAATTGGGTGTTGGGTTTGATAATGTCCGCCTGAAACTAAAGGAGGATAAAAAACTTTTGGAAACAATCAAGAAAAAAACTCAGGAAGCGGCGGATAAGAAAGGAATTGTGGGCAGCGGCGGAGCATCCGTTCCAGAAGAATAATAGCTCCTCAATAAATCTCAGGAGTAAACATAAAAAGACCCTAATTGGGTCTTTTTATTTATTGAGAGAGTAGAAATTTTCAAAGAGTTTGGCCACTAAAATCGGGCCGGTGCCGCCGGGCGTCGGCGTATAGAACACCTTCCATTCCCCCGGAGGGGCTTCAAAATCACCGCGAATTTTCCCCTCAGAATCCGTTGAATATCCGAAATCAATCACAAGCGCGTTTTCCTTCAACATCTCCAGTTTTATAAGCCCCGCCTTCCCGGCGCCGGATATCACAATATCCGAATCTTTCAGAACGCTAAAGTCGCTCCCAATATCCAAGAGATGTAATCCGGCGCATTTACCCTTAAGCCAATCGGAAACCGGCTTACCCACCAAAAAACCCAAACCGACTACCGCGATTTTTTTTATTTCCAGTTTAGAGTTTAAAGTTTTTAATACTTCCTCAACGACGCCGACTGCGGGCGGTAAAATTTTACTCCCAAAAGATTTCTCACTTAAAACATCAACATCTTTCTCTAGAGGAATGACGTTTAAAATATCTTGGCGGTTGATATGCGAAGGAAGCGGTAATTGTGCTATCGCCCCATAACATTCTTTTTGCCCGACAATTTTTAAAATCTTTTCTTTTAAACTGCTCTCCGAGATGCTTTCGGGAAATTTATAGACCCGAAAATCTATTCCAAGCTCTTTCGCGGTTTTTTCTTTCTGTCTCAGGAAACTTTCGGAATTCTTGTCGTTTCCGACAAAAAATGCCGCCAAAAAGCCCTCCGGAGTGGATTGATTTTTGAGCCGTTCAATAATTTCTGAGGCAATTTTTTTGCCA
Organism: Minisyncoccia bacterium; assembly: GCA_049997835.1. Lineage (GTDB taxonomy): Bacteria > Patescibacteriota > Minisyncoccia > UBA6257 > GWB1-50-10 > JBBTQX01. The sequence goes on along the minus strand of JBEKSI010000026.1, from coordinate 2,256 downwards.
TCTATTACCATTTGATTAAACGCTAAGTTTGTGTTGTGGATAACCGGAGGATAAGCTCTTATTTCAAAGGAAAATCCTTACAGATTTGACTTACCTCTTCCTTAAGTTTTTTAAGGTCTTCTTTCTTTAAAAGCACCCCGGAGATTATCCGGCCAATGGCCTTCATCTGCCTTTCTTTAAGACCACGGGTCGTAAGCGCTGGCGTGCCCAAACGAATGCCGGATGGGCTCATTGGCGTGCGCGTATCAAAAGGAATAGTGTTTTTATTCACAATAATCCCGATTTCTTCCAAAAGTTCGCACGCCTCCTGGCCACTTAAGCCGCGCGCCCAAGTATCAACAAGGAACAAATGCGAATCCGTCCCACCGGAGATGATTTTCCAGTGTTCTTTTTTAAGCGCTTCGGCTAAGGCCTTCGCGTTTTTAATGATTTGCTTCGCGTATTTTCTGAAATCCGGCGAATTTGCCTCTCCTAAAGCCACGGCCGTCGCGGCAATTTGATTGGCATGAGGACCGCCCTGAAGGCCCGGGAAGATACTCTTGTCTATCGCCTCCGAAAATTTCTTGCGCGAGAATATGAGCGCCGCCCGCGGCCCCCGCAAAGTTTTATGAGTCGTCGTTGTCACCACATCCGCCGAAGCAAAGGGCGAGGGATAGGCGCCAGCCGCCACAAGCCCCGCGAAGTGCGACATATCCACCATAAAAATCGCGCCGGACGACTTCGCAATCCGCTGAAATTTCTTAAAATCAATTATTCTTGAGTAGGCGCTGTAGCCCGCCACAATGAGTTTGGGTCTTTCTTTTTTCGCCAATCCCGAGACCTCGCCGTAATCCAACTGCCCGCTCCCTTTATTTACCGCGTATGGGATATTCTTCCATAATTTCCCGGTCACGCTCACTTTGTGGCCATGCGTGAGATGCCCACCCATATCCAGCCGCAAGCCCATTATCTTTTCTCCAATCGGAACGAGCGCGAGATATACCGCAAGATTGGCGGGGGAACCGGAGTAGGGCTGGATGTTCACGGACCATTCCTTAGGAGAGAGCTTGAAGAGCTTCAGGGCGCGAGCTTTCGTTAAATCCTCCAACTCATCCACCACGTCATTCCCCGCATAATACCTGGCGTGCGAGTATCCTTCGGCATATTTATTGGTAAAAATCGAACCCAGAGCCGTTAAAACATCCTCAGAGACGTAGTTCTCGGAAGCAATGAGATTAAGAGTATTGTTCTGCCGTTTGATTTCCTTTTTTATTAAACTTTCAACGATTGTGTCGCGCATTAGAACTAACTTTACGCTAAAATCCGGATAAACGCCAGAAAAAATTACCGCCGTTATTTCTAACGACGGCCATAAATAAATTGCGCGCTACAAACTCGGAAGTTGCTGGGCGACATAACCCTCCATCTTCGACCAAGTTCTCAATCCGCTTGCCTCAGCCAAAAAGATCCAGTAATTGAGATCTTTTCTTAGTAACATAATCTTTCTTTTCGATTCAGCTTCCTTATTGAAAACATCCTCTATTCTTTCAACGCTGTAGGTGCCGGGGCTGCGTTTCATCCCTGAAATCGATTCCCGCGCCAAATCCAAATGGCAGACGGACTCGCAAATTTTCTTGGCTTTGATTTTCAAGAGCTGATCAGTAATAAGTTGAATCTTTTCATTATCTCCTTCTTCCCCAATTTTTACATCGCTTCTAGCTTGATGGATCCGTCTTCTTAGAACTCCGCAATCCTGATCTAATTCATCCCCCAAAACAGCCCTTATCTCTTTGGCTAATAAATAATCGGAAATACCGAAGAAACACAGGAAAGACTGAGTAAATCTTTTCCGATCAATTATTTCCGCAATAACAATGGCAACGTAGAAAAACGAAACCACAATTACTGCGACAACCTGATTTTCATAAAACATGGAAAAATAGATCGGCCATAATAGCGAGAAGGAAATAAAGAATAAAAATACTCGCAGTGGATAAATAACTCCTATCTTTTTCATCTTTAACTCCCGATTTTTTGAATTTGTATTTGTGGAATAACTAACGCCAGTATGCGGCAAATCACGTCGTAAAGTCAATAAAAAAAACCGCCGGTTCTTGGCGGTTTTTTCATCTTCAATCTCCTCCTATAAATTTATATTCTACTTATCCAAGATGCCTTTCAATTCATCCTGAAGGCCGGAAAAACTGTCGGGTAAGGAAGAACTTGCGGTGGTCGTAGTCGGATTCCCGGGCTTCACTTCTTTCGGCAGTTGCGCCG
>JBEKSI010000025.1:0-10268 GCA_049997835.1 Minisyncoccia bacterium | reverse complement strand
CTCGCTGTCTCGCCAAATTTCATGGCCTTCAATTTTTAACATAATCTAATTATAAAGGATTATACCTTAAGTTTTAAATGCAGGTTAAATAACCTCATTGAATTAATAAGCGGGAGGAAATCAGTCGCGAAATTGTAAGCCGAGGCGCCTTCGGGGCCGAGAATCCGGGCAAAAACGAGGATAAGCCCGGCCGCGTTCACAAGCCCCCAGATCCAAAAATCCTGGCGGGCGATTTTCTGGGTATAAAGCCCGAGTTCTATTGTCTTGGGGATTTCCCTTAAGTCATCTTTCATAAGCGCGATGTCGGCCGCTTCAATCGCCGCATCCGAGCCGATGACACCCATTGCGATACCGACATCCGAAAGCGCGAGCGCAGCCGCGTCGTTTACGCCGTCCCCCACCATCCCGACTTTTGAGTCGGTGCCCGGCTTCAAGTATTTTTTCAAATAAGCTATCTTATCTTCCGGCATGAGGTTGGCGTGAAAATCCGTAATGCCCGTTTCGCGCGCAATTCTCGCCGCCACTTTCTCGTTATCGCCGGTAAGCATCACAATTTTTTCCACCCCCAGTTTCTTCATATCGTTCACCACCTCGCGAAAGCCGGGCCGAATATCATCGGCGGAAAATATCGTGCCCACTAATTTATCGCCGTACCCGATGAGTGTTGCCGAATAGCCGTTATTCTGAGCTTTTTTAATATCCTCTTTTTCTTTTTCGGACACTTCCACGCCGGATTCCTCCAAGAAAGAGAGTTTACCGGCCGTTATCTTTTGTTTTTTATGGACTGCCGTAATACCCTTGCCGGGCGTTTCCTTAAAATCATTCGGTTTTTCAAAACTGACATTCCGGTTCTTTAAGTAATCTGAGATAGCTCTGGCCACGGGATGGTCGGAAAAAAATTCAGCCATGCCGGCAAAAGCCAGCACGTCACTTTCCGAAAAACCGTTGTAAATCGCGACGTTCTCCACTTTCATTTTCCCGCGCGTAATCGTGCCGGTCTTATCCATCACAAATGTCTTCACCTTTGTCAGATTTTCCAGATACCCTCCGCCTTTCAAAATCACGCCGCGGCGCGCCGCATACCCAATGGCCGCCAGGAAAGTCATGGGAACGGCTATCGCAATATCATCCGCGCAAGCAACAAGAAGCAAGGATAGAAGTAAATTCATATCCCGGAAAACCGCATAAATAATCACGGTAAGGAGAAGCGCAAAAATAATATACCACTTCGCAAATTTATCGGCAGTCGTTCTGATAGAGGCCTTTTCACCCTGCGAATTTTCCACCAAAGCGATGATTTTTTCCAAAGTAGTATCTTTACCGATTTTTTCCGCTCTGACCGTGAGCGATCCGGAAACAGCCAAGGTGGAACTGAAAATCTTATCGCCCTTGGATTTATTGACCGGAACCGATTCGCCGGTCAAGGACGACTGGTCAATGCTCGCTTCTCCCTCTTCCACCAATCCGTCTATCGGAACCCTTTCGCCGGATTCCACGACGACCAAATCGCCGACTCTTAAATCGTTTATGTGAATTTCCAGAATTTTTCCGTTCCGCTTCACCTTCACGCGCTCTACCCTCAATTTCAACAAGCTTTTTATGGCCGCTTTCGCCTTCCCTTCCGTATATTCGCCGAAAATGCGGGCGGAGGTCAGCATTAGATTGATGAATGCCGCCGAGGCCCACTCGCCGTTAATAATAGAGGCGACAAGCGCCAAGCTCGCCAGAAGATCCACCGAAATTTTCTTTTCTTTTACGGATCTGACGGCGCTCAAAATTACGGGGAGAGTGCCGATAATGGAGATGGAAAACAAAAGATATCCGTCCAAAGAAGCGGAGATCACGCTGCTATAATGAAGCGTTAGAAGAGCAAGAAGAACTGCTAAGAGAATTTTATCCCAAAGGGATTTCATTGTATTAATTAAAGCAGAAAAACAAAAAAGATTCTCTTTTTAGGAAAATCTTTTTCGCTTATTCTTTTTATTATGAGCAACCGCCGGATGAATTACCGCACTGAAGACAAGTCATGCAGGTGCCGGTGCGAACCATCATCCCCCCGCAGCTCCGGCAAACCGTATCAGCCGGGACGCTCCCATTCTTCTTGGGCGCGGAGTTGTTTGAAACCCCTTCACTCACCGTTTTCACGGCCGCCGTAACGGTTTCCCGAACCGGCTCTTTCGCGTCCACCGCCCCGTTGGATATAAGATGCTGTTCCATTCCGAATTCCGCAAGCTCTTCGTTAGTGAGAAAAGCGAGCGCGAGATAGCGGAAGATGTAATCAATAATGCTCGTCGCGATGCGGATGTCGGGATTTTCCGTAAAGCCCGCCGGTTCAAAACGGCTGTAGACGAATTTATGGGAAAGCGCCTTCAGAGGCACGCCGTACTGAAGCGCCATTGAAACGGAAATCGCGAAAGCATCAAGTAAACCAGAGAGCGTGCTTCCCTGTTTCGCCATCTTGATGAATATCTCCGCGAGCGCTCCGTCGTCGTAAACACTGTAAGTGAGATAGCCCTCGTGACCGGCGATAGAAAATTTATGCGTCCGGGAAGCGCGCGTCGGCGGAAGATGCCGCCGCAAGACCTCACCTACGGTTTTCAATTCTTTCTTGTCTTTCGCCTTGCTCCCCGATGTATTCAGAGGCTGGGCGGCCTTGGAACCGTCGCGATAAACCGCGAAGGCCTTAATGCCCAACTTCCACGCCATTCTGTAAGCTTCTTCAATCTCTTCTTTCGTCACATCACTCAACATATTGAACGTTTTTGAAATCGCGCCGGAGATGAACGGCTGGACGGCCGCCACCATTTTCACGTGGCCCTTCCAGGAAATTACGCGCGTGCCTTTGGCCGGCTTCGCCGCGCAATCAAAAATCGCGAGATGTTCCTCCTTGATTCCGGGCGCGCCTTCCACCGTGCCGTTCTCCGCAATGTAATCCATGATATTTTTCGCGTCAGCCGAAGAATATCCCAGATTAAGAAGCGCCGCTTCCACGCCCGCATTGACGATTTTCATCCAACCGCCGCCCACGAGTTGCTTCATTTTAATAAGCGAGAAATCCGGCTCAATGCCCGTCGTATCGCAATCCATCATGAAAGAAATCGTGCCGGTCGGGGCGATAACCGTAACTTGGGAATTGCGGAAACCAAATTTCTTGCCGAGCGCGAGCGCTTCATCCCAAATTTTTTGGGCCTCCGTACCGAGTTTCTTGTCGGATAAGTGATTTAACCTCATTTTTCTGGATTCGGCTTCGTGATTTTTAATAACGTCCAGCATTGGTTCGCGGTTTATCTTATAGCCGTCAAACGGCTTCATCCGTTCCGAGATTTCAGCCGAAAATCTGTAGGCCTCGCCGGACATAAGAGATGTTATCGCGCCCGCCCACGCACGGCCTTCCTCGGAATCATAGGCAATGCCCTTATTCATAAGGAGCGCGCCCAGATTGGCAAAACCCAGACCTAATTCCCTGAATTTACGGGCATTTTCCCCGATTTTTTCCGTCGGGTAGGAAGAATTGCCCACGATAATTTCCTGCGCAAGAATAAAAACGTCCACCGTATGCTTAAATTCGTCCGTCATAAAGCTCCCGTCCTCGCGTAAAAATTTCATCAGGTTTATTGAAGCAAGATTGCAGGCGGAATTATCCAAGTGCATGTATTCCGAGCAGGGATTTGAAGCATTAATCCGACCGGAGTTCGGACAGGTGTGCCATTTGTTGATGGTGGTATCAAACTGGACGCCCGGGTCGCCGCACTCCCAAGCCGCTTTCGCGATCTCTCCCGATAACTCCCGCGCTTTGTATTTTTGGGCTGTCTCGCCGTTCTTTATAAATTTCGTTTCCCAATCCCCGTCCTCCTCTACTGCTTCCATAAAATCATCAGTGATCCTCACGGAATTATTCGCATTCTGATATTGAATGGAGTTCCACGCTTCATTATTCAAATCGGACATATTATAACCGGCGTCTATCAACGCGCGAACCTTTTTCTCTTCTTCCGCTTTCACGCGGATGAAATCCACGATATCCGGATGATCAATGTTTAAAACCACCATCTTCGCAGCGCGCCGCGTCGCGCCGCCGGACTTGATCATCCCCGCGACGGAATCCGCCCCGCGCATAAACGATACCGGGCCAGAAGCGTAACCGCCCTGCGAAAGATTTTCCATTTTGGAACGGAGATTGGAAAGATTTATCCCGGCGCCGGAACCGCGCTTGAAAATCATTCCTTCGTTTTTTATCCAATCCAATATAGAAACCATCGTGTCATCCACCGCAAGAATGAAACACGCGGAACATTGCGGCTCTTCTTTCGTGCCGACGTTAAACCACACTGGCGAATTGAAGGAACCCTTTTGACGCAAGAGAATGTGCGCGAGCTCGTCTTCAAAAATTTGCGCCTGGCTTTCGCTCGCGAAGTAACCGGAATTTTCTCCCCAGCCGCGAATCGCGCGCGTTACGCGCGTAATCATTTGTTTCAAGCTCGTTTCGCGTTCGGGCGCGGAAAGTTTGCCGCGGAAATATTTTGAAACAGTGATATTAACAGCGTTCAAAGACCAAAAATCCGGGAATTCCACTCCTTTTTGTTCAAAAACTTTCTTCCCGCCGCCGCCCAAAACCGCGTCGCGCTTCTCCCAATTCACTTCATTTAAAGGGTTTACGCCCGACTTCGTAAAAAATCTTTTGAGAGGCAGTGAATATTTACCGGACTTTGAAACTGTTTTTGTTTTACCCATTTTTTTAAAATTTTCCCGCGACTTTTTTTAATGTTTATCAGCAAGCTAATTCTAAACCCGCAAGCCAAAACCGCAACGGTGGATAACTCGCTTGGAAACAAAAAAAACCGACTTTTGTCCAGCTCTTTTGCGCTGGAAACTTAAAAATTACCGGAGCTGTATTTTATGAAACTTTATTCTTAATGAGTCAATAAAAAACTCCCGCTTTCGGGCGGGAGACGTGTAACGTTACGCAATTTTTGGCTGGATTTATTGACTCTTATTTTCTTTTCTTTCTTAAAAAGGTTGGAATTTCCCAGGATTCATTTTTATCCGCCTTAAGCGCGGCTATTTTTTGATTCTTCTCCTTCTCTTCAAAAAGATTCTCCTCATTTTTGGCTTCTTTCTGGTTTAAATCGGGCTTCATTTCCTTCCTGTTGCCATCGCCCGCCATAAAAAGCGTTGGGATCATCGGCCGCTGGGAGGTAAATACGCCGTTAAAACCGGTAGCGATGACCGTAACCCTTAGCGCCTTATCCTTCAAACTCCGGTCGTGGTAAGCGCCGAAGATGACCCTCGCGCTGTTGTCCAGATTCGCCGAAATAGACTTCGCAATATCATTGATCTCCGACATTTTCATGTCCCTGGAACCCGCTACGCTGAAAACGACTCCCTTCGCGCCCTCAATAGACACTTCAAGTAAAGGCGAATTCACGGCGACGTTCACCGCTTTCATTGCTCTGTCCTGGCCGGAGGCCGTGCCGATTCCGATTAAGGTCGTGCCGGCGTCCTTTAAAACCGTCTTCACATCCGCGAAATCAACGTTGATGATTCCCGGCGTATTCACAAGTTCCGTAATCGCCTGGACGGATTGTTTCAGAATTTCATCAATTACGGCAAATGCCTTGAGAATCGGCGTGTCTTTGTCTATTAGGGAAAAGATCCGGTCGTTCGGAATGACAACAAGCGCGTCAACTTTTTCCTTGAGCCGACTCAAACCTTCCTGAGCGATATTCATCCGCTGCGCGCCCTCAAAAGCGAATGGCTTAGTCACAACCGCGATAGTCAGGATTCCTTTTTCTTTCGCGATCTCCGCGACAACCGCCGAACCTGAGGTGCCCGTGCCGCCGCCCATGCCCGCGGTGATAAAAACCACATCCGCGCCTTCAAGCGCTTCCCCGATTTCGGAACGATTTTCTTCCGCGGCCTGCTTTCCGATTTCCGGATTCATCCCCGCGCCCAAACCGCGCGTGAGCGCCTTGCCGATGTAAATTTTTTTGTGCGCCGTTGCGTAATCCAAATCCTGCGCATCGGTATTTATCGAGATGAATTCCACGCCGCGCGGCCGCTCGCCCGCCATCATCCGGCTCACGGCGTTTCCGCCGCCGCCGCCCACGCCGACAACTTTTACGCGAGTAAGCCCGCTCTTGCTCTCTTTTGTTTTTTTGGAAGACGCGCCGGCTCTTTTAGCGTTTGAGGTCTTTTTTTGTCTGTGTTTTCTCATAAGTTTATTTAATGAATCAATTTTAAACGAAATCGGCTCATTAAGGCAATAAGTTCCTAAAAAATCTTTTTATCGCCGGGATTCCCGCCGGCGCCGCTCCTCCGCTCTCGGCGTCGCCCCATAAAATCAGGCCGACGGCCGCCGCGAATTCCGGGTCGTCCATCATTTCCCGGTGAGCCGGATTCATCACTTCAAAGCCGCTTAAATCGGGAAAACCCGTCTGAACCGGTAGTTTCAGCTCCTGCTTCACAAGATCCGCAACGCCGGCAAGCTTGACTCCCCCGCCCGTAATGATCGCTCCGGCCGGCAATTGAACGTCGCGGCCAAGCGTCTTTAGTTCATCTTTTACGAGTTCTAAAATCTCGGTCAGGCGAACCTCAATAATCTCCGAAAGGAAGTGGCGCGATATTTCTCCCTCGCTTTTCCCGTCCACCTCCGCGAGACTGATGGACTCCCGCCGGTTAATGTTTTTGGCAAGCGCGCAGCCGAAGTTCATCTTCAATTTTTCCGCCATATCAATGGAAATTTTGAGCCCAATCGCAATATCGTTCGTTATGTAATTGGAACCCACCGGCAAACTCCTCACGTGGAGAACTTTATTTTCTTCAAACACCGCTATGCTCGTCATCCCCGCTCCGAAATCCAGCATTACCGCGCCCAGTTCTTTTTGTTTTTTTGAAAGCACCGAACGGGAAGAAGCCAGCGGGTTAAAAATAAGCCCGCCGACGCCAATATTCAAACGCTCAAGCGTTTTCAAAAGAACGGTGACCTGCGGAGAAAAACCCTCGATTATCAATGTCGCGACTTCCAGCCGGCTGCCGTTCATTCCCAGCGGATCGGAAATATCGCCAACGTCGTCGACAAAAAATTCGCGAGTGATGTTATGGAGCACGATGGAGTTCGGCATTAACTTAACCGCGCGGGAGGCCTGAATGACGCGATCAATGTCTTCGGACTGGATTTCCCGGTCGCCCCGCGCAACCGCCGCCACGCCGCGGGAGGTGCGCGCTTTAACCTGTTCGCTTTGAACGCTCACAAAAACGTTCTGAACGGCTTTTTTGGAAATTCTTTTTAAATCATTCGTTATACCGTGGAGAATTTGCGTCGCGTCTTCAACATCCACGAGAACGCCCCGTCTAAAGCCGGACATTGGCTGCTTGAAAGCGGAGATAACGGAGATTAAACCGTCTTTCCTTTTTTCCGCGACAATGCCCTTTACCTGGGAAGTGCCAATATCAAGTGCCGTGATAATATTAGACATAAAAATTTATTTTCAGGCGCCGGGAAAGAAAATCCTCCCGCTTTTTCATCCTTATTCTATCACGCTTTTCCTCGTGTGTGTATCCCAAAAGATGGAGAAAACCGTGAATGAATAAAAAACCGATATTTTCGCCTTTCGCCCGGATAAAATCCGGCGCTAAAAAAATTTCACCCAAATAGCGGGTGTTTTTACCGAGGTCCGGCCGGAGAGTGCCTTTAGCCGCCTCAAAACTCAAAACATTCGTTGCTCTGTCTTTTTTTAAAAACCGGCGGTTCAGCCCCCTCATGGCCCGGTTGGATATCAAACAGACCTCAAAAGCGATCTTTTTCTCTTTGGAAACTTTGAAAAGGCAGACCCCAAGAGATTTTATCTCTTTTGCTTCTTTCCCGTACTCCCCCGCGCCAAAAACAAAAACTTTATTCGCCATCGGGGGGTTAAACCGTCTGTTCCAGCCTTTCCTTGATGATTTTACCCACCTCGCCCGTATCGGCGAGCCCTTTAAGTTTTTTCATCGCCTCACCCATCACTTTTCCGAAATCCTTCGCGCCCGCCGGCTTTACAACCGCTATTGCCTCCAGGATTATTTTTTCCACTTCCGCCGGAGCAAGCTGGGCCGGCAAATATTTTTCCAAGATCTCAAGCTCGCCGGATTCCTTGTCCGCCAAGTCCTGCCGCCCACCCCTAACGTAAATCTCAATCGCTTCTTTTCTCTTTTTAGCTTCTCTCCTTAAAATTTCTTGGGTTTCGTCTTCAGAGAGTTCGGGCGTCTCATTCTTCCCTTTCTTTTCAATTTCCTTATTGTGGGCGCTCGCCAAAAAAAGTCGCAGAGTACCCACTTTTACCTCGTTCTTTTCCTTAAGCGCCTGAATTAAATCCTTACTGATCTGGTCTTTTAAGCCCGCCATTTTAGTTTAGGATTGGCGATAGCCGTACTTTTTTTGCTTCGCAATCTCTTCTTTTTTCCCGGCCCGATAAAGCGCGGCCAGACGGCGCTTCCCCCGGTTTTCCGGACGGCCGTGCGCGCGGCGTTTTCTCACCTCTTTAAGGACGCCGCTCTGCTGAATTCGCTTGGAAAAACGGTAAAGAAAAGCGCTGGAATTCTCGTTTTTCCTTTTTCTCACTTCCATTGGCATGACGTTATTCTAAGGTTAATTTATAAAAAAGTAAAATTATTCCGACAGGATCTTTTTCCTGATTTCTTCCAAAGATTCGGCGGGAGGATTGGAAACAACGGAGTGAATTGAACCGCCGCCGTCATCCTTGAAACGCGGCATAATGTGGATATGGAGATGTTCCACGACCTGTCCGGCGGATTTTCCGTGATTGATCCCTATCGTGAAACCGTCGGGCGAGAGCGCTTTGTTTATTTTTCGCGCCATATTTTTTACGGCCGAGAAAATCTTCCCCAGTTCCGCTTCATTGAAATCAAAAATGTAGCCGCCGTGTTTTTTCGGAATGATCACCGTATGCCCCGGCGCCCGCGGATTGATATCCAAGAAACCCAGAGTTGCTTCGTCTTCATAGACGACAAGCCCCGGAATTTCTTTTGAAATTATCTTACAGAATAAGCAATCCATTTTATTTGAGGCGCTTTTTCACCTCGTCCGTAAGCCGGTCAGTCAGGACCGTTTCCTGCGCGCCCGAAACCATATCGCGAACAATTACCGTTCCTTCAAAGACCTCTTTTTGCCCGAGCAGGAGAGCCAGCGTGATATTCATCCGCTCGGCGATCTTGAGCTGAGCCTTCAGGGTTTTTTTGCCTACCACCTCCACTACCGCGACGCCGCTTGAGCGAAGCTGGTTCATTAGTTTTAAGGCCGATTTTTTCGCCTGGTCGCCGATGACCACGAAAAATACTTTAGGTTTGGATTTGGCGCGAGGAATTATTTCCTGGCGTTTCATCGCCTCAACCACTCTTTCCAAACCAAGCGCGCCGCCCACGGCCGGCGTAGCCCTGTCTACTATGGTTTCGGCGAGATAATCGTAGCGGCTGCCGGAAGCAACCGGCAATTCAAAAGGCGGGGCAAAAACTTCAAAGATTGTCCGGTCCACGAAATCATTTTCTGAGAGCAAATAAGGACTGGGCTCGTAAGCGATGCCGTTATCTTCCACTAATTCCAGGACGGCCTTCAGGTGGTTATTGCAATTCTGACACAGATAATCGAGGATGAGCGGCGATTTCTCCCGCAAAGCCCGGCAACCCGGCTCGGCACACCGCACGAGCGCAATCGGATTTTCATCCAGATGTTTTTCGCAATTCTTGCAAAGCGCTTCCTTGTGCCCGCGGTAATAATTTTTTAATTTTTGGCGGAAGGCCGGCCGGCAAACCCGACAACCGAAAGTATTTATTTTAAGAATGAGGTTTTTTAATTTGAGCGCCTTCAAAAAATCAAAAATCGCGAGGATAACTTCGCCGTCGTAAATGGAATCGGCTCCGCCCACCACGTCAAAACCCCAAACGTGGAACTGCCGTTCAAATCCCGGTTCGATTTTTACGCGCCGCAAGAATGGCCCGGTGTGGAAAACCTTGAGCGGAGAGGCAAAATACGCCAGGTGGTGTTCAAGATAACTTCTTAAAATCGGCCCGTGCGCGTTAAAACGAAGCGCCATTTTCTTGCCTTCTTTGTCTTTAAAGGAATAGAGCTTTTTCCCAAAATCCTCCGCGGCATCAGACGCTTCCGCTTCAAAAAGTCCCGCTTCTTCAACAAGCGGGGTTTCAATGAAATAGAAATCGTGAAGTTCGCTTATGGAGTAGCCGACCTGCCAGATGAGACGCCACCATTCCTGTTCTCT
>JBEKSI010000024.1:0-10534 GCA_049997835.1 Minisyncoccia bacterium | reverse complement strand
CTGAAATTTTGACCGGCAGAGAAATGTTCGCGCCGGCGCTCAGATTCAGATGGCCGGAGATTGAAATTTTCCCTCCATTCCCGCCGCTCACTCCCCCCAACTGCCAGTAATTATTCATTGACGCGGGCGGCACGTCGGAAGAGTCGTATTTGAACTCATTGGGATAATTCACTTCCATGGTAAGAGCCGGAAAATTAAAATCGCTTTTGTTTTTGTAGTTTATCTGGACCGGAAAAGTTGAACCGCTTAAAATTTGTTCCGGTTTTTTTATTTCAATTTGAATGGCGGAATCGCTTATTTCAGTATCCCTGCTTTCGCGCAACTCAAACCGCGCGCCAGTCGCTATCGCATAAGACAAGGTCGCTTTTATACTCTCTTTTGAACCGACGCTGTCCACGGGCACGAAGGAATAAGTTTTTTTAATGAGATTACCGGAAGTGACATCTCCGATGTTTTCCGAAACGATATTTTTACTGCGAGCGGAATCGGGCGCAACAATTCCCTGCGGCAAGTTTATCGTAAGAACGGCGTTTTTTATGAGCGCCCCGGAATTGTTCGTAACGCTCAAATCAATGCTGAAAGGAGCGCCCCTTAGAATATTTCCGGGGGAAGATATTTCCAGAGTCACGTCCCTGGAGCTTGAGGTATAGAAAAAAATAAAGAAAAGGCCCAGGCCGATTATCACGACGGATATGCCGGTGCTTATGAGGAGAATCTTCTTCAACCATTTGTGGTCATCCGCAATTTCATCCTCAAACTCGCCGATTTTTTCAAGGATCGGCTCAACTTTTTTTTCTCCGGCCTTCTTTGCGCGACCGACAGCCGGCTTATTCTTAAAGTCCGAAATTCTTTTTTCCAAATCGCTTAAAGACACGTTAAAAATATGTTAGCTCATCCGCTCTCGTTTTAAAACCGCATTCCCGGCAGAAAAATGACTGGTCTTTGGCGCGGAAAGCCGCAACCGGAGCGCGCCCGCAGTTGTCGCAGGCGGCATGAGCCGGGTCGTATCCAAAAATCTTGAGGATCTGGCGTATATCGCCATCGGACTCGCGCAAATTCCGCGTAAGAGCGTGCCAAAGATGCCGGTCGGGTTCGGCTTTTGGGACGAGTGCCCGTATTATATTGATAATTCTGAAGGCAGCGGGGTAAAAATGTGTTCCAGAACGTTCTTTTTTGAATCTTTCGTCGGTTAAAACATCGGTTAGAGTTAAGTTGTTTTTTTCAACCAGACGTACCGTTACTAAGTTGAAAATATCCAGATGGGGCGCAAGTTTGGAAAGAATTTTCCGCCCGCCTATGACTTTTGCCTCTAGCCGCCCGTAATTCTTGGTGAATAAATCAACCGTCCGGTCATTTTCCTTTCGCGGGCGATAACCTAAAACTACGGCTTCCGATATGTATTCTTCCATGAATTACTTAGGTAATTTGTTTTCGGCGTTTATTTTCTTGGGTGTCCACCAGAAATCCAAACGAAAGCGGCCGCTTAAAAGCAATCTTGTTTGGGCATCTAACGCCGGAATGGCGCTGAAAAATATGAAAACCACCGGCGTAAGCAGCCACTGTAAAAGATAAATCGCGTAATACCGCTTTTTGAATCCAGCCATCTTCGGCTGGATGATAATGATGCTTAAGAACGCCGAGGCAAGTACGCCTACGGAGCTTAGATTCAATACCCATCCCGTAAGGCGGGGTAGGTTGTATGAAAGGACGGAATTTTGAAACGCCTCGTTCCCAAGGATATTCGGCAGCCAGCCGAAGAAGAAAATAATGAACGAACTAGTGGACCAGGAATAAAATCCGTCAAAAAGCACCCAGAACCAAAATCTTTTCAACCGACCGGGGATTTCTTTTTTCTTTTTTGAAAAATCCCGCGCCAACCGCGAAAGATTTTCCGCGCCCCAAGCCCAGCGCCGCTGCTGCTTATAAAGATTTTTAATCTCCGTCCAAAGATTTTCGGCATGTATCGCATCCATGTAAACCGGATAAAGAACTGGTTCGGTTCGCCAGTCGCCGTTGTAATGCGCCAAGCACTGGAAAAATATTCGGGAGTCCTCGGAAACCAAGTCCGTTTCCCAAAAACCGACTTCAGTAAGCGCTTTCCATGGCATACTATGCGAAGAAAACGTGACAAGTTGTTCCGGACGCGCCTCCTGCATCAGCTGCCAGAAGGTGGAGGAAAAACCCGCGAGACGGGCGAAAAACGGCGCTTCGTGTATGTTGTTCGTAAAAAGCGGAACCGGTTGGTAGCTGGAACGTTGAGGATACTTCGCATTCAGAAACGAATAGGTAAGAAGTCCGAAATAATCCGGGCCCGTCTTCGTATCCACGTCAAAAACCGAAACTAGAATATTCTCGTAGGGTATATTTAGGGGGTCAATTATTTTCTTCTGCGCCTCCCTGGCTCCCCATGTTTCATTTGAACCCTTGCCGGTAATTTCGCCAGGCAAGCCGGCAGGATGAGTTGTTATTAAAAATTCTTTAAAAAGACTACTAAATTCTTCTTTTATTTTCAGCGCCGCTTCCCGGCCCTCGGCTCCGCTTATTTCTTCGGTCGTCAGTACCACGAAAAATTTATCTTTGGGGTAGTTCGTCTCCGCTAAATTCAAAAATGTCCGCCGGATAATTTCATGGGACTCTTTTTTAGCTGGTAAAATTAAAAGGTGATGGATTTTTTCCCAACTGCCCGATTTTTCTTTCTTTAACTTGTCTAGCCAATTAGTCCTCATATTCTCCCGCATCTTCAAAAAAGAAGAACGGAGGTGAATTAACAAGTAAACGAGCTTAAGGAACCAATAAAGGTCGTAGAGTAGAACAAAAACAACGACCGCCGCAGGCAATTGCCAGGACAGAAAAATCAGGCCAAGGAGCGTTCCCCAAGCGAGCGCACCCGGCAATATTTCCCAGAAGCGAACCATAATTAAAACCCTACTAGTAAAGCAGAAGCCCCAGGAACTTGTCCAAACTGAAGGCACCTCCCCCTAAAACGGTTAAAGCTAAGGCCGCCACAAGAATTAGAAGGTCATATTCGTAGCCATTCACAAAACCCTTCTTCCAATTGAATTTAAAAGTTATAACTGCGAACTGTATGGCGATTAGAACCGTTACAATCTGAACCAGAAACCCGGTGATGAGAAAAATCCCGCCGACGAATTCGGTAAGCGAAACGACTATCGCCCAGAAAATCCCGGGCTTGAAGGTCTGGCCCATCCATTCGGCCGTCCCTTTTATGTTTTTAACCTTTGACCATCCGTGAACGACCATAATAATTCCCAGCACGATTCTTAAAATAGCGATGCCGATATCGCCAAAAACGAAAAATGGTTGAATCATTAATTAACTATAAACAAATAACTCATAACTCACAACTTGACGCTGGAATTTTTAAGTTATCAGTTGTAAGTTATAAGTTACATGTTAATCCTAGCCATAGAAACATCCTGCGATGAAACTGCTTTGGCTCTAGTTGAGGCAAGCGGCGGTTTGCGCGCGCCGAAATTCAAAGTTCTGAAAAACATCGTTTCTTCCCAAATCGCCGTTCATCGCCCCTGGGGCGGCGTCGTTCCGAATCTCGCGAAACGCGAACACATAAAAAATCTTCCTTTAGTTTTCAAAGAACTCACCGAAGACAAAAAAATACAGCCGGATTTGCTTGCCGTTACCATCGGTCCGGGTCTGGAACCGGCGCTTTGGACCGGCGTGACATTTGTAAAAGAACTCAAAAAAAATCTCTTCCCAAAAACCCCGCTTTTGGGCGCGAACCATTTAGAGGGTCATTTATACAGCGCGCTTATTGAAGGTGAAACCCGGCCATCAAAAATTTTTCCGGCAGTCGCGCTCGTCGTCTCCGGCGGGCACACGATTTTACTGCACGTTAAATCGCTCACAAAATGGAAAAAACTGGGAGAGACTCGCGATGATGCGGTAGGCGAGGCGTTTGATAAAGTGGCGAAGATGCTCAATCTTCCTTATCCAGGGGGTCCCGAAATCCAGAAACTCGCCGCGCGAGGAAATTCGGACGCGATAAAATTTCCCCGCCCGATGATTTATGATAATTCGCCCGCCGGCAAATTTGGTTTCAGCTTTTCCGGATTAAAGACCTCTGTGCTTTATTATCTGCGTGACAATCCCAAAGCGAACAAGGCTGACGTGGCCGCCTCATTCCAAAAAGCGGCAGTGGATGTGTTGGTCGCGAAAACCATCCGGGCAGCCGAAAAATTCAAAGTAAAATCAGTGATGCTCTCCGGTGGCGTGGCAGCCAGCGCCTTCCTTCGTGAAACGCTTGGAAACGAGGTAAAAAAAATTGACCGGCAATTTTTTGTTCCGCCATTCGGCTTTAACACCGACAATGCCGTGATGATAGCCGCCGCGGCTTATATCCAATTTTTAAGAAAAAAGTATCGCTCCATTCGCGCTAATTCAAATCTAAGTTTATAGGAGTAGAGAATTAAAAGAAAAAACAGTAAAAATAAGAAGAAGGTAAGAATGAATAAGAACGAGAGTATTGGTTTGGGTGCTATAATTAATTATAGCACCCAATAATTAAATCTATTGTTTTCTTTTTTCGTAATACCAACGATTGTATCCGACGCGCGGTGGGAGCAAAGGAAGTTCTTTCTTCTTCTTATTTGAAATTGGTTTCTTTTGAATCACTAGATTTTTCATAAAACCATTTTTAACGAAACTGATGGTATTCGGGCTTACGTCTATCATTTCCTCAATTGAACGATAACTTAACCCCTGCTCCAAAAGAACTGGGATAAGCAATCGCTTCTCAAGCATTAATATCTCTGTTGGAGTGAGAAATTTTTTCATGCTTAAAGCTAACGCTTCCCCTGAATTGGGGTTCTTAATTACCTTAGAAAATCTGTCCCAAGCGGCATTTTTCAACTCTTTATTAAAATATTTTTTATTAACCCTAGTCATATTTTCATTATATAATACCCGCTATAATTAATTATAGCAATTGAGAATTCTATTTATTTATGCGGAAAAATCGGTAATAATAGTAAAGTAACATGAACGCGGATTTTTCAAAGCCCTACGACCCGAAAATAATTGAGGATGAAATTTACGAAACTTGGCTCAAATCGGGTTATTTCAATCCCGATAATCTGCCGGGCAAACGCAAAAAAAACTACATCGTCTATATGCCTCTTCCGAACGTGACGGGCGCGCTCCATATGGGCCACGCGTTGAATAACACGGTTCAGGATATCTTAATCCGTTACCACCGGATGAAAGGATATAAGACACTTTGGCTCCCCGGCACCGACCACGCCGGCATCGCGACGCAATACGTTGTGGAAAAAGAACTGCGGAAACAAAATATCTCCCGATGGGAACTCGGCCGCGAAAAATTCATTGAAAAAGTCTGGGAGTGGAAACAAAAATACGGCGACGCGATCTTAAGCCAGCTTAAAAAATTCGGCGTCTCGGCTGATTGGTCGCGGAACAGATTTACGATGGATGAGGCCTACGCCAAAGATGTCCGAAAAGCATTTATTCATTACTACGAAAAAGGTTGGCTTTACCGCGGCCTTCGCGCCGTGAACTGGTGCCCAAAAGACGGCACGAGCTTATCCGAACTGGAATTAGAATATAAGGACGAGGAAATAAAACTTTGGTATATAAAATATTCGGATGAAATAACCGTGGCGACGACGCGGCCGGAGACGATGCTTGGCGATACCGCCATCGCCGTAAATCCCAAAGACGCGCGCTATAAGGATCTGGTCGGCAAAAAGGTTATTTTACCGATTCAAAATCGGGAAATCCCCGTTATCGCCGATATTGCGATTGATCCGAAATTCGGCACGGGTGCCGTGAAAGTCACGCCCGCGCACGATATCGTGGACTTTGAAATCGGCCAACGTCACAAACTTCCCATTATCCAAGTAATAGACGAACGGGCGCGAATGACACCCGAAGCCGGAAAATATGCCGGACTTAAAACGATTGAAGCGCGCGAAAAAATTGTGAGCGATCTGAAAGAAATGGGTTTACTTATTAAAGAAGAACCGTATCAAACTCGCGTCGCCAAATGCTATCGCTGCGGGACGACGATTGAGCCGATTCCTTCCAATCAATGGTTTCTGAAAATGGAAAAATTGGGAGCGCTCGCGGAAAAGGCGGTTAAATCCGGCAAGGTGAAAATCCAGCCAAAAAATTTCCGAAAAACTTATCTAAATTGGGCGGCAAACGTCCGCGACTGGAATATCTCACGCCAAATCTGGTGGGGTCATCAACTGCCAGTTTATTTCTGCAAAAATGAGAAAGAAAAATTCGTTGTTTCTTTAGATAAGCCAAGTAAATGCCCATTCTGCAAAAATTGCGGAATAGAGCAAAGCCCTGATGTGCTGGACACCTGGTTTTCTTCGGCCTTGTGGCCGTTTGCCGGCCTGTCGGAAAGAGACCTTAAGAATTATTACCCCGGAAATGCTCTTATAACGGCTCGCGATATTATCAATCTTTGGGTCGCGCGGATGATTTTCTCGGGACTTGAATTCAAAAAGAAAGTTCCCTTCACCGATGTTTACATCAACGGCACGATTCAAACAAAGGATGGTAAAAGAATGTCCAAGAGTTTGGGCACGGGCATTGACCCTCTAAATCATATTAACCAACACGGCGCGGATGCGACCCGTTTCGGAATTATCTGGCAGGCGAACGGGCAGGATATTCGCTGGGACGAAGCGGCAGTCATAGCCGGCCGGAAATTTTGCAATAAGATTTGGAATGCGACTCGATTCGTATTATCACAAATCGAGTCACCCACCATAGCTCTGGCGAAGGCGGGCTTTGTGAAACCACAAACTGCGGCAGATAAATTTATCTTGAAATCTTTGGATAAAACAAAGAAAAACGCGGGGAAAATGATAGAAAATTTCAAATTCAGCGAGGCCTTGCACGAACTATACGATTTTTTCTGGCACGATTTCTGCGATAAATACATAGAAGAATCCAAAAAACAGGCAACTGGCGATAAACTTAAGGAAAATACGCAAAAAATCCTCATTTATGTTCTTAAGGAATCCATAAAGATGCTCCACCCCTTTATGCCATTTATAACCGAAGCGGTTTTTGAACACCTGCCGAGGAAAACGAAAGATAATAATCTTCTTATTGTGGAAACATGGTAGCTATAACCAACTTCATCCTTATCACCCTTTTTGCCTTCATTCCTTCAATTGTTTGGCTTATATTTTTCCTCAAGGAGGATTTACATCCTGAACCAAAACGACTGATTGTTTTTGTGTTCTGTGCCGGGGCGCTCGCAAGCATCCCCGCTCTTGTACTTCAACTTGTTTTCCAAAAATTCGTCGCCCAGCCGCTTGATGCTTTTTTACTTTTGATTCTCGGGATAGCCATTATCGAGGAAATTTTCAAATTCTTTGCCGCATATCTCTCTGTTAAAAATGAAGCGGCCTTTAACGAGCCGGTGGACGCGATGATTTACGCGATTGCGGCAGCGCTTGGCTTCGCGACAATTGAAAATCTTTTTGTCATTGGAGATAAAATGTATTACCTCACGCTCGGAAACATTATGGCGAGTTTTAGCGTTTTAGGATTCCGCTTTATTGGCGCAACCCTGCTTCATGGACTCACCTCGGCGCTCGCTGGATATTACTGGGCGCTCGGAAGAAAATTCGGTAAAAACAAAAGATTCATTTCTCTCGGCCTTGCGGCCGCATCCGCCGTTCATTTTTTCTTCAATTTCGCCGTCTATAAATTTGAGAATACGAATCTTTTTTATCCTTCGCTGTTCCTTATATTCATCGCCTTCTTTGTCCTTAAAGATTTTTCCAAGTTGAAATCGGCAAAATAATTCCGTGATATAATACATTTATGGAACCAAAAAAGGATATCTTCGCCGAACTCGCGAAAATCAAAACCGAACCGGCGCCGCTCATAAAAATCTCCGGAGAAACTAAAAAAACGGAGGATGGCGAAGGAACGCTCACGGTGGACGTGTACCAGGATGGCGATTACATCATCGTCCAATCTACGATTGCCGGGGTAAAAGACGATGAATTAGACGTGAATATAACGAAAGAATCCGTCACCATCCGCGGCAAACGCGAAAGAAGAGAGGAAATAAAAGAGAAGGATTATTTTTACCAGGAACTTTTTTGGGGCACATTTTCGCGATCAATTATCCTTCCGGAAGAAGTGGACCCGGGAGAATCCACGGCGGCCCTAAAAAACGGGGTTCTCACGATAAAAATGCCGAAAGCGGACAGGAGCAAGGTTAAAAAACTTAAGGTAAAGAGCGATGAATAAACCCCGTCAGTATCGCACCGACGGAGTTTTTTGTTCTATGATTTCCTAATCCGGAGAATTCTTTTGGCAAATTTTGAAAACTTCTCGCCTCGGTCAAATTCATTCTTGAATTTTTCAAAGCTGGCCGCGCCGGGAGAAAACAGAATAACTTTTAACTTATTACTTTTAACTTTTAACTTTTTGATTGATTTTAGGATATCCGGGAGATTTTCAAATAATTGCGGTTGGCTATTCTTGAAAAATCCAATTTTTGAAAGTGCGATAATCATCTTCTTAGTGGCACTGCCGTTTAATAAGTAGAGCTGTTCCTGTGCAGTACATTGCTTCACTAATTGAGCCCATTTACCATATTCAAGATTCTTATCCGTCCCGCCGGCTATAAGAGTAATGCTTTCCTTACCGAATCTTTTAAGAGCCGCGATTGTTCCGTCGGGCGAGGTGGCCGTCGTGTCATTGACGATTTTAAACTTTGGCGATTTGAAGATTATCTCCTCGCGGAATTTTATCTGCGGTAAACGCCACGCCGCGCGGCGGAGTTTAGAAACGGGAACGCCGGCGAGCTTCGCGGCCAAAAACGCGGTTTTGAAATTTTCCAGATTATGCGGGCCGTAAATTTCAGAAAATTTCTTTTCGTTTATGCCGGTTTTCGCGGACGAAAAAACTATTTTTGAACCAACTTTCCAGCCAGAGAATTTCTTGAGAAAGAACTTCGTCCACTCATTTTTGCGGTTCAGAACCAGAAAGTCCCCCCTCTTCTGATCTTTAAAAATATTCGCCTTAGCGGACGCATAATCACGAAGCGCGCGGTAGCGATTCATGTGGTCGCGGTAGATGTTGGTAATTACGGCGATTTTCGGCGCTTTGCCGGACTGGTTTAATAACTCCAGGTGCCAGGAAGAAAGCTCGGCCACAATCGGGGTTTTACCGTCCAAATCATCCAAAACGCCAAGCATCGGCTGGTCGGAGGAATTGCCGGTAAGTTTCGCATTAGAAAACTTCTGCTTGAGTAAAAAATATATCCAATTTACGGTCGTTGTCTTCCCGCGCGTGCCCGTCACGGCGATTATCGGATTTTTGCAATATCGAAAGAACAAACTCGCTTCGTTTTCCAATCGCGCGCCGTGCTTTCTCGCAATCGCCAGATACGGGCTCTCGCGCCGGACGGCGGGATTTACTACGACGATTTCGTTATTTTTGAAATCTACTTCGCGATGTTTGCCTAAAATAAAAGTTATATACTTTGCTGCCGCCCCCAAGGCTTTAATTGAACCGGCTAATTCTTTTTTCGTCCTTAAATCCGTCACGGTCACATTCGCGCCGCGCTTCACGAACCATTTGGCGGTTGCAATCCCACCGCCTAAAAGACCTAAGCCCATCACGAGTATTTTCTTGCTCCGGAAATCTTCCATTTGTTTATTATGCCGATAAATTCCCTTCCCCTCAAATTTTGGGGAATAAAATACCCTTGGATTCCAGAGAATCCAAGGGGTGGCTACTAATCGTTTATTGCGTCAGAAGACGGGGACCACTATCCTAGGTTTGCCCAAAGAATATATGGATCTTTCATCTTTTAAATACCTCTTGAATATTTTTAATGAAAAATTCCGTCCAAATATGCCAGACGGACCCTTGGGATATGCTAAAATCGTGGCAACAGATAATCCACGGACGGTTTCAAATAAGATGTATGTTCCATACTCGTCTCCTCGGAGCCGTTCGGCATATTCCCGGCAAAACATCTTAATTTGGTGTTGTGTTAAACAAATTTTTTTCAGATCGCTGGAGAGCGAAGTAAAAACCCGTTCGAAGGGGGAGTCTTTTACCACCTCACAAACTTGCACAGGCGTTTCTTTTCTCCCCGGTCCAAATTCCGTACTGCACTCTTTAAAATCCGTATCAATGACGCTGAAAACGTCTTCCGCATTTGCAATCACTTCCATTCCGTTCGCGGCTCTAAGCACAACCGGTTCCCCGATAAATTTAACAATCTCATTCTCTTTCATGGTTGCTTCCCTTTATATCAATGATTCATTTCTTATTTTTCGGGCCTTCCGAAAATTCTAAGTAAGCCATCTTTAAATAAAGTTTCTGTTAAGATTGTACACTCATTCTTTAATTATGTCAATCCTCCAATTAGCAGACTTAAAAACCCTCATTTTGTGAGGGTTTTTACACTTAATCAAACCAAAAAGAGACGCTGATGTGCTAGTAAAAAGTGGGTAAGACTTGGCCTAGCGGCCCGGAGCGCACACTC
>JBEKSI010000023.1:0-11628 GCA_049997835.1 Minisyncoccia bacterium | reverse complement strand
TCGGAAGGATCCTCCATCGAACGCGACAGCGGAAAGAGCCCCTCCTCCATTCCGGTGATGAAAACCACCCGGAATTCCAGTCCCTTGGCGGCATGAAGTGTCATCAAGGTCACGGCATCCCGGGATTTATCCCACAGATCGATGTCGGTGATCAAAGAGACCTCTTCCAAAAATCCTTCCAGATCTTGCAGGAGATCTTCTTTCCGCATTCCCGGAACTGTCCGGATATCTGTTCCGAACTCTCCATAGCCCGGATTGACGCCGTATATCACGCCCGCTTTCACAAGCAGGTTATGGACAGTCGCAGTCGGTTGGGCGCCCATCTTGAGCCAATGCTCGGCGCGCTTCTTATCCAACTCAAATTTGTCCGTTTCAGGATTCACCCATCCAAGGTCGTCCGTAAAACGGCCATTGAGCTTCGTCCTCTTCTCAGTGACCACTATCCGAAAGGATGCCTGATGTTTTTTCCCTATTCTTTTTAACTTAATGGCTAACATCTGTGTTTTAACTACAAAGACAAAGGTACAAAATAACTACCTAAAAATCAACCCCTACCCTGGGTGTTTGAGTTGAAATCTGACTGAGCCAAAGAGATCTGGCGCAACGAAAAAAGTGGGTAAGACTTGGCCTAGCGGCCCGGAGCGCACACTTTTTTTGTTGCGCCAGATCTCTTTCAATTACTCCAGCTTCAAAGAAAGAACCTTAGACACCCCATCATCTCCCATCGTCACTCCATAAAGCACATCCGCCGCTTCCATCGTGGCGCGGTTGTGAGTCACGATAACAAATTGGGTTTTATTGCGAAATTCTTGGATAAGTTCGGCAAAACGCCGGGCGTTTTCCTCGTCCAAGGCCGCGTCAATTTCGTCCAAGACGAGAAATGGCGGCGGCGAAACGGCAATCAAAGCAAAGAGCGCGGCCAAAGATACGAGCGTTTTTTCCCCGCCCGAGAGCATCTCCAAACTCGTAATTCTCTTACGGGGCAAATTCACGTCCACTTCCACGCCTAAGTTTAAATCATCTGTTTTTTTACCCTCCGTAGCTTCAGCGGCCTGCCCGGCCAGGGAGGAGGGTTCTCCTTCTATAGGAATAGTAATCTCCCCTTCCACCAAAACCGGCGGCTTTCTTACTTCAAGAAAAAGCCGCGCCTTCCCGCCTCCGAACATCAGCCGGAAATAATTATTGAATTCTTCACTGATGATATGAAAAGCCTTTTTGAAATCCTCGTGGATTCTCTTATCTAAATCCTTGATAAGTTCTTTTAAATCAGTCGCGGCTTTTTCCAAATCGGATAATTGCTTCGTGAGAAAATCAAAGCGCTGCTCGCTCTCCTCGGCTTCTTTCATTAGATTCGGGTCAATTTCTCCTATCGCCGCGAGCTCCCCGCGAAGCCGCATCATCTTTCGCTCCGCCTCCGGCCACTCGGACTTATCAACCATAGATACTCCCATAGGTTCGCTGAGCCGCTTCAAATCGTGCGCCTCGCGCCCGAAGGCCGTCCACTCGCGCTCCACTTCCTGAAGCTGCATCTGGAATCTTTCCTTTTCCAGAAGATGCGTCTGGATTTTCTGTTCCATCGCGCGCGCTCCGTTCTTTTCATTGTTCAGACCCTCAACTTTTTCCCGGAAGAGTTTATTCACCTCCTGCTGTTTCAGCGCCAATTCTTCATCCTCCTTTCCCAGATTTTCCGCGGACGCGGCAAGTTCGTTCACTTCTTTCTCTATTTTTTTCTGTTCCTTAAGCAGTTCCTCGTCCAAGACCCCTTCGCGGGATCTGAAAACCTTTTTTATTCTTGAAAGCCAATCCTTCAGTGAATTTTTTATTTCGGTTAAATCGCCGATCTCAAGCAGACGTTCGCCTTCTTTTGAAAACTCCGAGAGCAGCGAACGCAGCTCCGCCGCCGAGTATTCTTCCTGTGGCATTTTTTTCTGGAATTCCAGCTTCGCCTCCAGCTTTGCGAGTTCTTTTTCCAGAACGCTTTTCCGGACCAGAACCGCGTTTATTTTTTCGCGAATCTGCCGGGATTTTTCATATTGGTTTTCGCCGCCGCCCAGTTCCTTTAATTCTTTCTCGGCGGATTGTATCTTCTTTTCGGCCACTTCCAGCTCTCCGCGGAGCTCTTTAATCGGCCTCTCTATTTCCGCGAGCCCTTTCTCCAAATCCTTATAGCGGACGAAGAAATAGACGTCTTCCAGATTTTTAAGCTCTTCTTCTATCTCGGCCCGCCTCAAAAAACGGCTCTTCTGGCGCTTCAAAATCCGTACGTGCGGAGCGAGTTCTTCAAGCATCGCCCGCACTTTTTCCATGTTAATTTCGCTTGTTTCCAAGCGTCGTTCGGCTTGGTTCTTCTTCAGGCGGTATTCACGAAGCCCCAGAACCTCTTCAATCATCAGACGCCGGTCCTCAGGCGAACTCCGGACGAAAATATCGCTCTGTCCCTGTCCCACTATCGTGAGCCCGCGCGTGCCAAGCCTGGCCTTCGCGAGCATCGGCAACAGATCTTTCAGTTTTATTTCCGTGTCATTCATGGAAAATTCGGAATTGCCGGAACGGTCTATGCGGCGCGCAAGCGCGACTTCAGCCGCGTCCACCGAAAGGTTTTTATCAAAGTTGTTGAAAAAAAGGGTGACTTTCGCCAAACTCATCGCTGGTTTTTTCGGCGTGCCCGCGAAAATCAAATTATCCAAAGTTTCGCCGCGTAATTGCTTTGCCTCCCGCTCGCCTAAAACCCACCGCAGGGCGTCAATCACATTGGACTTCCCGGAGCCGTTCGGCCCCACGATGCCCGTCACTTGCGAAGGAAATTCCAAAACCGTTTTTCCGGCGAAAGATTTAAAACCCTGAAGTTCCAGTCGCGTCAAAAAATTTCGCATGTTCATTTAATTTCCCAGCCGGATTTCTCCTTGATGTATTCAAGAGCGTTCTGGGCCGCGCGGTACTCCCCTTCTTGTTTGGAATTCCCCCGGCCCTTTTCAATAAGCTTGTCGCCAAAAAATACGCCGACCAAAAATTCTTTCTGGTGGTCCGGTCCTTTTTCCTCCAATATCCGATAACTCGGCGTGAGCTTCATTTTTTCCTGCAGTATTTCCTGAAGCGCGCTTTTCGGGTCGCGCTCCAAACCCCTTTCCATCACCTCCGGTAATTTAGTAAGAACGATTTCATTTATCAGCTTCTTCGCGACTTCATAGCCTCTATCCAGATAAACCGCGCCCAAAACCGATTCAATCGCGTTCGCCAATATAACTTCCCGCGCCCGACCGGTATCCTTTGCCTCGCCGCGCGAAAGTAAAATGAACTTCTGAAGGGATAATTCTTCCCTCGCGATCTTTGAGAGAATAACGTGATTTACGAGCGCCGCCCGCAAACTCGTCATTTTACCCTCCTGAAAATCGGGATATTTGGCATAAATATATTCCGTGACGGCCAGCTCCAGGACGGCATCCCCGAGATATTCCAGCCGTTCGTTATTCGGCACCGGCCAGGACGGATGTTCATTCAAGTAGGAGCGATGCGTAAGCGCTTCCTTTAAAATGTCCTTGTTCTTGAATTCAAAACCCAGGATTTCTTCAAGTTTCTCAAAATTTGTCACAGCAGTAATTAATGTTTAGAATCATAATAATCAAAAAAACGCGAAATCTCAATGTTTATACCAACCATAGGTTTAGAGATACACGCAGAGTTGAAAACGAAAACCAAGATGTTCTGCGGTTGCAAGAACGACGGCAACGAACGCCGGCCGAACGCGAACGTCTGTCCGATTTGCTTGGGTCACCCCGGCACCCTTCCCACCATCAATAAAAAAGCGGTTGAATCCGTCATTAAGGTCGGTCTGGCTCTGGGCGGCAAAATCCCCGAAAAATCATTTTTTGACCGCAAAAGCTATTTTTATCCGGACCTTCCTAAGGGTTATCAGATCTCGCAATACGAACATCCGCTCGTCTTGGGCGGCGTATTAAACGGGGTTAGAATCACGAGAATCCATTTAGAAGAAGACGCGGGCCGTTTGAACCACGCCGAAGATAATTTTTCCCTCGTGGACTTCAATCGCGCGGGCGTTCCTTTAATGGAGTTGGTAACCGAACCGGATATCAAAAACGCCGAAGAAGCAACGGCTTTCGCCCAAGAACTTCAGCTCGTCCTGCGTTATTTGGGAGCTTCGGATGCCGATATGGAAAAGGGGCAGATGCGGATAGAAGCGAACGTGAGCATCGCCCCAAAAGACGCAAAAGAGCTCGGCATTAAGGTGGAAGTGAAAAACATCAATTCCTTCAAGGCCGTTCACGATGCGATTGAATACGAGATAAAACGGCAGGAAAAAATTCTTTCCGAGGGGAAAAAAGTGGTTCAGGAAACCCGCGGCTGGAACGACCAGAAATTCATCACCGAAAGCCAACGCATAAAAGAAGAGGTAAACGATTATCGTTACTTCCCCGAACCGGACCTGCCGCCGCTCGATTTGAAGACAGCGTTTGATTTGGAAAAACTCAAAGCGGAGATTCCGGAACTGCCGGAAGCGAAGCGCCGCCGCTTCGGCGAGGAATTCGGCTTGGATATGAAATTAGTGGAAGTGATAATCGCCGAAAAATCTTGGGCGGATTATTTTGAGGAAGCTGTATCAGAATTGCAATCCGAAATTAAAAACGCCGATATCCAGTTGCTCGCAAATTATTTCACGAGCGACTTAAAGAGTTTAATAAAATCCAAAGGGATTAACGTGAATGAACTCAAAATCACGCCGGAGAATTTTGCCGATATTATTGTCCTTATCCAAAACGGCGAACTTTCCAGCCGCCTGGCTAAAGATCTGCTCTTAAAAATGTTTGAAACCGGTGAAGATCCCAGAGTGTTAATAGAAAGCGGCGGCATGCAACTAATGAGCGACGAGGACGAACTCGGTCAAATCATTGATGAAGTTTTATCCGCAAACGAAAAATCCGTGGCGGACTTCAAAAAAGGCAAACTAAACGCCCTTCAGTTCTTATTGGGCCAAGTGATGGCCAAAACGAAAGGCAAAGCTGACCCGAACGTAGCAAAGAAAATCTTGGAAGAGAAGCTTAAATGAGCGTGTCCAGCGCCTGATTAACTAATTTATCCGCTTCTTTGTTTTTTTCTCGCGGAATATGAACGAATGAAACGTTCCTGAAATCCTGCTTCAGATTCCAAACATCTATAAAAAGCGGCTTTAGAGATTCCACCTTGATTTTATATTCACCGTTCAGTTGGCTCACAATAAGCTCGCTGTCTGAACGAATTTCAACATCTGTTTCTTCCGCTTTCTTTCCTCCTAAAAGCGATTTGGCTTTTTTGAGGCCAAAAATAAGCGCCTTATACTCGGCAATATTGTTCGTGGTGTTTCCGATGGCTTCGCCATAGGATTTTGCCTGCCCTGAGTGTGCCGAAGGGTCGCCAACCACAACGCCTATCGCCGCCGGCCCAGGATTTCCGCGCGCTCCGCCATCCGTATAGATAATTAATTTATTTTTCATTGGCGTCTTTTTTATTTCATCCCTATTATAGTCGCAAAGCGTCCTTCTTTTTCACCGGTTCTTTGTGCGCGATAATGCGAAAAGAAGTCGGAATCTTTGGCAGTATCTATGGGACTGACTTCAATATTTTCCTCTTTTACGCCGACATTAATCAATTGGGATATATTATACCCAACCAAATCTATCCTAATCCGGCCGTCCGGAAACTTTTTAATGAATTTACTCCATTCTGATGATTGTTCCTGCCGATGATCAATGGTTTCTTGAATATACGATTCTTTGTGGATTCCGGGTCCGATACCAACAATCAAATCGGCTGAATTAGTTTTATATTTATCTTTCATGAAATTAACGACTTTTTCTGATAATTTGGTGTCGGTGCTCTTCCAACTGCAATGAGCGAGAGCTACTACGTATCGCAAGGGGTCAAAGAATATAATCGGCAGGCAATCACCCGTCAAAAGAAAGAGAAAAACGTTTTTGTCCGAAGTTATCAACGCGTCCGCTCTGACCCTGGCATCTTTTTCTATACCCGTATCGGAACTAGAATCTATGGGAATAATATTATCTGAATCTAAAATACTCATAACGGCGCATTTATTGGGGTCAATATCTGATTTTTCCAAAAATCTTCTTCTGTTATTTAAAACATCATCTTCTCCTCCCCACAAAAACGACAAGTTTCCGTCAGAGATGGAAGAAAAACCATGAATTAATCCTTTTTCTAATTTCAATTTGGGTAATTGATGCATCAATCTTTGATGATTTTCCAGGGAAATGGCTTATTGGCCGGCAAGGTAAATCCAGCCGCGTGCTTGTGCCCCCCACCACCGGGGAATTGCTTGGCTAATTTTGAAACATCCGTTTCTCCCTTGGAACGCAGGGAATATCTTCTGGTTCCCCTATTTTCGTACCAAGTAATTCCTATGGGATGTTTTTTATCAATCAGCATATTCCCAACCGTAGAGTGAGACACCGAAGTATTTACTACCCGAGAGATACGCCCTTCAAACTTCACTTCATAGGTATTTTTTAAAATGTCCCGGATGATTGCGTTCTCGTACTCCAAAAGCAATTTCCCTTCCTTCGCGTATTCATTTCTAAACTTCTTACTTTCAAAAGTCTTTGCTAATTTATTCCAAACGGCAAAATCAAAATTCAAAAGGAATAACCTGACGGAAATTTCATCCGGATTCGGCAATTTGTATTTCCAAAGGTCGGCGTCTTCAATATAACGCAAAAGCCAAGGAACTGGTTTTTTAAAGTGAAAATACGTCCATGAAAGAACTGAGCCGGAATGTTTAATGTTAAAACGCCAGTCGCCAGCATTTTTTATCGTTTCATTATTAGTCGCGTGGTGGTCAATGACCACTACGGATTTATTATTCTTCTTCAATCCCTGAAGTTTTGAAGCAGAAACGCAAACATCCAGAAAATAAATTTCCTGATTTCTTAGTTTTATATTCCCCAATTGATCTGGCGTTTGGCTGGCCTGAATCGGAATATACTCCGCCTTATTCCCGAATTTTTTCCACGCCGCCCAAGCCGCTCCGAACCCATCGGGGCAATCCTTGTGATAAAAAACAACGATTTTCTTCATTTTATTTTAACGATTCAATCCCCGGCAATTTCTTGCTAGAAAGGTATTCCAGCATCGCGCCGCCGCCGGTGGATATAAAGATGTTTCGGGGAATTCTCACCTTACCAAGTAATTTAAGCGAGGCGCTCGTTTCTCCGCCACCAATGACTATGTGTGTTTTTTTCCGCCGGCTGGCGGACTTCAAGACGGCTTTCCAAATACCAATCGTCCCCTTCTCAAATCCCTTCTTCTCAAAAAATCCTGGCGGACCGCTCCAAATAATTGTCTTTGCTCCACTAATCACGGAAGCATAATTACCGACCGTAAACGGACCGATATCCCAAATAGATTTCCTGTTCCGTCGGCCGGCAGAGCTTTTCGCGTCTTCCGGCCAAACAAACTTAGACGACTTTGGAACCCCGGATTCATTGAAAGCATTGGAACCCAAAAGAACGTTATCCGCTTTGTTGATAAGCCCGCGGAGATTTAATATTTTTTCTTTCAGCTTTGCTCCTCCTAAAATGACGATGAAAGGATGGGTGCTATAATTAATTATAGTGCCAAGATTTTTTATCTCGTTTTCCAAACAAAGCCCGGCGTATGACGGAAGGAATTTAGTAATCGCGCACACCGAAGCATTTTTACGATGCGAAACGGCAAAAGCGTCGTTAACGTAAAAATCCCCGAGCAAGGAAAGCTGCATCGCGAATCCTGGATCGTTCTTTTCTTCTCCCGGCAAAAAACGCAGATTTTCCAGAAGAAAAACGCTTCTGGGTTTTGATTCTTCTATCCGATTCTTTATCTTTGGAAAATCAAAATCGGGCAAAAAATTCACCTTCCCGCCAAGTTCTTTGTGAAAAACTTGGATAAAGGGTTTCAGGGAATACTTTTTATCAAACCCTTTAGGCCGGCCTCGGTGACTCAAAATTACCACCTTAACCTTATTTTTCAAAAGCAATTTTATGGTCGGTAGAATCGCCTGTAAGCGATATGAATCCAACGACGCCCCCGGCTCAATATTCAAATCAATCCGCAAAAGACAGGTTTTTTTAGAAAATTTCTTTAAATTTCGCATATTTAGATACCGAAGCATATTTCTAGTATAACCTAAAATGAATTAAAATTAATCTTATGCAGAAGAATATTGTTATCTTAGGCGCCGGGTTCGGTGGACTCCAGGCCGCGCTCCGGCTATCAAAAAAACTTAAATATAAAGACCTAAACGAAAAGTATTCCGTCATTCTCATAGATAGGAATCCTTTCCACACCCTTACTCCCCTCCTGTATGAAATCGCCGCGACCTCGCCTGAAACGGCGAGCAATCTTAAACTCCAGGACTTGGTCTCGTTCTCAATTAATGCCCTTGTCGCTTACCGGCATATTGGTTTCATGAACGACGAGGTAGCCGGGATAGACGCAGCGCGAAAGAAAATCCGGCTCTCGCGCTCCGAAATTGATTTTGAATATCTCATAAATGCCTTAGGAAGCGAGGTAAATTATTTTGACATCCCCGGCCTTAAGGAAAATGCGCTCGTGTTAAAAACTTTTGGCAACGCCTTAAAAATCCGGGATAGAATTCATTACAAAGAAAAGGCGCGGGTTATAATCGGCGGCGGCGGACCGACTGGCGTGGAACTCGCCGGGGAAATAAAATCGTGGAATATCGGCGCGGAAGTGACGATTGTGGAATCAGCGCCGAGAATTCTTGCCGCCATGGACGAGCGGGTTTCTAAAAAAGCTGAGCGGCGACTCAAAAAACTCGGTGTATCCATAATCGCCGGCACGAAAATAATCAAAGCAAGCTCCGAGACGGTATTTCTTTCAAATGGCGATAAAAAGGATTGCGA
Source organism: Minisyncoccia bacterium (assembly GCA_049997835.1). GTDB lineage: Bacteria > Patescibacteriota > Minisyncoccia > UBA6257 > GWB1-50-10 > JBBTQX01. The sequence continues at coordinate 2,716 of JBEKSI010000023.1, read as the reverse complement.
CGCCATTATTTGGACCGGCGGCGTAAAGGCCAATTCGCTCATGGGAAATCGCATTGAAACACCGGGTAACACGAATGTGAGCGATAACATCTACGCCATAGGCGACATATCCTCCATTATTAATCCGGAAACGAAAAAACCGGCGCCTTGGATGGCCCGGCCGGCGATGACAGAGGGACGGATAGCCGCTCTAAATATATTTCAAAAAATACTTCTGGAAGAAAAAATCATGGAATATCCGAAATTCCGGGAATACAAACACAGGAATTATCCCTACATCGCCCCCGTGGGCGGCAAGTACGCGATAGCCAAAATCGGACCTTTCATAATTTCGGGGCTTCCCGCCTGGATTTTTAAAGGTTTCACGGAACTGAATTATTTTATCTCCATAATGCCGATTTCCCAGGCGCTGAAAGTCTGGTTCAAGGGATTAATTATCTTTATAAAGAACGACCGGCTCGGCTAAAAAATAAAAAGCGCTGCAATTAAAAATCAATTGCGGCGCATTTACTTAAAAATATCGTGTGTCGCATGTCGCGACTTTTCCTCCTCGGACCAACACTCCAACGCTTCCATGGAGTCCCGCCTCTAGCGCTATAAAAGGAGCTTTTGGCATTACTCCCGGTTCGAAATCAATAAAAGCAGTTCTTGCTTTCTTTACGAAGTTTTTTTGCTCGGACTCATCGGCAGGCACGGATTTTTGCTTTCCCATACAAGGATCTCCTTCTATAAACGTTGATTTTTAAAAACAGTTAGCTAAGGAAAACTGGTGGCTATTATACCACTATTTTGGGAAAAGCAAACAGAAAGAAGTTTTCGTCTAAATCTTCATGCGGAATAAACCTTTTGAGATTTGGTGTGGCAAAAAAGTGGGTAAGACCGAGGCCTTGTCGCCCCGGAGCGCACACTTTTTCGGCATACCAAATTTCAAAACAAAAAGGAGCTTTTGTATGCCGGCGTACCCTACTTTCCCAAGCTCAAGGCTAAGTATCATCAGGCCGAAACGCTTTCACTTCTCTGTTCGGAATGGGAAGAGGTGGTGCACATTTCGGTAAAACACCGACAAACAAAAACTCCTTTTTAATCAAATCAGTTTTTTGAGATAGAAATTAATGCGCTTCACAATAGAGAAAGTAAAGTAATTGGACGTATTAGTGCTCCTCAGCTAAAACCGTTGCCGGTCTTACACTTAGAGTCTATCAACCTAGTAGTCTTCTAGGAGTCCATAGTATCTAATCTTGGAAGAGGCTTCGCGCTTAGATGCTTTCAGCGCTTATCCCGTCCGAACATAGCTACCCGGCGCTTCAGTTGGTACCAAAGCCGGTACACCAGAGGTTCGTTCATCTCGGTCCTCTCGTACTAGAGACGACTTTCCTCAAATACTCACGCCGATAGCAGATAGAGACCAACCTGTCTCACGCAATACTCAACTATTACTAATTGTTTGGACTATACCACCATCCTCTTTAGTTTTATCTAAAAAGGAGATCGACGTTTTATACAAACCTAAATTTGTATCCAGCCAAATATGGCTAAGTCTCTACGGGGTCAATTTACGAATTTTCCTTTTCTTGGAATAATTTAATTCACGAAAAGAATCTATTAGTTTCAACAGCACAATAAAATCCTCTCTATCTTTAATTTTGGACTTTAATTTGAGAATTTCTCTCATAAGCTTAACTTGAGATTTCTTTAATATAACAAACGGCTCTACAAGCGAAAGGAATTTTTCTATATCGCCATTTTTACTGATGATATATTCCAAAATTCCATCTTTTCTTTCTCGCAGATGACCTAAATTAATAAGAGAACATATTTTCTCAAAATTAATCTTGTCTTTAGATGACTGGAATAAAACTATATAGGGTGCAATTTGAAATCCATACCTATAGGTAGAATTTGGTTTTGCACGGACATAGATACTCCCATCACCATCCAGAAATCCCGCTAAATAAGCTCTTTGTGCTGACGAAAAAACTTTAAACATAAATGACTTCCCTCGGTATTATCCTACCATACGACAGGTTGATGTCATAGTAGGGTTTCACCGATATGAGTCGATTTTGCAATATACCTTGCGGTATAAGGCCGCCGTGTCTTACTCAACAAGCTCTCTATCCTGAGTTGTTGAAGTATTGGATATTGTTACGGGTTCTTTTTTTTGACGGTTTGAACCCAGCTCACGTACCACTTTAAATGGCGAACAGCCATACCCTTGGGAGCTTCTCCACCCCCGGGATGTGGTGAGCCGACATCGAGGTGCCGAGCGGAATCGTCGATAGGGACTCTCGGATTCCACCAGCCTGTTATCCCCGGAGTAACTTTTATCCGTTATCTCCCGCCTTCCTATGAAGGACGGTCGGGTCGCTAAGCTCTGCTTTCGCACCTGCGCGACTTGTAGGTCTTGCAGTTAAGCTGGCTTGTGCCTTTACACATTCGGCGCGATTTCCATCCGCGCTAAGCCAACCTTGATAGGCCCCTCCATTACGCTTTAGGAGGGTTCTGCCCCAGAAAAACTGCCCACCAGACACTGTCCCCTGATGTTTTTTCCACCAAGGTTAGATATTAATTTTTTGGAGATGAGTGTTTCATTGACGGATCCACTCCAACCAAAATCAGAGCTTCAAATCCTACTCACTACGCTACGCACTAAAAAATTAATAACAATATCAAGCTACAGTAAAGCTTCCGGGGTCTTTTCGTCTTGCTACCGGTA
>JBEKSI010000022.1:0-11765 GCA_049997835.1 Minisyncoccia bacterium | reverse complement strand
GGCAGAGCACACGTGGTGCCGCGCTCCAGCGCCGCGACGAGCGCGGCAGCCAGTGTCCTCGTCCAGCCAGCCACGGTGGAATTGTTCACCACCTGGATAGACACACCGGTCAATGAAACCGGATTAACCTGGCCAGCCGTCAAATTGAAGGAGGCGATCTTCGCCTGGCGGGTACCGGCCGAAATGGTCGGCGTGCCGAGCGAGTAGTTCGTCGCTCCAACCAAGTTGGAAGCGGAGGTTAAAACCGTAAGCGAGTAGCCAGAAACCGTTCCAACCGTCACCGCAGTGTAGTTGGTGTAGCTCTGGGCGCTGCCGCCGGTCGTGATGTCAATTTCTTCTGTACCCGAAATGGTAGAGGCCAAATCGGCATAAACCGTAAGAGTACGCGTCACATTCGCCGGGATGACGTAGTTCAAGTTGTTCGTAGCAGCGGTGCTGCCAGGAACATACATTGTCGCCGCACCGGTCGTAATGGTGCTGCCCAACTGGGCGCCCTGATCATCAACCACCCGAATATTGGTGGATGAAACAGTCTGACCGACTTGAGCAAGGACCAATTGATTGATCTTCACTGCGTCGCCAGAAGCCAAGATGTCAAACTTCGCCAACACCTGATTGGTGTTGCCCGCCACCACATAGGTGGTCGGAGAGTTCGCATTCCGGCTGATCACCAAACCGCCGTTCAAGATGCTGTTGTAAGCAAGAGTAACGGGGAAGGTGCTGCCGCTAACCAAAGTCGCGCCGATTCCGACGCTGTACATATTGTCCACCGCCTGAACATCAGACGCCTGTTGGATAGTGAGCTGGAAGTACCGGCCCGTGCCACCCATTACGTCGGCGTAGATATTAAGCTGGATGCTCTGACCGGAAGTGAGCATCAAAGGATTGCTCGCAAGGTCAAAGCTCAAGACATTGGTAGCAGGCATCGTCCCAACGGTCGCGCCCAACTGGGTGGAGCCGTTCATAAGTTTGATGTTCTGGACGTAACCCGTATCAACCGTTCCTACGTTAGTGAAACGCAGGTTCGTGACTTTAACCGGATTGTTGCCTGCCTGAACCGTGAACTGGCCGATCAGATAATTCTGCTGGCCGGCGTTGATGTTCACAGTGCTGGAGGAATAACCCGAAACCGTCAGAGTCGCAAGATTGGTCATCGTCGCTACCGTCATGTAGTTGCTCGTGATCGGGAAAGCACCCGAAACGGCACCCGAGGCGGTAATGGCAGAAGCACCCGCAACACCTAAGGTAATGATATGGCCGGCGGCAGCAGTGCTGTTTACGTCAGCCGATACCGTGATTTCCTTCGTCTGTCCGGCGTTCACAGTGAAGATGCCGGAAGAATTGGAAAAATTGATACTACCCTGGTTGATACCAAGGTTCGTCGCCAACCGAACTCCGCCATCGTAAAGATAGACGTTGTTCAAATCGGAGTCCTGGGAAAGACCGCTTCTCACGACCGTGAATTGCGTCACGGTTACGGGAGCGCTCGTACCGGCAGTGAAGTAGAGTTTGAGTATCGGGACATTCACGCCTCCCTGAGCAACGCTCCCGGAGACGGGATTGCCTGACGCAACGCTAACCACTAAACCGGAACCAGGAACGTTAACTACTGGACCACCCGGAGTCACTGGACCCGCGGTAGACGCAATAGCCGCGCGGCTCTTAGGACCAAAATAACCAGTCGCGGAAACGCCGGCAGCTTTCTGCCAGGCGGCCACCGCGGTCTTGGTCATAGCGCCAAAGTAAGCCGTCGGAGCGGAAATCTTCAAATAACCGCCGTTAATCAGGATTTGCTGCAAGGCCGTAACATCGGCTCCTTTGCTGCCCACAGTGAGGTCGCGGGTGAAGCTATAGGAAGACGTTGAGGCGCCTGAAGTAGAACCCTGAAGGGCTTTTATTTGATTTTGCAAAGCCGCGATTTGCGCCATTAAGGCGTCAATCGTGCTCTGCGATTGGGCGAAGGCCGGCATTACTGAACCAGCGAACCAAACGGCCGTGGTAAGAGTGAGGCCTACCGCCACAACTTTTCGACTTAAATTACTCATTATAATTTCTTTATTAACACAAACAACAAACGCAAAAAATAAGGTTTTTATTTGGTGGAATGATTGTTTGTTTTAGATTCGACAAATAAATTTGATTTATCGGACTTGCGGCAATTGTTTTATTGCCCAAGCCGCCGACCTTTTCTGGTTTCAGGACATCTTTATGCCCGATTCTTCGACCACCGCCTAAGTGAGGTAAGCGGCGGGAATCTGGGAAAAGATGGGTTGGTATCTGATTTATTAAAAGAAAAAGTCCCGCTTCTAAGCGAGACCATTCAACTGAAATAATTACGAATGCAAACATACGAATCAAACTCGCATATTTTTAGCCGCACATGGCGGCTTTCGTAATTAAAACAGAAAGCTTAGCCTCACTTCTAAGCAAACTTTAACTTATTATAACAAACTACAGGACTATTCTCCTCTAGTCAATAGTTACAACGAAAAACAGGGGTTAACGTTACGGGATGGTCCAGGCGACTGTCGCAAAGACAATACTGGCAAAAACGGCCAAAATGGCGAGTTCCCGCAGAACCAGAGGAACATCCAAAAAACCCCGCAAACGGGCCAAAATTACGTCCCGCCCGAGAATATAAAGAAGGGTAAGAAAAGCGGTGGAATTTATGAAACCAAAGGGCAAAAAGGCGCAAAGTGCCGCCAATTCCGCCGTTAAAAAGCCGAAAGTCCAGGTTATAATACGGAGGTTTCTACCTCTGGAAAGCGGGTCGCCAAAAACCAAAACCTCTTTCATGAGAAGGCCGGCTACCCAAAAAACCGCCAAAAACCAAAAAACAACCGGGAAGACGCCGCTTAAGAAATCCGGCTTAAAATAAAATAATAATAGGAAAAGACACGCGGCAAGAGCGGTGTTTAAAATATTAAAAACCACGAAGCGGTGGCGGAAAACGAGATTCGTGACGCCTAAAACCAAAAAGATCAATCCGCCGAACATTAAAGCCGTTAAAAAAGATATTAAATAAAAAAGAAAACCCGGCGGAAGAGCGGGGATTGCAGCCGCGCCGAAAATCCCCGAAAATACGGTGAACCAAAAGGACATCCTTAACGATTTTCTCTCCGCCGATTCGGAAAAATAAATCGTCCCGAGAATTATCAAAAAAATCGTTACCGGCCAGAAAGAAACTCCGGTGGCAATCAGAAAACCCAGTGCCGCAAAAGCCGCAAACGCCTTCCCTCCGCATTTAACGTAGGTGGAGTCCTTCAATAAATCCAATTTGACGCTTAAAAATCGCATATTTAACGCACAAGCTCCACCCGATTCTGCTTCGTAAGAATAACGTTGATTTTTTGGCCGTCTTTCAAAAGACCCCGGACGATTTTATCCGCCAGCGCGTCCACGATTACCTTCTGAATCAAGCGCTTGACCGGCCGCGCCCCGAAATCCGGGTCAAAGCCGTTTTCCACGAGATATTTTTTCACCTCCGGCTTGATATTCAGGGTTATACCCTTTTCCGCCAGCCGTCTGTTCACCTCTTCAATTTGGATATCCACGATTTTCCCGACGGTCGCGGGCGTGAGAGCGTTGAAGATTATGGTTTCATCCAGCCGGTTCAAAAATTCCGGCTTGAAGGTCTCGCGAAGCGCGTTCATCACGCCATCGCGGAATTTTTCCTCCTTCCGTTCAAATTCCTTGCTGTCGTCTCCCGATTTAAAGCCCAAACCGGACATCTCGCGGAAGTATTCGCTCCCGACGTTTGAAGTGAGAATGATGACCGCATTTTTAAAGTTCACGATCTTGCCTTTTGAATCGGTCAGCCGACCGTTGTCCAACACCTGGAGCAGAATATTGAAAACCTCCGGATGGGCTTTTTCAATTTCATCAAAAAGGATCAAACTGTAGGGCCGGTGGCGGATTATTTCCGTGAGCTGGCCGCCTTCCTCGTGGCCGACATATCCCGGCGGCGAGCCGATAAGGCGTGAGACCGCGTGCCGTTCCATGTATTCCGACATATCTATCCGCACGAGGGCTTTTTCGTCGTTGAACATAAATTCGGCGAGAGCTCTCGCGAGTTCCGTTTTTCCGACACCCGTCGGCCCCAGGAATATGAAAGAGCCGGAAGGCCGGTCTTTGTCGGCGAGGCCCGTCCGCGAACGGCGGAGCGCCCGCGCAACCGCTTCTATCGCTTCTTTCTGGCCGATTACCCGCTTTGTAAGCTCATCCTCAATTCTTGAAAGTTTCCCCATCTCGGATTCCAACATTCTTGAAATCGGGATGCCGGTCCAGCGTGAAACCACGGCGGCTATGTCTTCCTCATCCACCGTCTCTTTAATGAAGTGTCCGCTTTTTCCTTTCTTCGCGGCTTTGCCTTCGTGTTTCTTTTCCAGATCCAGATAGCGCTTTTCGGCTTTGGGCAGCTCGCCGTAGCGGATCTGCGCCACGCGGTCAAAATTCCCATCCCGCTCGGCCACCTCGGCCGCCCGCTTCAAATCCTCTATTTCCCGCCGAAGGTCATGAAGGTTCTCCACGCCGCTTTTTTCACTTTTCCATTTGGAAGAAAGCGCCGTGTTTTTTTCTTTTAATTCCTTAAGCTCTTTTTCCACCGCCCTTAAACGCGCGGCCTGACCGGCCAGGGGTTTTTTCTTACCCTTTTCTTTTCCAAGAGCGGATTTTTCCACCTCCAGCCGGGTGATTTCTTTTCTGATTTTTTCAATATCCCGGGGTAAACTGTCGGATTCCAGCCGACGCGCCGCCGCCGCTTCGTCTATCAGGTCCACCGCCTTGTCCGGTAAAAACCTGTCAGTGATGTAGCGCGCGCCGAGATTCACGGCCGCGATAATCGCCTCGTCCGTAATCTTGAGTCCGTGATGCATTTCGTATTTTTCTTTCAAGCCGCGGAGAATGGAAACTGAATCTTCCACCGTCGGTTCTTCAACCAGGATCGGCTGAAAGCGTCTTTCAAGTGCCGCGTCTTTTTCAATATATTTTTGGTATTCTTTAAGCGTTGTCGCGCCGATGGCGTGGAGCTCGCCGCGCGCGAGAGCCGGCTTCAACATATTCGCCGCGTCAATCGCGCCTTCAGCCGAACCCGCGCCGACAATCATATGAATTTCGTCTATGAAAAGTATTATTTTCCCGGAAGAATTCTGAACCTCTTTAAGAAATGCCTTGAAGCGGTCTTCAAACTCCCCGCGGAACTTCGTTCCAGCGACGAGCGAACCGATATCCAGCATTATGACGTCTTTGTTTTTGAGCGTCTCCGGGACGTCGCCCGAAATTATCTTCTGGGCCAGGCCTTCCACGATCGCCGTCTTTCCCACGCCCGGCTCGCCGATCAGGACCGGGTTGTTTTTGGTGCGCCTTGATAGAATCTGCATCAGCCGGCGCAATTCTTCCTCGCGGCCGATGACGGGATCCAGCTTCCCATCCCGCGCCTTTTGCGTCAGGTTCACCGCGTATTTTTCCAGTACCTGGAATTTACTTTCCGGCATTTCGTCCGTCACGCGCGTGGAACCGCGGAGCTCCGCAAGCGTCCTTATTAAATTTTCCTTTCGCGCTCCGAAACGTCCAAGAACTTCCTGAGCCGAAGAAGGAACGTCCGCAAGCGCCAAAAACAGATGCTCGCAGGAGATGAATTCATCCTTGAATTTAAGCGCAATTTCCCCGGCCTTATCCAGAATCCTCATCAATTCCTGAGAAAGATAAAGCTGGCCGACACCGCCGCCCGCCGAGAATATTTTCGGCAGGGTCCCCAAAAAATTTTCCGTTTCGCGCTCCAACTCGGAAACGTTTACGCCGGCATTAACCAAAAGCGGGCGCACGAGCGTCTGTTCATCCTGGAGCAAGGCGGACAAAAGATGAATTGCCTTCAATTCTCCGTGATTGTGCCGCGCAACGGATTCTTGGGCGTTCTGGAGCGCCTCTTGGGCTTTAATGGTAAAACGATTAAAATTCGGCATATAATTTATTATAAACGATAATAGCCCTTTTATGTAGGATTAGCAATAAACTTACTTGAGTGCTAATGGACTATTGATTCGCCGGGCGTTCTGTTAATACAACGGGTAAATCTATTGTTTTGTCCCCTTGGCCGGGCAGGCCTCTCTGGACTTTGAGCGTTATCGTATCGCCGATGTTATATCGCTGAATGAGGTTCCCGAGAGAATTATTTTCATCCACCTTCACGCCGTTCACTTCCAAAACAACGTCTTCCGCCTGCACTCCGGCCTTATCCGCCGGCGAATCTTTTATCACTGCTGATCCGTCTTCGCTGCCCCGGACGAGCGCGCCATAATCAACGGAAAGTTTCTGGGCCTTCGCGACGTCCACGGTAACTGAAATATAGCGCACGCCCAAATACGGAATTTTTATATCGCCGGTTTTCTTAACCGACTCTATGTCGCGCTTCGCCTGATTTATCGGTAAAGCAAAACCGATACTCTGCGCTCCAGAAGCAATTGCCGTGTTTATCGCAATCACTTCGCCTTTCAGATTAAGAAGCGGACCACCGGAATTCCCCGGGTTAATGGCGGCATCGGTCTGGATAACGTTCTGGATGGTCTCGTTGCCGAAAGAGGCGCCCGAGGCCGTAATGGTCCGCGATAAACCCGAAATTACCCCCACGGAAACGGTGTTCCGGAATTCCCCGAGTGCGTTCCCGATTGCAATGGCCGTCTGGCCAAGCTTAATCCCATCCGAATTTCCAAGAGTCACGACCGGCAAATCGCTCGCCGTAATTTTTAAAACCGCCAAATCCTGAGCCGGGTCGCGGGCCAAAACTTTCGCGCTGTACTTCTTTCCATCGTTAGTAAGTACCGTGTAATCAGCTGTGGTATCGCTCACGACGTGCTTGTTCGTGATAATCAAGCCGTCGCTTGAAATGATAAAACCGCTGCCGCCGCCCACATCTTGTTTCTTGGTTCCTTTTTGGCAGGGCTGGGAAAACTGGAATCCCTGGTCGCCGAAAAATTGCTGGAACTCCGGAGGAAGATTTAAAAAGGGGTTCGCGCCCGGGCATTGTTCAATCACCGGCAAATCTTTTGAAATGATGATTGAAACAACCGCCGGCGAGGCCTTCGCCACCGCATCCACGACCGCCTGTTCGTAATCTATGGTGGGCGCGTAAATCTGGACGAGTTTTTCGGACTTTTCCGGAACCGTTGAAGTCGCGTTGGAGCCGCCGTTTATAAAGTTCCAAATACTGTCAAAGAAACCAGCTTGAGCGGATTTAGAAACCGCGATTGAACCAAAAAAACCTCCCAATAAACCGGCTAAAATAATGATGGCTAATAATTTTTTGTTAGACATACGTTTATAATATACGAATTTAATCCGACAAAAGTTTATCTGATTTCGTAGCGCAAAGTCACGTTTACTGTCACGTCCTGCGAGCCGGCTTCAATGGCCGGCGCCGCGTAAGATTCAACTTTAGCGCTTATCGCGTCTCCGCCCATTCCGTAAGCACGGGGAGCGTAATAAGCGCCGCTTTCATCAATGCTTAAAAGTTTACCGATTCTGAAACTACCGGCATCGGCGATTTCTTCCGCTTGTTTCTTAGCTTTTCCTATCGCCTCGGCGCGGGCCTGAGCCTTCACGCTCGTCGGGTCATCAATCGTAAACTGAAGAGAGGAAACCGTGTTCGCTCCCGCTTTCACCACGCCTCCCAGAATATCTCCCGTCTTTGAAAAATCCCGAACTTTAACCTGGACGCTTTGCGTCACGGTATAACCCACTATCTCGGACGGCGGACAGGGTGTCACGCTCAATTCCGGATGGTTGCAACTGTAATACTGATAACGCGGTGAAATGTTATAACTCTGCGTTTTTATGTCCTTCACGTCCACTCCCTCGCCTTTCACAAAATCAATCGCGGTATTAACTTTTTTGGTATTTTCCGTTTGGAGCGCGCCTAAATCCTTGCCGCCTTCGGTCACTACGGTAAAACTGAACTGCGCCACATCCGGCACGGCCACCACCTTTCCTTCACCCGAGGCCGAGAAACTCCGGAACGTTCCCGGTTCAACGGACTGCGAATAACTTGAGGCATACATCCAAACGGAATATGCGGCGACCAAAAGAGCGACGATAATCGCGACGTTTAGATATTGTTTTGTTTTTTCCATATCTCCCATTATACAAAAAATTCCATCCAATACGAAGCCTAAGAAAATTCAAAGTCAAAAGATGGGGCGCTATAATTAATTATAGCGCCCCATTTAACATCCGATTTCTGTAATATACACCGGGTTTATCTTTATTTTAAGATAGAATTTTGTTCATTATTTTAAACGCAGCGTCTAGTTCTTGCTTAGTGTTATTTTTACCAAAACTAAACCTTAAACTACCCCTTACCCTTTCCGGGGATAAATTGAGCGCCTGAAGAACATAGGACGGAGTGTAAGCCCGCGCCGTGCAGGCCGAACCGGCCGAAACCGCTATTCCTGCAATGTCTAATTTTACGAGCAGGTCACCGGCAAACTCCGTTGGGAAGTAAATATTGAGAATGTGGAGAGTTTTTGAATCGCCGTTTATTTCCGCCCCGGGATAGAACTTTTTCAACCCTTTCCAGAAATAGTTTCTTAACCCAAGAACTTTTTTCGCACTCTCTTTTCTACATTTTTCGGCTAGTTCAACCGCCTTTGCGAAACCAACGATAAGCGGCACATTCTCCGTCCCGGAACGCAAACCAAATTCCTGCCCACCACCAGTAATAATGGGTTTTAAATTATAAGTTTTCTGTTTTTGGTTTCGCGCGTATAGCGCCCCAATTCCCTTCGGACCGTAAATCTTCTGCCCTGAGAGCGTCATTAAATCCACGCCGAGCTCATTTACATCGCAATTAAAATAATTAAATGCCTGCGCGGCGTCGGTATGGAATAAAGGGTAGGATTTACCGGATTTATAAGTTGCGACAATTTTTGAAATTTCGGCAATCGGCTGAACGCTCCCAATTTCATTGTTCACGTACATCACCGAGACTAAAATCGTCCTTTCGTTTAATTCTTTCTCAATTTTTTTCACGTCCACGATTCCATTTCTATCGACCGGCAGAATCGCAAGTTCTATCTCACCGGCACTTTCCATATCTCGCGCCGTTTGCAAAACGGATTCGTGTTCAATACTTGAGACGATAATTTTCGGCAAACCTTTCATAAAATTTCGCGCGCCCAATAAGGTTCCCCATAAAGCCAAATTATTCGCCTCCGTCGCCGAACCAGTAAATATTATTTCACGAAATTCGCCAGCTGGCGGACGCATTATTGCTTTCGTGACCGTCTCCCGCGCCCTGTCCACCGCGCTTAATGCTTCCTGACCGAAAGAATGCACCGAGCTTGGATTGCCGAATTTATCGCTCCAATACGGCGCCATCGCTTTCAAAACCTCCGGAGCAACCGGCGTAGAAGCGGCATAGTCCAGGTAGATTCTTTTCGGTTTCATATCTGAATTATACAGGTTTTATCTGTATTATCTCCACATTGACTTATTATTAATACGGTGGTATAATTATAGCAGATCCTGGGAAAGTTTTAACTTCCCGAAAAATAAACGAGTTTATCTTGAGAAAGGAGAGCGCCATGAATCGCTCTGAGATTTTAGGATATAAGCCCATCGGTAAGCCACTACCCTCAAATTTATGGGTTGACCTGACGAACTCATCGTGGAAAAACGATGAACGTGGCGGCACTGCGTTTGTTCACGTGTTGTTTTTTGAAGGCGAAGATGTTTTTTTCGTCCTGAACGGAAAAGATAAGAAATACGAGGAACAAAAGCCGGGGTGGAAACTCCCCACTGAAGAGGTGGGAAACGGAGAAATTCCTTACGAAACCGCGAGAAGAGCAGTTCGCGAGGAGGTCTATCGCAAGATTTCCGATCAATTTGAGATTGACAGGAAACCAATCTGGGTTTCCAAAGACAAACACGGGCATTTCCATTTTGTCTTCGTTGGAAGCATTAAGCCGGGAGTCAACATTCCGGAAAAATGCGAAGATGTCGCCCATGAAGTGACTGAAGTAAAATTCGTCAATTTGGCGGAAATCAAAGTCACGCCAGATCCGGAGAAATCCGGCTGTAACAAACTCTCTTTGGACGGGGTATATGTTCTCCCCATTAGCATCGGTTTGATTAGTCTTACTATGAATTAACCAATCTGATGGATTCAGATATTAATCCCAATGTCGCGAAAGCTTCATTGGGATTTTTATTTATTCTAGATTTTTTCCATGGGCAACCGGAAATTTTATGAATTTTTGTGGAATTACTGTTAAGATAAGTGTAGGACTTAAGTTTAAGAATTAAATACTGCCGGAAATCGGAGTTCAGATATAACAGAAAGAGAGGTGTCCCATGAAATATCCTTTTTTAACCCCCGCCATGTTAGAAAAATTCTATCAGCCCATGGGGAAAGAAATTCCCCGGGAAGAATGGGGCCTGATCTTAAACAATTCTTCTTGGAACGCGCCAGAGAGCAATGTTGTCGCTCACGTAATTTTGAATGAAGATAATAGATTTGCCTTGGTAATAAACAGAAAAGATGAAAGGGAGGGAGGGAGAAGAAGAGGGGGCGGCATCCCGACAAAAGAGGTTTTAAACGGAGAAACCCCGATTGAAGCGGCCAGACGAGCCGTGAAAGAGGAGCTGAGCATCTCCGGAGATCTTCAAATCTCCGAAGAACCTATTTTAGTAAGGTTGAACGGACGCAATGTCACCCATGTTACTTTCATCGGAAAAATGAAATTCCCCGGTTATAATTTCAAGAAAATTGAAGGTGGCGGCGAGATAAAAGAGGCCTTATTCATAGATCCCTTCAAAACCATTCTGATTCGGAGGAAAAATCTGGGGTATAAAAAAGGTGAAAAAGATAGATTTGAATATGATCCTATTTTGCGGGGAAGAATCGTGTATAAATCTCATCTTGGGATAATCGCCTTCTTCATCCGGATGAAGAAGAGCCAGCCGTGAGACGTCCCAACCTTGGAAATATTCAGGGTTGGGATTTTTATTTGCCCTTAAAGCTCCCTATTAGATATTCCACGATTTCTTTCCCCTTTGGATTCTCTTCGCAGGCCACGAGAAGTTTCATTAATTTTTTCCGGTGTCCCCAGGAAAGCGCCGCGCCGTCGGAATCGGACGTATTTCCATCCGGCAGTTTATTGAGCGGGAAAAATCTCGCTTTTTCAATCGCCGCGTCTCTTTCCGTGCCGAATGCCGGCTTTGGTTCGTCTTCGGAAACAACGAGAAAAAATCTGTCTTCGTGGAATTCCGCGCCGGGCCGCTCCGAAGGAATGCGAATAGCAACCGAAAGCGCCGAATCAATCAGTTTCCCGTCAAAGGTAAAACCGGTCTCTTCCTCAAACTCCCGGCGCGCCGCCGATATCAAATCTGAGTCCTTTTCACGGTTAAAATGTCCCATCGGCATTTTCCAAACCCGATCCTCCGTGAAAATTCCACCGGCTTTCTGCGGATTCTTCTCTCCCGCTTTCTGCAAAACCAGAAGAAGCTGCGGTTTTTTATCCCCCGTGAAAACAAAAGCGACGCCGGCCGAATAACTGACATTTTCTTCAAAAGGAATTTTTTCTTCGTTCATGCCTTACTTGTTCTCCGAACCGTTTTCACCCTCCTTCCCCAGGAAAATCTGAAGATTGCTCCGCCGCAAAATTTCCAAAATAATCGTGATGCCTATGGCGGAAATGACAGCGAGATTTATAAGACCAACACCGCAAAGTATTCCAATGGCGGAAACAAACCAAACGGTGGCCGCCGTCGTG
>JBEKSI010000021.1:0-12281 GCA_049997835.1 Minisyncoccia bacterium | reverse complement strand
AGGGTGAGTTCCGGATGTGCAATCAATCTCAACTCGTTTTCGGCACCCTGCCGGACGAGAAGATCGAGGATATCTGGAACAAACCGGAGCTCGACGTCTTCCGCGACCTCTCGTGGGTCGGTGAACCCTGCAGATCGTGCGAATTATTACTCGACTGCACGGGCGGCTGCAAGGTTGATGCAAATTGTTCCGACAAATTTTGCATCGATTACGCGGTCCGCGGGCTGTCAAAACCGGCTGCTGAACTGGCAGCTAAGGTCAAACACCGCCAACCGACTGATTCATATCCGGCCAACTATCGGATTTTCCAGCCAAATCGGTATATGAAGCTCACCACGCGGTATCCGGATAAATTTCTGGTTACCCGCTATCAGACCGTGAAACTTGATAAAACCGCCCTTGAGATGGCTCAGGCGATCCTTCATGAAACTGTCACAGACGAACGAGAACTTATTGCGCGCTTTACCGATCGAGTCGACGAGTGCGAGACGAGGCTTTTCGTGAGTAAAATGCTACAGGTGAAAGCGGTTGATCTGACTAAAGAAACAGGTCATGTCATTGTTCCGCAAAATCAGAGCATTGAAACGCTGCCACAATTCTATGAGGCGCTTGATGGTCTCTACCGAGACATCGAGCAGGATTGCAAAGAGTGCCAGGATCCGGACTGCATGGGTTATGTCTGGTTGCTTAAACAAGAAGCGGATGGACTTTATGAGTGTGGCGTTCCGTTGGTACAGATTAATAACGGCCCCACATTCATTCATTCGTTTCCCGCAAACGCTCAAGGACAACTGAATCTGTCAGTTCGATATCCTCCCTGCAGCCAGTTGTGTGCTGATAATCGAAGATGTAAAATTCATCAAGATCGTCCTTTGACCTGCCGTCTTTACCCTCTGGGTTTTGAGACGAAGGCAGATGGCACGATCGTGTTGGCGCTTCACCGAGATTGCTTATATGCTCGGAGATTGGAAGAGCGCGGTTTACTTCCAGACTTCGAGTTTCACGCTCGGAACATCCTTAACAACCTTTCGCCGAAGCTGATGGAAGAGATCGTGGAAACCTACCGCGCGGTTTACGCTGTTTCCTCCTTTTGTTATGGCGAGAACAATTATAAAGAGGTGTGTCATGTCAAAATGTGTAGGAGTCCTGGATAGTGAGAAGATCACTGAGATCCGGGTCAAAAACAAAACACAAGAGAGTCAGCAAAAGAATGCGTCGGGGTCGAAAAACTCCGACAAATCAAAGCAGACCTCCCTTACGACATCACAGCAATCCAAGTAACAACATAAGGGTTACTGTCTATGGACGGTGTTTATGATTAAACATCGTCCTTTTTATTTTTATGAATTGGGATTTCCTTTACCGATATTTCAGGCAAACGAGGTTTGAATTCTAAATTCATACCTGTTATGATTCTTTCATTCAAAATCGAATCAATAATCAAATAACCGCTCAGGAGCTCCGGGTTATAGATGAAGCCGGGAACAACCTCGGGGTAATGAAGAAAGATGATGCTCTTGCCTTGGCCCGGCAGAAATCTCTGGATCTTATCGAAATCGCCTCCGCGGCTCAGCCACCGGTGGCGCGCATAATGAGCTATGATAAATTCCGCTACCAGCAGGATAAGGAAGAGAAAAAACAAAAGAACGCCCAGAAGCAAAATGAACTTAAACAAGTTCAGATAACGCCCCGTTCGGCACTAAACGACCTCCAAATAAAAGCGAGGAAGGCGGAGGAATTTCTGAATGAGGGACACAAGGTCACAATCAGCATATTTCTGCGGGGCCGGGAGAAAGCAAATAAAGAATGGGCCTTGAAAAAAATGGGCGAATTCATTAATATGATTACCGTTCCTCATCATGTAACGATGGAGCCGAGACAGGGAGGGAGGGGCTTTATAGCCCAAATCATCAAAAAATAAATGCAAAAAAGCGTTTCCAAAAGAATCAAGATAAAGAAATCCGGCAAGGTGCTCCACCGCGCGCCGACTTTGGGGCATTCGCGGGCCAATAAGAATACCTACCAGATGCAGAGAAAGAAGATCGGACGCAATCTTTTCGTGACCGCCAAAAAAATAAAGGAAATAATTACACAATAAAATGCCTAGAGTAAAAAGAGGGGTAGTTTCCCATAAAAAAAGAGAGAAGCTTTTGAAGCTCACCAAGGGTTACCGTTGGGACCGAAAATCAAAAGAACGGGCGGCCAAGGAAGCGCTGCTTCACGGACTTTCCAGAAAATTCAAGGGCCGGAAAGAAAAAAAGCGCGACTATCGGAAACTTTGGCAGACTCAGATCAACGCTGCCGTCCGCCCCGAGGGAATAAATTACAACAAGTTCATCAGCGGCCTTAAGAAAAAGAATGTTGAACTGGACAGAAAAATTCTTGCGGAACTGGCTCAGAATGAACCCAAAGTTTTCAAGAAAATCGTTGAATTCGTGAAGTAGTAATTTTAAAACCCCCCACCGGGGGTTTTTTATTAATACCTCTTATTTTTTCGGGACGGCGGGCGGGCGGCTGATATTCCTGCCTGAAATTAGAGCATAGGCCTTTCTTAAACTATTTTTTAGATTAGGGGCCTTCAGAATTCTCAGCGCGTCCTTATATAAAAACCAGCCATATCCCTGATGCTTTTCCCCCGGCACGTTTTCCGGCTTAATATCCAACCTGATGAATGGTTTGGCCGTTTCGGCCAGATAATACGTGACGGTTTTGAAGATTTTCTGGCGGTTTCTCACGTAAGTGAACTTATCCTCTACCCTGAAACGGTCGGAAATCTTCAGGTCCTGCGCGCCCAAGCCGGTCTCTTCCCAGACCTCGCGAAGCGCCGCGCGAAAGCTCCGCTCGCCCTCGGTGAGCTTGCCTTTCGGGAAATTCCAATAGGGGCCGCCGTTATACAGAATCAGGAACTTCGGTCCCTCGCTTGTGTGCCGGTAAATAATGACTCCGGCGGAAACTTCTTTATTATTGGTGATCATTTTGGTTATTTCCCCACGTTAGCCGGTGTGTGATCTAAAAGAGGCGACTGCCCGTTCGAGGGCGGTTCCGGGAGTATTAGATCGGGAACGAAAAGAAGTAGGGTGGCGCTTCCGAAAGACAGGAGTCCGGTACAGATGAATATGGCGTCAAATCCGAAGATTTTAGCCAAAGCCGAACCGACGAACGCGGTGACGCCTAACGCGATGCCGATGGCCGTATTATCAAAAGACCAGTCGAAGGCGTAATTCTTTTTATCCAAATGCCGGGAAAAAATAGCCGACCATGCCGGCGTGTACAAACCAAAAGCCAGGGCCTGGATAAATACGGCGAAATACAAGCCGATAAACGTATTCACGGAAAGAAAAACGAAGGACGCGACGCCGGCCAGTATCAAACCGGAAATGAGAGCGTGAAAATCATCCTTCTCTCCTTCGTGCTTATCCAGATAAAGAGCCACGGGCATTTGGAATAGGGCCTTCGTAATCCAGTAAACCGCCGAAGCAATGCCGACGGTCACGACCGACGCGCCCTCTACCCTGTCAATAATGAATATGGCGAAAACCGGGTTTATCAACCCCCACCCGCTCCAAAAAAACAGATCCGAAACGACAAAAAAACGGATAAGGCGATTAACTTTCAGGTCCTTGAAATTGAAATTTATGTTTACGCTGAATCTCATTTGTTTTGATTGGTTTCAAATTTGAACGCGCCGCTTCCAAAAGAGATTAAAATCTTATCGCCCCGCTTAATTTCCTCCTTAAGGATCTTCTCGGCAAGAACGCTTTTTATATTATCAGATATGGTTTGCCGAAGCGGCCGCGCGCCGAAAACGGGACTGTAGCCCAAGTCGGCAAGCTTCCCGACCGCCGTTTCGTCCCACGAAAGGACTATTCCTTTCGTTTCAAAAAGCAGATCTGCCAGGTCGCGCATCAGAAGCTCCGTCACCGAAGAGATTTCGTTCCTGTTGAGGTTGCGGAAAACCATCGTGTCGGAAAAGCGGTTTATGAGCTCCGGCTTGAAATAATCCGTGAGTTTCTTCTTGATTTCATCCGCGATATCTTCGGCCAGCCGGCCCTTTTCCGTTTCCGACTTGATGAACTCCGAATGGGCATTGGAAGTCGCGATGATTATCGTGTTTTCAAAACTAACCGTCCGGCTTAAGCTATCGGTGAGCCGGCCGTCGTCCAAAACCTGAAGGAAAAGATTCAGAATGTCGGGATGGGATTTTTCGAATTCATCCAAAAGGATAAGTGAGTAAGGTTTTTCCAGCACCCCGTCGGTGAGCGTGCCGGTTCTTGAACCATCCGGATTCCCGATGAGCCGGAAAGCGCTTGTTTTGTCCTGGTATTCGGACATATCAAACCTCTGCATCGCTTCCTTGGAACCGAACTGGATCTGCGCGAGAATTTTGGCGAGCTCGGTCTTGCCGACGCCAGTCGGACCCACAAAGAGGAACGAGGCAATCGGTCCGCCCCGGCGCGAAAGGCCGCTCCGGTACTCCCTTAGGGCGCGCGAAACGGCTCTCACGGCCGCTTCCTGATTTATGAATTTTTCATGAATGAATTCTTCCAAGTTCAGAAGTTTTCCCGCCTCGGGCTTACCCGCTTTCTGAATCGGTATCTGAGTCAGTTTTTCCGCAACAGCCGCTATCATTTCCGCATCGACTGTTCTGCTTCTTGATTCCCTCGCTTCATTGATGGCCATCTTCAGGAGATTAGTCGCGCTCCCGGGAAGCGGTTTGGAGTGGAGATAGCGATGCGCCAGAATTACCGCCTCGCGGACGGCGCGGTAGGTAATGAAAATCTTATATTGGTTTTCCAAAATCAGGGTTTCATAGGTCAGAAATTTTACCGCGTCGTCTTCGGAAATTTCATTTACCTTCACGACCTCAAACTGCTCCAGGAAATCCGAACGCGGCTCTATGAACTGCTTAAACTCGCGCGGATACGTCTCGCCGATGACCGGCACGGCGTTTTCTTTTATCACCGGAAGAATCACGTCTATGGCGTTTAAAGTTTTGGCTTCCGCCGTCCGGAAAAGATCGTGAATGTTCGGTATGAAAAGCACGATATTCCCCGCCCTCAAAATTTCTTCGGTTATCTTCTGCAATCGTCCGCTTAAAACGTCCCCCGTCGCATCCGCAACAAGCCGGCTGATGTGGAGGGAAACCAGACGCTTATCAAAAAGCACCGGCGGAACTTTGTCTTTTATCATCCGGAAGGCGAGATGAGCGATAATTGAGCTCTTCCCCACTCCCGGCTCTCCCGAAATAATCACATTGGGCTTTCCGGGCCTTGAGATGACCTGAATCAGTTCATCAAATTCCTTTTCGTGCCCGATCAGAAATCCGATTTTTTCGGCTCTCGCAAGATCGGTCAGGTCCGTGCTGAACTGGTCCAGGGTCGGCGTCGGACGCGCCGTCCAGGAACGGTTCATAAAGCGATGGCGGGTTTCTTTCTGCTCGTGGGCAAATCCTCCTAAGACGGCGGGGAGAAATCTCAATCTGCCCAGCGCCCGATGGAAACGCCCGAAAACCGCCGCGGCTTGGATGTCTTTGGCGTTAAGATTAAAAGCATCAAAAAGCATTTTTATCGCCGGGTCGTCGGTAAACGCCAGGGCGGCAAAAAAGTTTCTGGGTTCAATAAATCTCTCGCCCCCCAGAGAGGCGCTTTCGTGGGCCACTTTCGTTAAATTCGTTATCAAGGCAAGTAGGGCTGATTTGCCCGGCCTGGAAGAACCGCTTCCCTTTTTTAGAAACTCATTCAGTTTGGCGGAGAAATCATCAACCTTCGTATCCAGGCGCTTCAAAATTTCCTTCACATCCCTTTTTGTAAGCAATTCAATCAGGAAAATAAGATAGAAATCCTGTCCCGCGATGTAGGACCGGCGGAAAGAGTAGCTTAGCAGGCGGTAGGCGGAGGGAGTTATCGCGTCCGCCAGATTGGCGCTTTTTTTGTTCAGTTCCGAAATGCTTCTTTCGGCCTGTCCGATATGAATGGCCCGGTCAATCAAGAATAAAGAAAGAATGAGGGCGAGTGCGGAAAGCGAACGGGAACCGGAATAAAAAAGTATGAAAGCCGAGGTAGTGAGGAAAATATAGGAAGAATAAGAAATCAAGCGGACTAAAAATTCTCCGCCGGCGGAAAGGGACAATCTCGGTTCTTTAAGATAAAGTTCGGTCATGTTAATTGGTAAAAACTACGGCGACGACGGCTAACGGGAATAAAATCCAAACCAAGTAGATAAAAACGGCGACCGCAAAAATCACCAGATAAATCAAACTCGTCCCGATTAATTTCGGGATTCTGATGAAAAAGCTCAAAACCCTTCCCAAAAACGAATAATCACCGTAGAGCGGCTGGAATAAGTATTTGAAATTGACGCGCCAGGCAAGAACCCTATCTATGCTTTCTAACCTCTCTAAAACGAAATTAGAGTAGATTTTAGCACTCTTCACGTACCAGTGGCGCAGAAATTCCAGAATCCGATAGAAAAACCGGCGAATCAGATAAACTAAGGTCATTAGTATCATTATAAACGAACTAAAATAATTCCGCTCGTATCCTCTACAATCCAAGTGAAATCCGGTGCGGCGAAAAAGTGGGTAAGACCGAGGTCTTGCGCCCCGGAGCGCACACTTTTTCGTCGCATCGGGTTTCGCGTCAAAAATACCTCACTTCTTCCTCCAATTTTATGCCGAATTTCCCATGAACTTTCCGTTTTAAAATCTGGGCCAGTTTTTTCGCGTCTTTCGCCTTTCCCCGCCCGGTATTCATAATCAGATTGCCGTGAAAATCCGCCACCTTAATGCCGCCGATTTTCATCCCTTTCGCGCCGACTTCTTCCAAAAGATACCCGGCTGGGATCTTCCCCTCTATAATTTTCCTCTTATCAATTAATTTCAAAGATTTTCCGGTAATATCCGTTACTAGGATATTTTTAAAGAAACTGCCGGGGCACTTCAGGCCTGGTTTATATTTCTTTTCCCGCGCTTTAATGATGTCTCTGGAGATTTTTTTGAGCCGGGCTCTGTTTCCTTTTTTGAAAGCGAGTTCTGCGCGCAGAATCAGGTAGGGTTCGCGTTTGAAAATACTTTCGCGATAGGCAAAGCGGCACTCCGAGTTTTTTAGCCACTGCCTCTTGCCCCACCTGCACTTAGAAGCGTCAAATGGGTCAAAAAATTCAATCTGATTCACGATTTCGGAAATAGAATGGCCGTAGGCGCCGGCGTTTCCCACTGCCGCCCCGCCAATCGTTCCCGGAATTCCCGAAAGGGTTTCCAGCCCCGCTAAACCTGAATCAACGGACTTTTTAATTACGCTCGCCAAATCCACGCCGGCGTCCGCGATAAAGGTATTTCTTTTTCTTATGATTCGCCCGCCTCTAAAACAAATTAAAAGTCCCTTAAGCTTTCCATCGGGGAAAATCACGTTGCTCCCGCCGGCAAAAATCCGGAACGGAATTTTTAATTCTTTCGCCAGTTCAACCGCGCGAATCAAATCTTCCGGGCTTTTCGCCTCGCAAAAATATTCGGCCCGCCCGCCGATTTTAAAAGTGGATAGCGGCGCGATTTTCACGTTTTTCCGGAATTTGATCATAAAGATTTTCTACATTTTCCATTGAACGCGGCCGACGGTGCCGTCGGTAAGCCGCACTTTAATGCCGCGCGGGTGGGAGCTCCCGGGCGACAGAATTTCCTTCACGATTCCTTGCGTGTAGTTATTTGTGCCGTAATTCTCTTTCTCAATTATCCAGACGGCATCCCCCAGCTTAATCTCATTGCGCTTCGGCGGATTAGGATTGTCAGGCCCGCGATTTCTCATATCGGTTTTATTATCTTAGCATTCTATCCCAAAACGCCGGAAACAAAAAAACCGGCACAAATTGGCCGATTTCCATTTCGTGGGTGGAATTAAAAAAACTAACTTTTCTTTTCCAGTTCAACGATCCAAAGTCCGTGCTTTTTTACGTCTTCAGCTTCATAGAATTTGAGCGGGTCCTGAACGGAATGTTCTACCTTTTTGCATTCAAAAGACGCCTTTCGGCCGGTGTACGCCTTGGTTTCCGGATTATATTCTTCAAAAACCAAGGTATCGCCGTTTTTTAAATCAAAATCAGCCAACCGCAATTCAAGAGTCCTCTCGCCGGAACTAAATTTATCAAACATTTCCGGCCAGCATTTTTTATTAATTATTGCCATGGATTTATTATACAACCAACTTCAAAATGAAGCGATTATTTCGCCAGTTTTTCTTTTAGGAAATTGATGATTGGTGGGTTAATGAAATTAGTCGGGATTTCCGAGGGGGTAAACCAGTGCCATTCCGAGAATTTCTCCGGTTCCATGAGTTGCGGCTCCTCATCCGTCACGCATCTAAAGCCATAAACAATATCGCCTTCTTTCGCACCGGAAAATTCGCCTAAAAACTCAATAATTTTAAAACTCTCAAAGCCAACTTCTTCCCCGACTTCCCGCCGCAGGGTTGCTTCAATTGTCTCCCCCGGGTCGCAGCGGCCGCCCGGCGTCGTCCAAACCGAAACTGTTTGCCACTTGTCGGGTGTGTAATGTCTTAAGCCGCAGAGCATTTTGCCATTCTTTTCAAAAACAGCCACGGCTGCCAAATTTTTCCGGCCAATTTCCTGAAGCTTTTGTTGTAAGGTTTCCATTTGCCCCAATTATTCTACCCCAAAACCCCGGAAACAAAAAAATCGGCCCGATTGGATGATTTTCAAAATCGTGATTCAAAAATTTTACGGGGATTTAAAAATTGACATAGTGGTAACTTTGGATGTATTACAGATATAATGGATTGGGAAACCGCATCGAAATTTATAACTCCAGCTATTATCGCTTCAGCGCTTGCATATCTCGTACGATTCTTTGGAAAAGTAATAGCGGATCAAAAGCCCTATGCTGACAATCGTAATTGGCTCATTGAACTCGCTGGGATCTTCTTCGTGAGCTCAACGGCATTCTGGGGTGTTATCGGAGCTGTTCTAGCTCTTCGTATTGGAGACCTGGGAACTGGTCACCTATTGCGATGTGTTATTGTTTTAATCCTAATCGGGTGGCTGTGGTTAGCGGCTCATTTCTCCTCCGAAGAGATATACAAGAATCGTCAAGACTTAACGAGGCTGAACGTCAATGATGAGATAAAAGCATTTGCGGAGGACTTTAGAAAGTGGGTCTTAAAAATAGATCACTGGATTCCACAGATATCATTCCCAATTATATTCGCTTACCTATTAACACTTGAGTATCTTTCATGGAGCCTGGGTTGGTTTATTGCTATTTTCTCGCAAGTATTTATGGGCTTTCTATTCCTTGCCTGGAAGTATTCTTTGAGCACCACGAGACTTCCAGAAGTTGATATCTATTTCATGGGATCAGACGAACCATTACGTGGCGTATTGTTACTAAAAATCAACGATGATAACGTACGTGTACGTGATGGAAACAAGGTTATCGTTCTTAATAAATCACAAATCAAGAGAATGGAATTTATTTTAGGCGAAAAAGCTTAATACCTAGCTATTTATTTCAGAGCATTAACTAAAAAATGGCCGGAGGACCATTTTTTAGTTCTCATAATAATTTTTTCGATCAAACTGTTATTTTAGCTGGGTCTATTTCATTGGCAGTTTCCAACATTGCATTTACACCGTCGTAGCAATTTTTAAAAAGAATTTTCCATGCCCCCATACCCAGACCAGACACAGAATTGCTTTCATGGGCGGCATAACCTCCGACAATTGCCTCAACCAACCTAAATGCTTGTCGCGTCTTTTCTTTTCTATCCATGTGTATTATTTATTTTCAATCATTTCTTCGACCTTTCGCTTGGCTTCTTCTAAAAGCTCTTTTGCCTTCTTGTGAGCTTCGTGGGATTTTTGAACCAAATCGGCGATTTTTTGCTGAATAAGCTTTGGTAAAATCGGTACAATCAAATTTTTAATTTGTTCTGGTTTCCAATGAGCAATAATAGACCCGCCGGCATCTCGTTTTACTTGCGCCTGCCCAACAATGGAATTTATACATAAGGTTAAGTATTCCGGGCTTATTTCTTCGTTTGTTTTTAGCCTTAAAACCCCACCAGCGATAATTCCTTCTATGGGTTCTTTTAACACACAAGCGACTCCTGGTGTTGCATCTTTAGTGAGTAATATTTCACCGACTTTCGGTTCAAAATCTTTTCTAAGGTTTCTATATAATTCTTCCTTCAAATATTTCTGGTCTTTATCAATAACCCCATCTCTGGAAATACTACTCACGCGAATAAACAACTTCCCTTCTTCTTGGTAGACTTCACTCCCAGGCTCAAAGCCTTTTTGTAAGCTAACTAGATTTCCCAACTTAGTATTTTTTGTCTTTTCAATTTTATTTTTTAATCTCTCCCATTCCGATTGAAAATATTCCGCATCAATACGAAGAACGGATTTTACGTCGGATAAATTTACAATACTAAATAAATCTTCCTCGCTTTTGAAATCTTTTAATCCTAATTCCTCTAAAAGTAGGCTTCCGGCTTGGGAATAGAGAGATTTCGAGTTTTGGTAAAATTCTTCTGCTTTGAGGTATATTTTTTCAAATTCATTAGTATTTATAATTGGTATTAGAATATTTTCTATATTACCCGTATTCAAATGTAACTGACCCGTAGCGCCGGTTATTTCTCTGTTTATTTGAAATTGTCCAAATTTACTCCTTAGAAATGCCCAGATGTAGAAAGGATTTATTTTGGAGTTTCTAATAACCGAGACTTCTGCAACTGTCCCAAATTTCCTATCATGGTCAGTAAATATATTAACTTTTCCTATTGATCCAAAACCAATAGACGACACTAAAACATCTTTTTGTTGAACAAAAAATATATTTTCTTTTATTGTTTTCAATAAATTTTCCTCGTTATTAATAAACTCATAAGATAAGTCTCCAGATCTAATAATGGGGGTTTCATATTCTCCATATTCTTTTGGAGTGTTACCCCGAATAATTTTAGATATTCCCCCTAAGTTTTTTACATCAAACTCTCTAAGTTTATTCAATAAAGACAAGTACTCGGGTTGATAATATTCGGCATCTAGGCGGTGTGCGCCTTCAAGTTGTGATTTTTGGATTATAGAAAAAACAGACATGCAATATTATCTTCCTATAATGGATTTTATTATATCGACGACTTCCTTTAGCATTCCCACCTTTATATTATTTTCTTTATCTGGATGACTAGAGATATTCTCACGCGGCGATGTATAAATTCGATTAATAGAATCTGTAACAAATTCAACAATCTTCGCTTTATCTTGAGTTGGCTCTACCTCTTGTTTTAGAAGCTCTCGATAGGCTTCAAGAGAAAGAGATACGGCGGATTTGAATGCATACTCCTCAAGTAAGCGTTTTTCTTCATCATATTGGCTATGAAAAAAATAAGCAGCATATATAAGCGGGAAAGATATGGTTAGCTTTAAAAGAAGATTGTAGGTTATTCCATTACTTCCACTAAGTTCCCAAACAACAATGATCGCTACGCCGAACAGCAGCACAGAAAGATCTGCTATTAGCCACCAAAACCATTTTTTAAGTGAGGTTTCTAATTCTTTCTTACGATCATTAAATGTGTGGGCTAGAGTACCCGCAACTGCAATCCCTAATTGGGTTTCAATTCGATTTCCTAAAGTCTCACTTCTTTGTTGGGTGGTTTCTACTTTATTTTCAAGTTCTTCCGCTTTTTTCTCTAGATTTTCAATTCCCGTACGCGAGTTTTCCGCTACTTGTTTCTCATTATTAATCTCTGTCTGTTTTTGTTGAGTGGCTACGAGAATTTGATTTATAGATTCGTGTTTTTGATTAGATTGGGATTCTATAGAACTGATACTAATCAATTTGTTATTAGCATCGGTATTAACCGTATCTAATTGCGTCTTAGTTTGTTGAGCGGAGGATAACAGAGTGTCTAGCTCAGCCTTTTTCAATTCGATTTCCTGAATTAAAACGTCTAGTCGTTGTCGTGCTTCTTTTCCAGTCATATTTCTAAAAAATAAATTTTTGACCTTTTCTAAACTTCATAAACTCTTCCGCGATCTCATCTAAATCGTGATCTAGAACTTTCCGGCCTTTTGCGTCGTGGACGTAATTTCCATCTTTATCCTTTTTGTAGACATAATCCCCCGAGTTATCTTTGCCCGCCTTCTTTGAAACGGCCATAAAGATTTGATAATCCTTCAGTGGCTTTTCATTCTTATCCCATTTTCTCAAAAACAATATGCTAGTTTTCGTTCCGGTGTGCGGTTTGAAAGTATTCCCGTGA
>JBEKSI010000020.1:0-13055 GCA_049997835.1 Minisyncoccia bacterium | reverse complement strand
TTGAAAAGCACCATGGGGCGGGGGTTTGAGATGCTGCTATCTCCCACAAATTCGCCATCAAATTTGTGGGAGATAGCAGCATCTCAAACCCCCGCCCCATGGTGCTTTTCAACACCGTTGATGATCTCTCCGGCATTGACTTCTACAAAGTGAAAGTGGGAGACAAGGACACCTTCTCGGTGCAGAGCGAACAAGTGGCGAGCAATCCCTACACGCTTCCGCCGCAGGAAGCGGGGAAACATACCATGCTCGTGCAGGCGTTTGATAAGGCCGGAAACTACGAAACTGCGGTCGCGGATTTTACCGTTCTAACCATTGCCTCGCCCACCTTTACCGACTATCCCCCGACGGTCAATGCGGGAAATCCGTTCGTGGTGAAGGGGTTAACGTTTCCCGCCGCGAAAGTGTGGGTATGGCTCCAGAAGGGAGAAGATTCCCCTAAACGGTACAACACGCTTGCCGACAGTGAGGGTAACTTTACCGTGGCGATAGAAGGCAATTTGGAAACGGGTCAATACCAGTTCTGGGCGGAGGTGGAGGATGACCGGGGGGCGAAGAGCTTACCCACCGATAAGTTTTCATTTTCCGTTTCCCAGCCGGCGGTTCTCCGCATAGGTTCCTTTGTGGTGAACGTGCTCGCGGTGACCGTTTCCACCGCCGCTCTCTTGGTACTGGTCGGAGTGCTTATCTGGTACGGATGGCGTAAAATTCGGGAAATGAAAAGGAAAATTAAACGGGACATACAAATGACCGAAAAGGATGTTCATAAAAATTTTGATATCTTGAAAAATAGCATCATGGATCATATTAGGGTTTTGGAAAAAACGAGAACCAGAAGAGAACTGACGGAGGAAGAGGATAAAATTTTGTCCCAGTTGAAGAAAGACCTGGATAAGGTTGAAAAATCCATTGATAGCGAGATTGAAAAGATTGAAAAAGACCTGGGATAATGGAATTTGAACCGGGAATAAAATTTCCCATCCGAATCAACCGGTACCTGGCTCTCAGACAATTCTGCAGCCGGCGCGAGGCCGACAAACTCATCAAACAGGGACAAGTTACCTTAAACGGTAAGACGGCTGAGCTGGGAATGCAGGTAAAAGAGGGGGATGAGGTTTTCCTGCGGCAGGGATTCAAAAAAATGGAGACCGGCCGGGTCTATTTAGCTTTCAATAAACCGGTGGGTATTGTCACCCATAATCCCGAAAAGGGGCAGAAAAGCATCCGCGATATCTTCAGGTATAAAACCAGGGTATATCCGGTGGGGCGTCTGGATAAGGATTCCTTTGGCCTTATCATTCTGACCAACGACGGCCGCGTGACCGGCAAACTTCTTTCGCCGGAATTTCAGCACGAAAAAGAATATGCGGTTAAAGTGGATAAGGCGATCACCGAAGCTTTTCTGAAAAAGATGGCGAAGGGGATAAATATAGCCGACTATATTACCAAGCCGGCTTCAATCCGGAAAACCGGAGAAAAAGAATTTAAAATAACCCTTACCGAAGGCAAGAATCGGCAAATCCGCCGGATGTGCTTGGCGATGGGTTACACAGTATTGGAATTGAAACGTTTGAGGATTTTGAATATTGAATTAGGAAACTTGAAACCTGGCGAACATCGGGAGATAACGAGAGAAGAGTTAAAGAGTTTTTTGGATAAAATCGGATTGAGCATACGCTCTTAAAATAATGAGAGGGTAACCGCTGTACGCGATTACCCTTCATGAAAATTACTCTTTGCTTCAACTGCATCTCAGACTGTTTATGTTTTGATCGATGAAGTATTCGCTTTGTTTAAGGTCGTAATAGCGAAGTTGTCTGTACACGTACAGTTGGGTTGCAGTATTCCACCGGCATCATTGTTCTCACTGGTCAAAGTTTGGCTGACTGTCAGAATATTCGTCGCGTCTTGAAGTAATTCGCCGATGTCTTGATCCGTTATCGCCGTCTGCTTGATGGTTTTAGCGCCGTTAGTAATCGCCTTGGTCGTTTGAGTGACAGCACCGATATTTTTGAAATCTGCGGTCATTGTATTCACTGTGATTTCACTATTTATAGTACCAACATCAAGCGAGGCCTTCGTACCGTATGCAGTCGTCGTAAAAGTTACAACATCCCAAGTGGAAGCATTCAACACTGATGAGCGGGTCATATCTTTGATGGTATTATCTCGACTGTCCAGAATTGCCATTTTCAGCACTGCGCCTGAGTTTTCCACCGAATTTGTTGCGATTACGCCTTGTCCAGCAAAACCGATTACAACTGCCATAGCCAAGCATATGATGGCCATCAGCAAGGGAACTCTTATAGTTTTCATAAGGAGACTCCTTATAATAGTGAGAGTGAGAGAATTTTGAAGCTGTGGATTAATGAAACGTTCTATTAATAATTATACAAAAAAGGATGTAAAAAGTATCGGTTTACCTGTGGATAAGTGCCCAAATCGTTAGAAACTTATCCACTACCGAAAATCTGGACGACAATATACAATAAATCCACAAACAAAGAGTATAAATAAAACAAAAAACCGGAGCGTGTGAGGCGCGCCGGTTTTTTGTTTGTGCTACAATCAAAATATGAAAGGATTCGTGGAAAATATAGAAAAAATCACGGAGGAAAACGAGAATTTCCGGAAAGTGATTTACACGGCGCGCTACAGCCAGCTTGTCGTGATGTCCATCCCACCCAAGGGCGAAATAGGGGAGGAAGTGCACGGCCTGGACCAATTCTTAAGAATTGAAAGCGGAACCGGCAAAGCAATTCTAAATGGCATTGAACGTGTGATAGAAAACGGCTCAGCAATAGTGGTGCCGGCCGGGACGAAACATAATATTATAAATTCTTCCGCTGACAAACCGATGAAATTATACACGGTCTATTCTCCGCCAAACCACATAGACGGCACTATTCACAAGACAAAAGCAGAGGCGGAGGCAGATGAGAATCACGATCACTTTAACGGAATAACAACGGAAAACTAACAAGATATTAGATTTTCCGCACCACGTTCATTAAGCGAGGGTAAGACTGGCCTAGCGGCCTTGGAGCGCCCGAGCGAAAGGAATGTGGTGCGGAATAAATCCTTAACCTTGAGTAAGTTGAGGTTGAGGTTTTAATTTTCTTGAGAAAGCAATAAGCAATATAAGAGCCAGCCCTGCCATAGAAGCGCCGAAGATGAAAGGTGCCTGTGGGCCAATTTTGTCCCACAGATAGCCGGCAAAAAAGCTCGCGGGAAGCGCGGCAAGACCGACAGTCGTTCCGTAAATTCCGAAGGCCCGGCCGCGATGTCCGGTTTCCACTATATCGGCGAGAAGCGCTTTAGCCACGCCTTCGCTCGTTGCGTAATACACGCCGTAAAAAGCGTAAAGAGGCCAGATAGCCCAGGAGTTTGAAGCAAAAGCGAATCCCGCGTAAACCAAGACAAAAGCGCCCCAGCCGATTAGCATTGTGGGGATCCGTCCGATTCTATCCGAAAGAGAACCGAAAGGTACGGCTGCGGAAGCATAGACCAAATTGAAAAGCGCGATAACGATGGGAATTTCCAGAAGAGTGATACCTAAGTTTTTTGCCCGAAGAATAAGAAAAGCGTCCGATGAATTTCCTAAAGTGAAAAGAATAACAATGAAGAGAAATAAATAAAAAGATTTCGGGAGTTTTGTATGCTCAGTTTCAGTTTCCGCTTCCTTATCAGCTTTAGGCAAAGCATCCATTTCTTTTACCTTAAAAACCAAAACCGCGAGAGTTATTAAAAGCGGCACGGCTGAAAAAAGAAGAATGTAATGATAAAGAGAATCACTCTCTTTTAACAGATATAAAAGGCCGAAAAGAATGAGCGGTCCGGCTACCGAACCCAAAGTGTCCAACATTCTGGCGATGCCGAAACTTTTTCCGCGCGTTTCCTTATCCGCCGAACCGGCGATAAGCACGTCCTTCGGTGGGTCTTTTACGCCTTTACCAGTTCCATCCATCAGTCGCAGACTCACTACCGCCGCGCCGGAAGTAATAAGCGCAAGGAGCGGACGCGCGACCATGGAAAGAAAATAACCGATAAAAATAATCGGTTTCTGTTTTTTGAATTTGTCGGAGAAAAATCCGGCGATAACTTTAAAGATATTTGAGCTGGCGGCCACAACGCCTTCCGCAATACCCACGAAGGCCTTATCAAAACCGAGAACCGTAGTCAGGTAAATCGGGAGAATAGGGGAGAAGACATCCTGGCTGATGCCCCCGAAAAAACTGAGCAATCCGACAAAAAATACGTTCTTTTTCTTGTCATTCATGATACCTGATTAATTCTATCATTAAGCGGATTTTCATTGAATTTTTCGCGAATCATTGATAAGATGATTTTGCTATTGCCGGGTCATCTAATGGTAGGATACATGACTCTGAATCATGTCATCTTGGTTCGAATCCAAGCCCGGCAGCCGATTAGAAAATCAATCATCCGAATAGACTATGCCTAAAGTAAATAAAATAACTAAAGATCTCGCCCATAAGGTTATAAAACTGGAACAACCAATCCATGTTCTTGCGGTATGTTCAGGTGGAAGAACCGTGGGGAAATACCTCAAACAATATCTCAGTGCGAGAGGAATTAGCACCACATACAACGAAGTTTGGACGAATATAATTCGTGGGAAGGCAAGCGTTTGGAAAACAAGCTTTAAGGCAAAGAATTATAAGGGAACAGCATTGATTGTTGATGATGTTATCTGGAAAGGCAGGTCCGTGAATGCGACAAAGAAAATGCTTTTGGGAATGAAAAAGAAAAGAGTATATACCGCCACTCTTCTGGATTGCAACCACAAGGCTGATTTTTCGATTTTCAATTGATTTACTTTCATGCTTAAAGAGGGGCAAAAGAGATACCTAGAAAGCCTTTCTCCTGAACGGGCCAATGGTGCGGTGAGTATTAAACCATATGACCGACGGACTGCGGTCGTTGCTCAAGGGGTAGTAAACAAGATAAAGCAGAGGTTTCCCGAAGCAGATACTCGGTTTATGGGTGCATCAGCCCTCGGTATTGCCGGTCAGAATGATATTGATATCTACGTTCTATGCCCGCCCGACTGTAGCAATGTATACTTTATGGAACTAAGCAAAATATTTGGAGGTCGGGTGAGAAATAAATGGCGTTGGCTTGAAAACGGATACGAAATCTCGGTACACGTAACCGATCCCCGGGAACCTAAACAGAAAGAGCAAATCGAGATTTTTAGAATATTCAAGACCAAGCCTGAAGTGTTGAAAGAATACGAAACTCTGAAGATTTCTATGAACGGCCGGTCGTATCGGGATTATATGGCTGCAAAGTACGAATTTTATAACAAAGTTTTAGGAATTAAATGATCCGCCCTGAATTCAAACTGAGGTGCTAGTCAGTTATCCACTATTCCGATTCTAAAAGAATCTTTATACTGATTGATATGAGAATGTTTAAAACTTTGGAGGTAAATCCTCCCCAAAACGTTGTAGACCGGGAACTCTGGAGAAAAGCCATCAGGTTTCAGTTCATATACTCGCTGGCCGGTCTGATTTTAGGGTTGGCTTGCGTAATCGGGGGGATAATCCTATTTTTTCACGGAATAATCGGACCGACCGCAAATTGGACCACCAGCGCTTTGGGGATAAACATTTCCGATGCCGCGCCGGGAGTAGTTCTTTTCGTGGTGGGGCTTCTCTTTGTCTGGATAACGCGATTCAGTGTAAGAACAGGTCAGAGTCAGGATAATTCGGGTCAGGCATAAAAGAAAAGCCGACCAAAAACTCCGCAATAATCAATTCACCACCTGCGGTTTTTTCCCTTCGTACTGGATTTTCTTCAATACTAATTTCCCTCCGCCAGTTGGTGGATTCAATTCAGCTTCAAGAATTTTCATTCGCCTGCCGTCTTTCATGGTCCACGCGCCCGGTTCCGGATTCAATGCCCGGACCTTCCTTTCTATTTCAACCGGATTGTCTTTCTCCAAATCCACCTGAGCGTCTTTTGTCTCAAATTTTTTCGTGTAGGTCGCTCGGTTTTCATCCTGCGGTTCTGATTCTATTTTCTTACCGATAAATCCCGGGATTATTTTAACAAGCAAATCGCCGGCCGCCTCCGCTAATTTTTTCTCAAGTGTTTCATAGGTATCGGAATCGGAAATGGGGAGCTTTGAAGCGGAAATAATCGCTCCATGGTCCACCTTCTCGTCCATTAAATAGAGCGTCACACCGGTCTCTTTCTCGCCATTTAATATAGCTGTCTGGATAGGTGTCGCGCCCCGATATTTGGGAAGCAGGGAGGGATGAACCCCGATTACGCCTAATTTAAAACTCTCTAAAATATCTTTCGGAATTATTTTTGAATAAGCGGCAACAATGGCAAAATCAGCGTTATTAATTTTAAAATCTTTTAACTTTTCCGGCTGGGAAACCGGGATGCCGTATTTTTGAGCCAAAACCTTCGTTGGCGGAGGAGTAATGACTTTCTTCCGTCCGACTGGCCGGTCGGGATTGCAAATGACGCCAGCGGGCGCAAAGCCGGCTCCTATCAATTTTTCCAGAATGATGGCGGCGAATTCCGGCGTGCCGAAGAATAAATATTTCATTACTGATTTTTATTTTTCAATCTTTCCTCTCGGGCAGCCAATCTTTCGGACGATGGCGATTTCTGGAGATGTTCCGCCTTATCAACGAACAAGCCCCCGTTTAAGTGGTCCATTTCGTGCTGAAAAACCCGGGCGAGCAGGCCCCAGGCGTTGATCTTTATCCTCTTACCGTTCATATCCTCTCCGGCAAGAGTAAGGCGATAGTGGCGCTCTACCGGGCCCCACGTCTCGGGCACGCTGAGGCATCCCTCCTCAATGGTCTCCATTTCTTTTGATATTTTCGTGATCTCCGGATTGAAAATGGCGTAAAACTTCGGCCGGCCGTTTGAATCCGGCACCTGCGCCACGAACATTCGGAAAGACAGTCCGATTTGATTCGCGGAAAGGCCGACGCCGTCGGCGCGCTTCATAATCTCCCGCATTGATTTTACGAGTTCCCGGATTTCTTTCTTGGGGTGTTTTTTGAAATCAAACTTCACCGTTTTCTCGCGGAGAAATTTCTCGTTCTTCTTATTGTCTATTTTGAGAATTTTACCTTCGTTCATTTTTTGCCTTTACTTTTACCGGTTTTTCGTTCGCCTTTTCTTTCATGGGTTTGGATTTTTTTTTGAAAAGCACGCCCATAAAATACGCGCCTTTGTTTTTTACGTTTATCCGTTCGGCTACGCTTCTCGCCGTCGTAAGCAATTTCTCATGGTCGTGCTCCTTGGCCAGTTTAATATAAAGCGCCTTGTGTTTTTCATCATTCAGCATCTCGGCAAGCATTAATCCTATCATCTGATGTTTTTGGTAAACGTGGCTTTTTTTGCCCCGCTCCCTAAGCACCTCGAGATAATCCTTCTCAAACGGCATTCCAGTAATTTTAAGCCAAAAATCAACCCGATGACAAATAAGCGTCTTTTCGCTACCATATAATAACGATGCTTTGGAAAGATAATAAAATAACCGTATGGCTGGCCGTCGCAATTATTGCGGGCGGCGTTTTATTCTACATTGGATTTAAGACCGGGGCGAGCTGGGCGCCGCAAGCCGTTTCCCCGACGGCAACGAGCACGGAATTGGATGCCGATTTTTCCATTTTTTGGGACGCGGTCAATACGGCCAAGGGCAAATATTTTGACATTAAAAACATCAAGGACCAGGATTTGGTCTACGGAGCCGTGAAGGGAATGCTGGGCGCTTTAGGCGATCCGTATTCAACCTTCTTCCCGCCCAGCGACGCGGATAAATTCACCCAGGATCTAAACGGGGTTTTCGGCGGCGTCGGCATGGAAATTGGCGTAAAAAAGAATCAGCTTGTGGTGATAGCGCCGCTTAAAGGCAATCCGGCTGAAGCGGCCGGCATTAAGGCCGGGGACGCTATCTTAGAAATCAACGGCACTTCAACGATTGATATGGATGCCGAGTCGGCCGTCAAACTCATTCGCGGAGACGTGGACACGAACGTAAAACTGAAAATTTTCCGGGATGGCTGGAAGGAAGCCAAGGATTTTTCCATAAAAAGAGCGATTGTGCAGGTGCCGACCTTGGATTGGGAAATGAAAGACGGCAACATCGCCTACGTCCAGCTTTATAGTTTCAACGGAAGCGCGTCTTCGCTTTTCTATAATATGGCGCTTTCCTCTTTGTTTCAGGGCGCGAAGGGAATGGTGCTTGATTTAAGGAATGACCCGGGGGGCTTTCTGGATGTGGCCGTCAATATCGCCGGCTGGTTCTTGAACCGCGGCGATGCCGTCGTGCGCGAAGATTTTCACTCCGGCGCGCAAAGTATTTTAAGAGCCAACGGGCCGAGCGCCTTCGTTAACCTGCCAATCGTGGTTTTGGTGAACGGCGGCTCGGCCTCCGCTTCGGAAATTCTAGCTGGCGCTCTTCAAGATATCCGCAAAGCGAAGCTTGTGGGAGAAAAAACGTTCGGCAAGGGAAGCGTGCAGGAAATAAATTCTCTGAAGGACGGCTCTTCCCTGAAGATTTCAATCGCCCAGTGGCTAACGCCGAACGGCCGGCAAATCAATAAAAAAGGCATTGTGCCGGATATTGAGGTTAAATTCCCCGATGACGGAATCATTAATAAAAAAGACCCGCAATTGGACAAGGCATTGGAAATAATCAAACAAGAAATGGCAAAATAGCGGGATGAAAGTTATTTTACTGAAAGAAATAAAAGGGATTGGGAAGAAATTTGAGGTGAAAGAAGTGAAGGATGGCTATGGAAGAAATTTCCTTCTTCCGAGGGGATTGGCCGAAGCCGCCACGAAAGAAGCGCTGGGTAAGCTGGAAACGCA
The DNA here is from genome assembly GCA_049997835.1 of Minisyncoccia bacterium. Taxonomy (GTDB): domain Bacteria; phylum Patescibacteriota; class Minisyncoccia; order UBA6257; family GWB1-50-10; genus JBBTQX01. The sequence continues at coordinate 4,184 of JBEKSI010000020.1, read as the reverse complement.
GAAAAAAATCTGGGAAGCGGAACATGAAAAGCTTGTCCTAAAACTCAAAGAAGAGGCCGAAAAAATTGAGGCCCTCTCGTTGAACTTCAAAATGAAGGTGGGGGAGAAGGGCGAGACCTTCGGCTCGGTGAGTCGGAAAGACATAGAAAATGAGCTCTCTCGCCAAGGCTACAAGGACCTGAAGATAGAGCTGGAAAAGCCGATTAAAACCCTAAATGAGCACACCATCCAAGTAGATTTAGGAGAAGGAATCAAAGCGAAGTTAAAAATTTCCACTGAGGCGGAGATTTAATCCATAAGATTCCTCCCGTCGCTCATAGACGCCTCCGAACGCTAAAATTCAGCTCGCTCTCACTCTGCTCGCCACCCTCCTCGCTTCGCTCACGGGGCCTGGCTCGCAACGAGGTTCGCTCGCGAATTTTAACGCGTTCCTCGGATTTATATTCGCGCCGAGAGGAATCTTATGGGTTATAAAAAAACTCCCCACAAAAAAAGAATATTGGGGAGATCCAGCATACTAGTAAAAAGTGGGTAAGACTTGGGCTAGCGCCCCGGAGCGCACACTTTTTACTAGTATGCTGGGGCTCTTAGCCAAAAAATAATTAAATTACGCTGACTACCTTCACTTTTCTCTTGGAGCCGTCAAAGTTCTGCTTGCGCTTTTCCGAGAATTTCACCACCCCGTTTTTCATTGAATAAATCGTGTCGTCGCTGCCTATCTTAACGTTCAAGCCCAGAGCGTATTTCGTGCCGCGCTGGCGGATGATGATATCGCCCGGCTTGGCTTTTTCGCCCGCGAAAAGCTTCACGCCCAATCGCTTGGATTCTGATTCTCTGCCTAATTTAGTTGAGCCCTTGGCTTTTGTATGTGCCATACCTTATTTATTTAGCCGTATTATAATAATCAAATACAAATTCCATGTCAAACATTATTACTTGGATTAAAGAACATAAAGCCGGCATAATTGCCGCTTTCGGATTGGGCATTATCGTCTCTTTGAGTTTCGGTCTGGGCTATCTAGTAGGGGAGCAGGCCAACCCCGCGCTGATTATTATCCAGAAGAATTCGCAGTAAGGATTGTGTTAAAATAAAAGCAGTTAATTTCATATCACAGATAGGAGGCGCTTATGGCAAATCTGATTCCTGTTGATTTTTTTTGCCAGGATTGCAAACAACCTGTGGGTATATCCATAAAATTAATTGAAGCATGCCTCGCCAACGAGTATGCGAAAGAATCAGAATCTCTGAAAGAAGACATATCGGAAACGGAGATTGAAACATTCCAGATGGCAGAAGGAGTAGCCGCGCCGTTTACTAAAATACCCACTTCAATTGACCCGGTGACAAAAACATTTTGTTTCCCGTTATGGTGCGATAATTGCAATTGCGTAAAAATCGTTACAATCTCTGCGGGAGAAATTCAAGAAATTTCCCAAACTCACAAAAATAGCGGTTCTCCTGAAATGAATTAAATTAAGTTTTTTATCAAAAACCGCCCAGTTTTATGAGGCGGTTTTTCATTTTGAAAATTCGGGGGTAATGGATTGACAAAGTTATTGATTCAGTAGTAAAGTTCTGATTAGAAAATCACAAAAGAATAACTCAAAGGAGAACGCCATGAGCGCGAAACGTATTTTGATCATTGACGATGATGAGGCACTGCGAGTAGTACTCTCCGCAGAATTGGAAGAAGAAGGATATCAAGTTGATTCGGCCCCAAATCTAAAAGAAGGATTGGCTAAGTTAACTAAGATCCAGTTCGACATGGCCATAGTTGAGCCATTCAAGAGAACAGGGGGGATAAGAGACGACGACGTTGAAACGAGAAATTTCCTGCAAAAGTTTGCGGATAAACCACGACCATGTCCTTATCTTTTGGTATTAACTGGATTTGCGGATCTAAAAAACGCCATTGATTGCTTGAAGAAATACGGGGCCAATGATTTTGTATCAAAACCGTATGACCTGGTAGATTTTCTAACTACCATTGAGCGCATCTTTGACGACAGAAGTTCAGTATTGTAGAAAAAAGTAGAAATGGAAAATAGTGCCGAGCAGCAAGCCCGGCATTTTTATTTCCCCGAACCCATTGATGGGGGATTGACGAATATGTAAAAATCTGATAATATTAAAAACAGAATAGTTGTCAATTTCATACATTCTCTCACTTAAGGAGGTGTCGTATGTTTGAGTGGCTGATTAACATCTTGAAATCAACGATTGAATATCGGGAATTCACTACAAATGGATTTTTCTCTTTAGGAGTTCTCACTGCATTGGGCACCGCATTCTTAACGCTTCTTCAGGGCTATGGCATTTTTCGACAGGGTTCCACTATTTGGCGGAAACGTTCCGTTGAAAATGTCTCCAATATGCTGATTTTGTCTGGCGTGAGTTATTTTTTCGCCTTCATTGCCTATGGAATATCGCGAGAAAGCATCGCTGCCATGTTCAATGGAATGCTCGGCTTTGTTTTTCTCTATGCGGCAGTCGGATCATGGAAATTCAGAGGATTTCGCGTATGGGAATGGGCGTATTTTATAATCTTTTTATTGGCCATTCCCGCCATGATATTGATCAATGATAAGGAAACGTTTCTCTTTCTTCTGCTTATTGGCTTGCTGCTTACAGCACTTCCACAAACAGTGGAAGCATATGAAGCATGGAAAAAAGGGGACCCGGGTGCGATTGAACCGAGATTTTTTGTAACGTTCATGATTGCAAGTGCGTTCTGGTTTGGGTATGGGCTTGCAATAGGGAAATTGGTCTTCGTAATTTTTAATCCAATTTCTTTCATCAATTTATCCCTAGCTCTAAGATTTTGGTGGCTAGCAAAGAAGAAAGCGGAAAGCAGAGTGAGTGCGATTTAATTTAATAGTTAAGCTACAAAAGGCGTTCGGAGTAATCTGAACGCCTTTATGCTTTTATAATCTCTTAATTTCTCTTACCAACTCTGGGAATTTTTCTTGGCTAAAGTGGCTTTTGTTTTTAAACGCTACAGCATAAGCATTAGGCAGAGCTTTCTTATACTTTCCAAAATCTGCAAAGGGGACCACCGGGTCATCTTTACTTTGGTAAATAAATATCTTGCCGCCTTGTTTTTCCAGTTTTTTCAAACTCTTAGGCAAAACGAAATCTACAAGCGAGTAATCAGCATCTTTATCATCAAAAGGCGCCGCGATAAGAAAAGTGGCCTTAATTCTCTTCGGAAATTTATTCTCCGCCAGGTATTTAGCAAGAAATATACCACCGAGCGAGTGACCAACTAAAATAACGTCTTTCTTGAAAAAGGGGACTATTTTCCTGAACCAAATCCGCCATTCAAGATACTTGGCGTTCGTCGGATTCGGCATTTTGGGCAAAACCACTTCAAAACCGCGGCCCAATTCCTGTCTTAAACTTTCTTTCCAATTTCTCTTTTTGAATCTCTCGAAATCTATCTTAAAACCCTTAAGAAATTTTATGTATTCCTTGTAGGAATCAAAATTATCTCCGCCATGAATTACCACAACTTGTTTCTTCATATCTCTAATCTACCAAAAAACAGGGGAGAGTGGAACTTCAATTTTTGAGTTTTTAATTCTACAAACCCAGAGGTAGGGGATTGACTAAATAGCAATATTTATGCTATATTCTAAAACAATAACCAATAGCTCTTTTTATCACTAATAACGGAAAGGAAATACAGATGCCGTATGTAATACTTAAAACTAGAGAGCGGTTTTTTCAACCCTTGGATGTGGATGAAAAAAATCTTCCGCTCAAGATATTCGCAGAATTTCTTGCAACAACCACAGCTAAAGCCCTTTCTATACCAGGAACAGAAGGAGAGTTGACCGCGAAAGACATCGAGGTTGAGGTTCGAGAATTCGGTAAATATGATATTAATCAGGCTGACGTTGAAATCATCGTGTTTGCCAATGAATATCCCGAACGACTCGAAAATCTTGAAGAGCGCCGGAAACAAATGGGGAAAGACATATACTCATGGTTAGGTGAACCATCGTTTGAATCCCCAATGTGGCTGGCAATAAAGAAAGTGTCAATCTGGATTCCGCTCGTAAGAGGCGGCGCCTATGGAGAATTCACTCTGTGAGGCTGAGGCAAGAGAAACGTATTAAGAAAGGCGTTCAGAATCAATCTGAATGCCTTTTTCTTTTGTCTCTTTAACCTTCTCGCTGGG
>JBEKSI010000019.1:0-13341 GCA_049997835.1 Minisyncoccia bacterium | reverse complement strand
CAGAAAAAGCTTTATACATTGATATGGGAAAGGACTATTGCTTCGCAGATGGCGGAAGCGAAAATGCTCCGCTCAACCGTCATTGCAAATATCGGAGATGCGAGTGCTATCCCCGATTTTACCGCAACCGGAAGCGTTATTGTTTTTCCCGGCTGGCTCGCGGGCGACCCGCGCTCCCGAGGTGAGGAAAAAGAGTTGCCAAAAATTTCAAAGGGAGAGTCTCTTAAACTGAGGGATATAAACGGCGAAGAAAAACAGACTGAGCCGCCGGCGCGCTACACGGAAGCCGGCCTCGTAAAAGAACTTGAAAAACGGGAGATTGGCCGGCCCTCAACCTACGCGAGCATCATTCTTACGCTTCTTAAGCGCAATTACGTGGAAAAACTCGGCCGGGCGCTCAAACCCACCGATACCGGCGACGTGGTTTCTTCTTTCTTGGAAAAAAACTTCGCGAATTACATAAGCGATTCTTTCACCGCCGAAATGGAAAACGACCTAGATGAAATCGCGAACGGCAAGCGGGATTATGAAAAAACGCTCAAGGATTTCTATAAGCCGTTTTCAAAGGACGTAAAGGAAAAAGATAAGCTTGATAAAGCGACGACAATGGGCGAGGCGGACGCAAGTATGAAGTGCCCCGTTTGCGGCGCCTCTATGGTGATTAAGCTCGCCCGTTCGGGAAAATTCTTGAGTTGCAGCCGCTTTCCCGAATGCAAAGGCGCGAGAAAACTGGACGGCTCAATTTTGGAACCGCCCAAAGAAACCGGCGAAATGTGCCCGAAGTGCGGTGAAGGCAAATTAATAGAACGCGAGGGCCGTTTTGGCCGCTTCATTGCCTGCTCGCGCTTCCCGAAATGCAAATACGTGAAACAGAGCGAGAACGCCAAACTGAACGGCACGGGGGTTTTATGCCCGTTAGACGGCGGTGAAATTGCGGAGCGCCGCGGCCGCTTCGGGCCGTTCTTCAGTTGTTCCAATTATCCGGATTGCAAATTCATCATGAAATCCCGCCCAACGGGCAACAAGTGCGAACTTTGCGGTTCGCTAATGATGCAAGGAACAAAAACAATCCCGGAACGCTGTTCAAACAAAGCGTGCCCGAACCATAATCCGCATAAGTTAAAGAAATAGATATTTATAGAAACTTGGTAAGCCAAAAAAGTGTGCGCTCCAAGGCCGCTAGGCCGGTCTTACCCACTTTTTTAACTTACCAAGTTTCTATTTTATTGTTAGGAGTTTTAAAAAGGCGTCAAAATCTCCGGGCCGTTTTTGGTAATGGCGATGGTTTTTTCAAAATGCGCCGTCATGCTGCCATCTTTCGTGGAATAGCTCTCGTCCTCGTTTTTTCTTATCTGCGAGGTACCCATACTGACCATCGGCTCAATCGCGAGCACCAGACCCTCTTTTAAGGCCATTCCCTCGCCTCTACGGCCGTAATTATAGACAGTTGGGTCTTCGTGAAGCTTGAAACCCACGCCGTGGCCGGTAAGCCCGTCTACGACCGAAAAGCCGTTTTTCTCCACGTGGCTCTCTATCGCTAGGCCGATATCGCCCAATGTGTTTCCTTGTCTCGCGGCCGCAATACCCAACCTTAGCGATTCTTCAGTCGCGGAAATAAGCTTTTTTACCTCAGGCGAAACTTCTCCTAAAGCGATGGTTAAAGCGGCATCGGTTATGTATCTTTCATAAACAACGCCGAAATCAATTTTCAAAACATCCCCATTTTGGAGAATGTATTTCCCCGGCTGGCCATGGACAACCTGGTCGTTTAAAGAAGTGCAGATATTGAAAGGATAGGGCTTTCCCGCTCCCTCCGGCTTGTAATTCAAAAAAGCCGAGGTCGCGCCGGATTCTTTAAGTATTTTTTTGGCGAGCTCTTCTAAATCCATCAAACTCACGCCCACCTTCGCCTTGTCGCGGAGAGCGGTAATGACACTGACGAGTATTTTCCCGGAAGCTCTTAATCCCTCCAGGTCTTTTTCATTTTTCAGCTTTACCATTTCTATTTGAGTTTTAGGGTTTTTTTAACGCTTTCAAAAACTTTGTAAGGCAAAGGTTCGCCGTTTACGCGGACAACTTTAAATCCCCGCTTTTTCATTTTTGAAATTATCGGAAACGTGCGATTTTCATATTCCTTCAAGCGCACGGAAATAACTTTCGGATCGTCCAGCGAGCGTTCCCGAAGAAGGCCACTGCAGAAAGCGCAACGACTTTCCTTGCTTCGCGCAAGTTTCGGTAAACCGCACACAGAACAAACAAAACGGGCTCCGTTCCGTTTCAACGTCGTTCCGCCCCGTATTTGAAGGAAGATAATCTTAACGTTCCGCTTCCCGTAAAGTTTACTAAGCAATGCCGTCAGCCCTTTTTGTTTCTTGTCGCCAAACGCTTCAAACGCCGTCCGCGGCGAACCGCTGTACACAATATTCCAACCGGCGGCGGCGATCCTGCGCGTCGCGTCGCTCACCATGCGCAAAGTCCAGGAAGGCGTAAATAAAACGCCCGTGTCAAAATTTTTTCTCTCACGGCGCAGAATAGGGTCTTTAAGCGCTCCCGGAGCATAGAGGATGCTTTCGCCATAACGCCCCGTGTCAAAATGAATAAAGTTGTATTTTCGGGCCAAAAGCTCCGCCTGCGTCCCCTTTCCGCTTCCCGGCGGACCGTAGATAATCACGGCTTGTTTTTGCATAACTAAATTATATCTCAAAATCCAGAAAACAAAAAACCCGGTGAAGTTTTATCTTCAACCGGATTTTAATAATTTTAGCTCTAGCTCGCAGAACTCTTGATGGTTTCAAGATGTTTTTGAGCTCGTTCGACTGCTAGCTCAGCTTCCTCTATCGCACGCTGTCGCTCTACTGAGTTTCGATTTGCCGCTTTTTCTCTTTCTCTGGCATCTTTTTTCTCTTGTTCGATTCTAATAATTTCCAAAAGAATTAGAATCTTACTTGCTTCGGAATGCTGATGAAAACGGCCTTCAAGGAAAATATTTTCAATTGTTAAAGATTCGCGTTCTTTATAAAGACATGGTATGTCAAGAGCGATCTCCTTGAGTTCTCCAATACTCATCTCATCTATGCCAAAATTACGTGCGAAACCCAAAAGAAGGTCAAGAGAACGAATTTCCGAAAGTACTCCCACAATCTCGGGTCGGGCAGAGAAAAACATTTGATTAGAACAGCTATTTTCCCAAACAAAAGCAGCAAATTTCTTAATGAACTCTATAGCTGCGACGTTGCGAGTTTCTTTTGGGTTCAAATAAGGAATATTTTTTACTTCAGGAGCGAAAAACCAAAGAAGTTTTTTGAAAATAACTTCTTGTTTTACAATCTCTCCCCAAAACTCATAGTTGTTCATTTTTAGTTCTGATGGAGCGTTTTTGAAGAAGTTGTCACAGAGCATATTCCAAGCTTTTTGAGCTATCTCCTGTCTGGGTTCTTTCTTCCCGCGTTCACGATAGGAAAAGTCTCCGGGAAAAGTATTACCACTAAGATCCCCATATCCGTCAGCCAACTCCAATAGAAATGGAATTCTTATGGAAGGAGCCGCGTAAAAATCAAATATGCCGTGCAATAACCCAATAAGCTTTGTTGAAGACAGAGTTTCTTTCTTCATCTCTTCAACCCAACAACTTTCAAACTCAGCCCAATTATGGAACGGCTCTATGAATTGACCGTTTTTATTTAAAGGATGGGCGTTATTCCTTTCTTTTGAACGAAATTGGACATACATGGTACACCTCCAGTTATTTTTAAGCCGCTCGTGGCAGCAAGTTTTTAATGTGCGTAGCATTTTGCTACACCAATACATTACAATAATAAATGAATTGTGGTCAAGTGTTCAATTACAAAAATAAAAACTGCCGGTGTAAACACGGCAGCTTGTGCACAATGATAATTACAGATCCGTCATGTGCATTATAAAATAATTTCCAGGACTTTATTCCGAAGATTTTCTCCGGTACTCCCCTTATAGACCACGGCATTTGCGCCAGCGCTTAAAGCGGCTTTAACATAGCTGCTGCCGGGTGGCTGCGCTGTCCAAATAACTATTGGTATTTTGGGATTCCTACCGCGAATTGCCCCAACCAGAAACACTCCATCAGACGGACCACTTTCAAGAAAGAGATCAGTGACAACAACACGCAGTGGCGTTTTATCCGAGGTCATATACCTAATGGCACGGAGCGCTTCATAACTGGTTCGGACTTTTTCTATAGAAAATCCATTACCGAGAATTTTCTGAACCATTCCTGACTCAAAATGCACATTCTCGGCTAAAAGCACGGAAATCTTTCCCATAATAATTCCCCTATTGAGTTGTGAGACAAAATTATGTCCTTTTTGTTCTGAAAACAAAATAGCACAGAAATGCACTATTTGTCAATCTCAAACCTTAGCTGCTCAAATCCCCATTAAATAAATAAACCCCTTGATGTAATCGCGGGGCTTTGATATATATCTGAGAACGTTCATCCGTTTTGAGCGAACATCAAATCGTCTGCTTGGACGGGAGAACCATATTCAAATTCAGGTTCTTTCTCGCAATCCGGACAGTAAAGATGGAAAACAGTTTGTGTTTCGCCGTCTCCCGCACATGGACCGGGTCCATCTTGCCAAATGGAATGGACTGCCGGCACCATTAAAATTTCCGCACCGGTCTTTTTACAATACCATCCAGCGCGATATTCGGCGTGTTCTCCAAGCCATTTGCGTTCTGTTTTCAGAATGCGAACCTGACTGGGCGCAACTTGCACTTCTTCCATGGGATTTCTCCTTTTAGAATTAATGGGTAAAAATCAGTAAATTACTTCTTCCAAATGGAATATCCCTTGCTTTTAGTCCACTTTTTTACTTTTCCTGTGGCTGGATCCATTTGATGAATAGTGACACCGAATAGGAGAATCTTGTATTCGTGCTTTGCATCGTTTTTTTTGTAGCTCTTAAGAGATTCTTCTATATAATGCTTATTACTTGCTTGCTCCATAAATAATCCATCTTCAGTCTCAAGGACTGTTTCTGACCCAAAGAACGTACTCATATGAATCTCCTCCTAAGTTTGTGAGATAGTTGAATTAAGATTCTAAAAACAAAATAGCACAGAAATGTGCTATTTGTCAATCAAATCCCCTGCCCGTGGCAGCCATTTTCGGAGGGTGGGGGTTTGGGAAATAAAAACTCCGGCAAAGAATGTCGGAGTATTTTTGAAACACACTTGATAATTTCGTCATTTAAGATTCGCGACGTACTTTTTCGCCCACGCTTTGGATTTTTTCTTGAATGACTGGAGATTATTTTTTGCGGTGGTTAATTCCCTTCCCTTTTTGATTACTACATCTTCCAGAGTTGTTTCTCTGTCTTTCAGATAATTAACAACATCGCCAAAAGAACACTGAGTCATTTCTTGCCGGCAATCGTCGCCTTTTGTAAGATCCCGGCTTATATGAAGCTCATCAGATTCCTTGAAATCGTCAAAACCCATAACCTTGAAATGATCTTTGGCCGCCAATGTTACCACGGCCGGGTATGACCAGCTTCTGCTCGTTCGTTCTGCTTTCCACCACACAAGCAGCCCTTTTTTTAATTGTTGAATTTCAATCATAAAATCCTCCAATCTAAGGAATTTTCCAGAAATCAGTTTATTATGAATAACTGAAACTAAAATACCACCAATTGGTGGTATTAGTCAATTCTAAGGTTTTCTAAACTAGTTCAGCTAAAATATCTTCGGTTTTTCGGAGGGTGGATGGGTTATTATTTAAATATTGAAGATATATTTTAAAACTAGAGCGCTTACTATATTCCCGAGAACTAATACAATTAAAGCAACAATTCCATACCAAAAGAACTTACTGCGGAAAGTTTCTTGGGGTTCTATCGATCCTGATCCTAATTCAAACTTATTAAATCCCCCCGTATTCCCTTGAAAATTTTCAATATTTTGAATTTGATAGGATGATTTTACATTTTCAGCCTCAGTAACCTCTTTGTTAGTAAAATCAGTCACTTCGTCTGATATACCTTCTCTTTGAAGTTTAATACTCCAATCTAAAATGGCGTTGCGAACATGCTCTAGAATACCTACTACCTCAGCTCTATCTATAACAAGCCTAAGATCAACGTCCATTTTGACACCCTTTCTTAAAATATCTGCAATATCGGGAGGAAATTTAATTTCAAAAGAACTTCTTTTGTCTTTTAAAAGTTCCTCAAGTTCGGCAATTGATTGACCTACTCCTCTTCTTGAAATGATTTCGTGACTTTTGGGGTCACTATGAATATATGGAATCCAACCCCTATAAGGATTAAGGCCTTGAGGAACTCCTTTTACAACTCTATAATCTGGGACTTTATCATCTACAGAATATCCATTTAGTTCTTTATTAATCCAACTAAGAAAATCTTTTTGTTCTAACCGAGAAGCAATTATCTTGGCGTCCCTTAATAATGAGGAAACGTTTACGTTACTATCATTGGATTTATTTTGTATTTCTTTAATATTCATTATTATTTAGTTAATTAGCAATAACCAATTTACTTAATGTTATAAATCCTGGATATTTATCAGGGCCAACATCTTTAATAAATTTTTGAACTTCAGAGTTTTTATAGGCCTCCATTAAATCATAATCAAAAGCTGTTTTTATTATCTCTTTATTAATTAAGCCACTCTGATAAGCGGAATAAATCAATTCATATTTCATTAGATAGTTATCAAGTTGCTCATCGCTGAATTGTCCATGATTAATTTGCAAGAGTGGTTTCTGGTTGGTACCAATCGCATATACTAAAGCTGAATTTCTCTCACTCCTTAAATCATTAGAAAAACTAATCATTAAATTTGTTGATTCTTGATTTTTAGTAGATTTAACTTGGTACCAAGAACTGAATATTGAGCTGAATATAGTGCCTATTAATAAAGCTATTGTTGCAATTACTAAGTATTTATTAGTTCTTATTAATTTCTCGCTAGAGTTTTTTTGATCTTTTATGGAATCTCTTTGGTCCTCTACTAACGCTTTCTGTTGTTTAATATTTAATAAATTCAAACCATAAGCCATAAGTACTTCATGTCTCTTACTAGTATCAGGTATATATTTTGTGTTATCTTTGCAAAACTCAAGAATATCTTCCTCGTTTGAATTTATATCTAACTCATTAATACTTTTCATATCGTTATTATACAACTTTAAAAATATAGATTTGTAAAAACAGAAAGCTAAACACAGCTTTTTGTGAGTATTGCGTAGAGCGTTTAAAAATTCGCGAGCGAACCTCGTTGCGAGCCAGGACCCCCGCCGAATGGCGAGTAGGGTGGCGAGCAGAGCGGGAGCGAGCGCTAATTTTAACGCTCGGAGCACCTACGAACAAGAAAGTTGTGTTTAGCTGAATTTAGAATATCCCCTCGTATTCCCTCACCGTCAGTTGTGACTCAACCTGCTTCATTACCTCAAGCGCGACAGCCACAACGATTAAGAGGGCCGTGCCGCCGATGGTTAAGGCCTTAATGCCCGTAAAGATTTGCGTAATGTTCGGAAGAATGGCCACGACACCCAGGAAGAGCGCGCCGAACAAAGTGATGCGGCGAACAGTTCGCCCGATAACTTCGGTGGTCGCCTCGCCGGGACGGATGCCCGGAATGAATCCCCCGCTCCGCTGTAAGTTCTTGGAAATTTCCTGCGGGTCAAAAGTGATGGCCGTGTAGAAATACGTGAAAAGCACGACGAGAATGAAATAGGCCAAGCTGTAGAGCGGAATATTATTGAAAAATCCGCTTACGATTTCGTTGAATTTAAGCGAGAAACCCGGCGAGATTATTGAAGCCGCCTGGGCGATAAATTGCGGAAAGAGCAGAAGCGAGATAGCGAAGATGATCGGAATCACGCCCGCCTGGTTCACGCGGAGCGGAAGGTAGGTACTCACGCCGCCGTACATTTTGTTGCCGCGCACCTGTTTGGCGTAAGAAACCGGGATTTTTCGCTCCCCTTCATTCACGAAAACGACACCCGCGATGACAACAACGCTCAGAACTATGAAAGCGATATAAGTCGGAAGCATCGCCGGGTCGTAGTTCAGAAAAGCCGTGCTCACTTCCTGCGGCAGGCGGCTCATAATGCCGGCGAAGATGATGAGCGAGACGCCGTTCCCAATCTTATATTCGGAGATAAGCTCGCCTATCCACATCAGGAAAACGCTGCCGGCGGTGATAACAAGAACATTCGCCAGCATATCCCCGAAGGGCAGATGGCCGATAACGCCTTGCGACGCCAAGAGATTAAGGAATCCGTAGGCCTGAAGTATGGCGAGTGGCACCGTAAGATAGCGTGAAATCCGGTTGAACTTCGCCTGGCCGGCCGCGCCTTCTTCGTAGTAGGCCTTCTTGAGTTGAGGGAAGACGATAGTCAAAAGCTGCATGATAATCGTGGCCGTAATGTAAGGACCCACGCCGAGCATCATGACCGATAGATTGGATAATCCGCCGCCCGAAAAGATGTTTAAAAAGCCAAAGAGTTGGTTGGAACCCAAAAATTGCTGGAGTTTGGAAGCGTCTATCCCCGGAATCGGAATTGTCGCCATCAGGCGGAAAACCGCGATCAAAAGAAGAACCATTAAAACCTTCTTCCGCAAGTCGGGAATCTTGAATATGTTTAGGAATTTGTTCATTGATGCGAACTAGAGAACTTTTCCGCCGGCTTTTTCTATTTTTGTTTTGGCGTTCTTGGAAACGGCGATCCCTTCTATTATAACCGCTTCTTTGATTTCGCCATTGTTCAGAACCTTAATCCGGTCGGAAATTCTGCCGATCATTCCCTTTTTGAGAAGGATCTTTCTGTCCAGTTTTCCGCCCTCGGCGAGCGCGTTCAACTGGCCTAAAGCAATGACAATTATCTCATTTTGCGTGGATTTATTCTTGACGCCCCGGAGCTTCGGGAATTTTAAGATCTGGATCCTCGCGGCTTTCGGAATGCGGTGGCCGGCGCGGGCTTTCTGACCCTTCTGGCCCTTGCCGGCGGTAGTGCCGCGTTTGCCGCCGCGACCCACTCTTTTCTTCTTCCTATTCGGATATTTTGTTTTTAGTTCGTGAATTTGCATGTTATTTAGTTTCAACCGGTTTTTGTTTGTTGAGCGTGAGCTTCTTTAACGCTTCAATGGTCGCCATCGCGTTTGAAAGTTTGTTCGTCGTACGGCTCATAATTTTCGCCGAAACGTCTTTTACGCCAGCCAATTCCAGAACGACGCGGCATGAACCGCCGGCGATAAGACCGTGGCCCAACCGAGCCGGCTTAATTTTCACCCTAGCCGCGCTGTATTTCGCTTCAACGTCATAAGGAACCGTTCTCTTATCCTTCAGATTGACGGTTATTATGTTTTTCTGAGCGTAGCGCTTGGCCTTATCCACCGCGGCAGCCACATCCAATCCCTTGGCGATACCGACGCCCACCCGGCCCTTGCCGTCGCCCACGACCACTGTCACGCGGAAGCTGAAACGCTTGCCGCCCGCCATAACGCGGGTCACCCGGCGGACTTCCAGGACCTTATCCCGAAATTCACTGATTTTCTTGGGACCGAATTTTCTGTTTGTTGAACGTTGTTCCATGTCTTTATATTTTTAATCCCCCTTCGCGGACGGCTTCGGCAAGCGCCTTTACCCGGCCGTGGTAGCGGTAGCTGCCTCTGTCAAAAGCTGTTTCTTTTATCCCGGCTTTAAGGGCTTTCCCGGCCAGATTTTTGCCGACTTCTTTCGCGATATCCGCTTTCTTAATTTTCTTTTTGTCTTTCAATTCAAGGGAAGAAGCCGAAACAAGGGTCTTGCCGCTCGCGTCATCTATGATCTGAGCGTAGATATGGGTATTGCTTCTGAAAACCGAAAGGCGCAACTTCGCCGAAACGTTCTTGATCCTCGCGCGCACCCGGTTTCTCCGGCGTATTTTAATTTCGTTTAATTTTTTGACTTTCATTTTTTTATTTTATGTGGCCGAGGCAGTGGCGGCTTTCTTGCCGGCTTTGCGGCGAACGACTTCGCTAGAATAATGGAATCCTTTGCCTTTGTACGGCTCGGGTTTTTTCATCGCCCGGATTTCGGCGGCCACCTGGCCGACCAAGGCCTTATCTACCCCCTTAATTTTCATGACGGAATTCTTATCAACTTCAAAAGTTATGCCTTTGGGCGCCGCGAATTTAATCGGGTGGGAAAAACCGAGATTCAAGGTCAATCCCTCGCCGTCTTTCGTCGCGCGGTAGCCGACGCCTTCCAAGACCAGAGTTTTTTCAAATTCTTTCGTAAGACCCAAAACGGCGTTCTGGGCGAGCGCTCTTTCCGTCCCCCAGTTGCTCCGGGTCTGTTTGGAGCCGTTCTTTACCGTGAATTTCAGTTCCCCGTTCTCCAAAGCCGCCTCAACGCCCGAAAGAAGCGGGATGTTAAGCTCGCCTTTTTGGTTCTTTATCGTCATTTCCTTTTCGCCGAATTTCACTTCCATGCCCGCCGGTATTTTAATTGGTTGTTTTCCTATTTTGCTCATATTTTTACCAGATTTCAAAAAGCAGCTGTCCGCCGACTTTTTCCTTTCTCGCTCTGTCGTTCGTCATGATCCCCTTCGGGGTCGTAAGCACCATAAGGCCGTAACCGGATTTCACGCTCTTTATTTCCCGATAGCCGGAATACCTTCTCAAGGAGGGTCGGCTCAAAAACTTCAATCCGTTGATTTTTCTCTCGCCTTCCAACTCTATTTCCAGGTATTTTTTGTAGGATTTGCCCTTTACCTCGGATTTTTTAATGAAGCCGCGCTCGGCCAGAATATCCGCCACGGCTTTATCAAGCCGGGTAGCCGGAGTTTTCAAAAGGGGCTTTTCCGCCGCCTGAGCATTTTTAATTTTTATCAATAGATCAATGTAAGCCATATTTTTACCAACTTGCTTTCTTTACTCCGGGGATTTCGCCGCGACTGGCCATTTCCCGGAAACAGATCCGGCATAGGCCGAAATCGCGCATGTAACCCCGCTTTCGCCCGCAACGGAAGCAGCGCAGGACGATGCGCGTGCTGTATTTCGGTTTCTTTTTCGCTCTCGCGATTACTGATTTTTTGGCCATAATTATTTTTTCAATGGTAAACCAAGCCGACGATACAAATCAATTGAGATTTCCCGGTTCTTCTTCTTCGGAACTATCGTAACCTGAAGACCGAAATTAACCTTGGATTTTTCCGTATTGATTTCTGGGAACACGTTTTGATCCTTTAGACCGATGTTCAGGTTGCCGTTTTCGTCAATATTCCCCAAATCCAGACCGCGGAAATCCTTCACGCGGGGCAGGGTCAGATTCGTCAGGCGCTTCAGGAAATCCTCCATCCGTTTATGGCGGAGAGTGGCTTTTAATCCGATGGTCTGACCTTCGCGAATCTTGAAACCGGCGATGGATCTTTTCGCCTTTCGGGCGGAACCTTTCTGACCGGTAATCGTCGCAAATTCAACTTCAATTTCCGGAAGAATCTTGTCGTCAAACTGAGCCTGCTGGTTTAAGCGGCCCAAGCCGGTATTCACCACCACTTTTTCAATTTTTTTGTATAAATTTTCCATATTTTTTAAATCGCCGCCTGGCATTTCTTGCAATAACGGGTCTTTTTATCGCCATTTATCCGGGAACCGGAACGCGTGGCCTTATGGCACGACGGGCAGACCAGCATCACGTTTGAAATGCTCATTGAACGCGGCATTTGAACCACTTCTCCTTTTTCGCCCTGACGTTTCGGTCGGACGTGTTTTTTAAACAGATTCAAACCTTCCACGCTCAATCTGCCGGTTTTCATGTTAATGTTAATAACCTTCCCCGATTTACCGCGGTCTTTTCCGGATGTCACTTTTACGTTGTCGCCTTTTCTGATTTTCATGTTTTTAAACCAATTCTTCCGCCAAGGAAGCAATGGTGTCATAACCTTTTTCTTTTATTTCCCGCGGAATAGGGCCGAAGATACGCGTCGCCCGGGGCTCTTTTTTGTCTTTTTCAATCAGAACCACGGCATTCTCGTCAAAGCGGACGTAAGAACCGTCGGGACGATGGATGGCTTTTTTCTGGCGCACCACGACGGCTTTAATGATATCCTTTTTCTTAATCTGTTTTCTCGGCTCGGCCACTTGAACGGAAGCGATGATAACTTCCCCGATCTCGGCATAGCGCTTTCGGCTGCCGCCGAGCACGCGGAAACAGCGAACGATTTTCGCGCCCGAGTTATCCGCCACTTTTAGAACACTTCTTTCTTGAATCATATTTTTATATTTTCCCCACGATTATCCATCTCTTGTCTTTGGACATCGGCCGGATTTCTTGAATCATTACCTTATCACCCGTCTTATATTCGTTCTTTTCATCATGCGCCTTAAAGCGGTTCGTTATTTTATAACGCTTCCCGTAACGGGGATGCTCAACCAGCCGCGTCACGGCTACCACTCTCGTTTTTTGCATTTTATCGGAAACTACTGTTCCTTTGATTTTTCGCATGTTTTTATTTTGAAATTTGTTTTTTTAGCGTCAGAAGCTGGGCGATGCTTTTTCTAATGTTCCGAATCTCGCGGATATCCTTCACTTTACCGGCCGCCAAGTCAAACCTCAAGCCGTTCAGCTTTTCGTGTTGGCTCTTCAGCTCTTTCTCAAGCTCCGTCACCGGTTTCGTTTTGTGGTTTTCCAAATCTTTCTTTTTCATCCCTCACCTTTCAAGGATTAATTTCGTTTCGCGACAAAGAAACGATTTATCATCTAATTTTAAATTAATATTTGGCATTTGATTCATGTTTTTGTTTTTATTATTTATTCACGCAATCCTTGAAGGGTGAGGGATGAATGTTATTTTTTTTCAATTATTTTCGTTCTGACCGGAAGCTTGAAGCTGGCGTTTCGAAGCGCCTTTATCGCCTCTTCCCTCGGGATGCCGTCAATTTCAAAAAGTATCCGGCCGGGTTTTACGGGAACCACGTAGCTGTCCACGGCGCCTTTTCCTCCGCCCAAAGTCACTTCGGGAGGAAGTTTCGTGATCGGCTTATCGGGAAAAATCCTTATCCAGGTTTTCCCGCCGCGCTTCAGCGCGTGACTGATGGTCTTTCTCACGGATTCAATTTGCTTGCCCGTCACCCAGGCAGCCGAACGCGCCTGTAATCCGAAGCTGCCGAAACTTAAAGTGAGCCCGCGGGTTTCCACCATTCTCTTCCGGGAACGTCCTTTGTGGCTCTTTCTGTGTTTTGTCTTTTTTGGCTCAAACATGTTATTTTTCTTCTTTTTGTTCAAAAATTTCGCCCTTGTAGAGCCAGACCTTGATGCCTACTGTACCGTAGGTATTGAAGGCCGTCGCTTCGCCGT
>JBEKSI010000018.1:0-13505 GCA_049997835.1 Minisyncoccia bacterium | reverse complement strand
TCTGAAAGCGGAAATGCGCCACGCTTCCCCAACCGTTCGCGTCTTTGAACTGAACATGGAAATACCAGATGCCGTCCGGAATGTTCTCCAGGGATTTTTCGGAAATGGCGGGAGTATAAGTGACGGACGGCACGGATTGCGGGTATTTGTCATATTGGACTTTTACCGCCGTTACTCCGGCCGGGACTTTCCAAGTAAATTTCGGATTATTGTTGTTGTACCAATTATTCGGGTCAGGATGGGTTAGAGAAGAAATCTGCGGAGCGAGAGGATTGGTTTCCGATGGCGTAGTGGATTCTCCCGCTTCCTGATTTTGCGCTTGGGGCTTCAGGCCGAAATCCGCGTTTACAAAACCGCTGATGATGTTAGTGCCCAAACCGTCATTGGCCAGCAATGAGCCGGAGGCAAAAGCCACCGAGGCCTCACCGGCCGCCTTAACTCGGAAATTCGCCGTTAGAATCTTACCGTCGCTTCCCTGAAAGCCGGGATTCAGCACTACGCCCTCAAAATTGATCGTGCCGGTGTTGTTTGAGAAACTCGGGTCCTGAACCCAGAGAGTTATTATGGAACCGGTTTTGGAGAGCGAGGTTATTTCCAATTTGTCCTGGGGAAATGAAATCACGCCGGAGGCGGCGTTTATCGCCGTATCTTGGCTCGTGACGGAGATTCTTACGGAAAAGGTCTGACCGACCTGATAAGAACCGGAAAAGGGAGAAAGGGTCAAAGTTGCGGCCTCCGCCTTGGCGGCGGGAACGCCGAGACAAGCGAACAATACAATCGCCGATATTAAAACAAATTTTATTTTATTAACGTTTTCCATAGGAATAGCGCCAGCGCGCCGATCAATATTATTATACCTGAAATTATGCCGATGAAATATCCGTGAGACGGAGCGGACGGTTTAAGTTCTTCAATACGCTCATTGCCGGCTTTATTCACGGCTTTTACGAATACATAGCTTGAGAGCGACTGGTCTTTCAAGAGATACGGGCTCTCCGCCGGATTCCAGATCTTATCGCTATTTTCTTTTTTTGTTTCCGCCACTTCGTACCGGTCAATCCCGGTTTCCTTGTCTTCCGTATTAAAAACCAGGAAATACCGACCGTCCCAGACCGTCGGGTCGGAAGCGATCTGCGGCGTGAATGTTTCCGGTATTGAAAGGGACCGGTTTACCCGGGTCATTGAAGATGAGGCGGACATATCGCCGGTTATGGAGATTTTCAACGGCGCAACGGTCAGATTGGCCGGACTCCCCTGCCCGTCGTTCAAGAGAAAATTAAAATCCTTGGCCTGAATTTCAAACGAACCGCTTGACCGCGAGGAAAGTGAAAAAGAAAATATCTTCCCCGGATGAGTTCCCTGGAACGGTCCTAATGCGCCGCTAAACCCGCCGGGCGTTATCCCGCTGAATTCAATGATTTTTTTCCCATTTAACGCGTTTTCCAGAACGCGGGGTTTTTTCGCCCAGAAGTTGATTATTGAATCGCCGTCATTTATGCTTTCCAACTTCAGATCCTGGGGAAATAAAATCTTACCTTCAAAGGCGTTCAGGTCTTCGTTTCCGGCGTCTACCAGAACGTCTACGGTGAATATCTGGCCGGGATTTATCTGCCCGCCATCCGCGCGGAAAAAAACCGTGGCGGCTTCGGATGTTTCCACCAAACATAAAAATTCGGTGAAAAAGACCAACGCAAGAAGCAAATTTTTTCTAATGGATTTTTCCATATTAACCGCTCCAATAATGGGCCAGTACGCTCAAGTCAATGAGGTTGATTTTCCCGTCATTGTTCAAGTCAAGTTTTTTCGGCGGATTCGGTTTTGCGTACCAGAACGCCATTATGGAAAAACTCACTATATTTACCTTGCCGCTTCCGCTCGGATCAATTGCTTTCGCCGCTTTTTCCACCGCGCTCTCATTTTTCTTATTTTCATTTAAAACCGTGGCGTTTCCGACTACGAATCCAATGGCGCTGCTGAAGGGGCTGATTTCGTTTTCTATCGCGGCTTTTGATTTCGCGATATGGCTGCCCATCTCAAGGGGACTCGTATCAAGGTTCAGAAGATAGGCCCCGCTTTTATCGGCGCTGACCTGTTTAAAAATCTGATCATCCGAACCAACCGAAACGGTTATTTTTCCGTTGGGGACGCTTTGGCCGAAGATCGCTATATTATCACCCTGTTTCACCGAAGATTTATCCGTTCCTATCGTCGGGGCGATGAAAATCCCGGAAATCCGGGTCGCGGCGCCCGCGGTAACGCTTATGGGAAAAGTCGTTAAACTTGAACGGTTTCCATTCTTATCTTCGCTGTATATTGAAAAAATATAATTCCCTCCCGAGAGTCCGGAAATTGAAACGCTGAAATTTGAATCCGGACCGGCTATGGTAGATGCTTTGATTTGGCCGTCCTTTAGAACCGTTACCTCACTTGAAGGATAAGCTCTTCCTAAGAATGTCGCAGTTGTTGTTTGAGCCGGAATTAAATCGCCACCGCCGCCTCCCCCGCCGCCTCCGCCGGATGTTTGAGTAGGCGGAGGAGTGACAACGTTTTGCGAGGCGGTTACCGCACTCGCTTCATTTGAATATCCGGAAGTACCCGCATCGTTGAATGCTTGAACGCGATAGAAATAAGTCGTGCTGGGCGAAAGCCCGGTTCGGGAATAACTCGTGACGCCAGCGCCGACTGAAGTAACGCGCGCAAATATCGCGTTTGTCCCAACTCCCTCTTCTATATAGAAACCATTCTCATTGTTTGAATTATCCGTCCAAGACAAATTTATCTGAGAAGTAGAAACCGTTGACGCTGAAATGCCGCTAGGCGCAAAAGGAAGGACCACTATTTTTAGGCTCAATTCTAATGAGTCCGGAACCGTCTGAGCGCTTACTCCGGAAGTGAAGAGAAAAACGCTCAAAAGAAGAACGAGCCCTGCGCGTTTTGGAGATTTTAATTTCATCCGTTATTTGTTAGCGGGTTTCCTTTACCCTGACAATCCTGAATTTTTTCTTCATGGAACGCCAACCGAACCAGATTAAACAGAGCATCGCTATGACAACCAAAGCTTCCTGCCACGGGAACATAAAGAAGGTCAAAGAGGAGCTCTGAGCGCCGCTGTCGCCTATGGTTATGTTCAAATTGGCTGTAATCGGTCCAAAGCCATATTTATTATCCCAAACAGCGGTGAATGTCCGGTCATGGTCCGGAAAAACGATGCGGGAGTCAAACGGAACCTCTATTTTACCCATGAATGGGCCGGTTAGAATGATATTTCCCTTAGGTTCAAAGTGGGTATTACCGGTGTTTTTTATTTTAAAAGAAAAATTGACCGGGCCGTGAGAAACGAATGAATCTGGTCCGACAAAATTCTCTATCGCTCCGATTGCTGAGGTTTGTCCGGGAACGTTTACGAGAACTACCGAACCAACCCGGCCGGAAATGCCCACGCCGCTAACGGCTCCGCCTGCCGGCGGAATGCTGCGAAATAAAATGGCGCCGTAATGCCCGCCCGGCTCGCCGTTTTCTGGAACGTTTATCGCAAACGGTATCTGGCGACGCTCCTGCGGACCAAGGTCAAAAGAATCCTTATTGATTGATATCCAGGCCGTGAGTCCGTGAGGAATATCGGTATCAATGAGATCAATGGAACCTTCGTCTCCACCGCTGATATTTTCAATCTCCGGTTTGACGCCGATTGAAAAATCATTCGGATTTATGACAGTGACGGTATCGGAATAACTCCTGCCCGGCTCAATCGTTATATTAAATTTTATGGGGAAGAGAGAAATTCCAACTTGGGCGTTCGTCGCGTGGAAACTTAGAAGAAACAGGAAGAAAAAAATTAAGGCCGTTCCGGCGGATAATCTGATTTTTTTTGTAGACATATTTCAACTAATTTTACCCGAAAACGAAAGCCCCCGCAATATTTTGCGGGGGTGGATAACTTTTAAAAGTTACGGATTAGTGATCGCCGTGATGGTAACGGTTCCCGTGTAACTGGTAGCTTGCTGGGTAGCTGGCGCATCAGCGCGAATCTTCAGCATAACTACTTGGCTCGTGCCTATATAAGAGCTTGTGCTTACCACGTTCGTGGCGGAAGTCGGGAACCCGGCATATTTGGCGACTCCGTCTGTGTCACTTGCACCCCAATTAGTGCTGCTGTAAAGTGCCGCATCGGTTCCGGTATTTGCCACCTTAAAGGCAAGGGTGGCGCCCGGCGAGGTTGTTCCATTAGAACCATTCCAGGCAGTTGCATCCGGAAAAGTTATAGTGCTTGAAGCGAGAGTTGAAGTCGCGCTGTTGCGGTTCACTTTGAGATTCCAGCCGTTCGCGGAGTTTGTCGCCACCGTTGCGCTGGAAGTGGCCGAAACCGCCGAGCCCGGCGTCAGAGAACCCAAACTGACTGTACTAGTGGACAAGGTAAGCGTGATAGTTTGGTTCACGGTAAGATTAATGGTTTGGGACGTGGTCGTTGAAACCTGAGCTAAAGCGTTATTTATAAAAAGCGGAATGCCGGCACCGCCGATCAGGAAAACTGAGAGAGCGACTAGGACGGAAAAACTGATCAATGTTTCAACGGATACTTTTCTAAGTGATTTAAACATAGTGGGATTATAGCAAATTCTTTAAAGATTTTCCATTTGGAAAATGTGGATAACTGCGGCTTATAAGTTGGTAATTGCCGTGATGGTGACAGTCCCAGTATAACTGGTCGCTTTTTGGCTGTTTGGGGCGTCAGCTCTGTATAAGATATATGTGGCAGTCGTTCCATTATTAGAGGATGTTGCGTTCACTATGGTTTGAGTGCTCACGGGCACGCCGGCGAATATGGCGGTGCCACTCACGTCGTTATTTCCCCACCAGAAAGTGCAATAACTTGAGGTTGTACTCGCGCTTTGAACCCGGAAACTGAAGGTTTGGCCCGGCGCAGTCGTTCCGTTCCCCTGCCCTGATGCGCAGGAAGTACTGCTCAAGTTCCATGAAGTGAAATCCGGGAAAGTTAAGGTTGATGAAGCAAGCGTTGAAGTCGCGCTATTGCGCTGGATTTTCAAACTGTATCCGTTGATGCCGCCGGTTATCGTGACCGTGGCGGTGGACGTGGCGGTGACCGCGGCTCCCGGGCTAAGGCCGGGGAGATTAACAGTAGCCGGGCTTATGACGAGCGAGATGGTCTGAGCGGCGGCTGAAACTGAAACCTGCGGATATTGGGTGTAGGTAAAATTACTCGTTGAACCGACGTTCGTTACGCGGAAACAATACGTGCTTCCCGCTGAAGCGCTGGACGAAGCGGCGACGGAATATTCAAGTTCCGCGAATGAATCGCTTGGCACGGAAATTAAACCAGTCGTGCTGGTTGTGTTTTTTACTCCGCCGTTCGGCGTGATAAATCTATTATTTGCGTCGGTCACTCCCCCGGTGGAAGTTGCAATATTTGTAGTGTCGGCTCCCTCCGTGAGTTTCGTTGAGGCGGACATATTCCAATCCGCCGCGCCTGTGCCGACATTTATCCACGAACCGGAACTTATCGCGGCGCAGTTTGTGGACATTAGTCCGTATTGAAGCTGATATTGCTGGGAGGAAAAAGAGCGCAAACTTCCGCCGGCATTCGTAATTTCCATTCTCAATCTTTTGGTTGTGCTTTTTGAAAGTGAGGAAAGTATCGTGTCTTGCGCTCCGCTTGTAGCCGAGGTTGACGTTGCTTCCCCACCGTCATCATTGCGCCAGTGATAATGGATAAGGGTGTAATTTGGCGCGACCGGCTGGAATAAGGCGCGAATAATTCCGGAAATAACCTGGAAAATACTGGAGGTGGAAAGCCCCAGCACTCCTTCCGAACCGTTATTAAAAAGCCAGAAATTCGTTGAGGTTGACTTGCCGGCGATTTGAGTGATATCCTGCCGGACGAAAAAATTAGTTGAAGAAGCGTCAAAAGCTAAAACCGGCGTTACTGGTTTGAATGCCGAAAGAACCAGAATCAAAACAAGAGCGGCGATTGCTCTCCTGGCCATTAGTTTAAATAAGAATATGCCGGGTCGCTCGGGTCCAGGAATTTCCAGTAAAGCACGGATGTTCTGTTTATGAAGAGCATATCGGTCTTTTTCATTGGAATTAGTTTCGGCTCCGATTGCCGGCTGATAACGCCGGTGACGGAGAAATTCGTTGAAGTGGCGTTATTTTCCGGGGATAGAGAGGTCAATTTTTCCAGGGAAAACACGTTTTTAAGACCTAAAGTGGCGGAGGTTACTCCGGCTAATTGGCCATAGAGTATCTCCCCATCCGTGAGCTGAACGGCCGCCCATTGCTTTGGAAGAGGTGAATTCATCTCTATAGACAGGATGATCTTTTCAATATTGAGCCATAAAATCCCCGCTACCGCGATGAATATTAAAACACTCCAGAGAATCCAGTTTCTATTTTTCATTTCTAAAACCATTTTTATTGAGGTATTACCTATCTTGGATTGTACCACATTCCTTGCCGGCCTTGGTCGGCAAGAATCACGTAGTAGCTCCCGAAGCCGTAATTAGCTAAATCACTTTTAACTACCTCGTGATTGAATTTTTCTCCGGCCGCGCATCCGAACGCCTTGTTGAAAACCGCCTTCGCGACATCCTTGCGATAATCAACAACGGACGGAAAAATAAGAACAGTTAGGAACGCATCCACGCATTGGGCGGACACCAAAAAAGAATCTCCGCCGTTTATCCCGATTTTGTCGTAAGTGAATTTTTGAAATTTGTCGGGAGACGGAAATTTAGAAAAGAGTGGGTCTTGAAAAGAAGTGTCACCGACAACCTGTAAATTTTTATAATCCGAAACTTTTGGCGCATCGCTAACCTCGCTGTTTTTGTCTTTATAGAAAAAGAAAATGCCGGCAACGAAGAAAATAATCGCAATCGCAAGAATGCGATATACCCTCCTCATTTTATCGCTTTGAGCTCCACCAACATGTCGGAGACCACGTTCCAATAATGTTGCTTGGCGAATTCCCGCGCTTCGTCGGATTTCTTGTCCCACGGCGGGTTAAAGAAAATCATCATTTTCAGGACATCGAAATTGGATTTTATTTGATGTTGGCCCGGAAGGATTTGTTCGCGCGCTTGCTCATTGAAATAATTCCAGGTGTTTTCGGATATGGCTCGAGCGTGTTGGGGGTTCTGCCAGGCCTGAATGGATGTGTAGTAAGGACTAATGATGGTAATTTTGGCATTGGGTTCGCAAATCCTCCAAACCTCATCCATAAAGCGGAAAAGATCCTTGGTGCGTTCGGCATAATGCCTTACATAAATCTCTTCACAGGAATTATTTCTAATGGGCTCCCAGGGATACTTTTCCAAATCCCAAACGAAATCGATCTCCGGACTGGGAACGATATCTATACTCTTGAATCCTTTTTGTTTATTTATCCCGCAGGCAACGTCTAATTTCATATACTACATTCTATCATCTTATGAGCAGGCCATCTTTATTGGGGGAAGGAACTTCATCTTGGCAGGTCGGTACCACCGCCCCGATTTGTTCCGGTAATAAGTCTGGGGTAGAAACTTGGAAAGAGGGGTTAAATTGCGGATTTTTTACCGCAACAAATGTCGCTCTGTCATAAAACCCTTTTTCCCTTGTCACATAAGGCATCAAACATTCGTAAGCCGTATCGAATCCGAGATCTTTGAGCAGATTGAGCCAGGAAATTCTCGTCAGCCAGAAACTCTCGTTATTATCCAGCGCACTGGCAAGGTTGAGCTGCTTGTCATAGGTCGAAGTGCCGACATTGAATTCCTTATGATTCTTACCCCAATAGGATCGTCCATTATAGATATGGTTGACTGGCCGAGATAGGGCGATGTGAGTGTCAAAGATGGCCGAACGTTCAGTCATATCAAAGATGTTCTTGGTCACATCAAAGACTGAGGGAACATCCAGGTGGTACATAATGCCGCAGGCAAGCACGAGGTCAAATCGGCCGTATTTTTCCTTATTAACGGCTCGAACGTCGGTCTGAATCACATCAAGTTTCTTCAGACCTAGATATTCTTTAGCGATTTTTATTTTGGCGGAATTGATCTCTCTTCCCTCGACCGAGACCACCTCTGCGCCAAGTTGAGCAAAACCTATGGAAAATATACCCTCGTAAGATCCAAGATCTAAGATCCTAATCTTCTTCATGGGTACATCCCTGAATATATCATTCGCGATGGCTAAGAGACGATTGAAAAATATAGCCAAATCTTTTCTGGGAGTGATCGTTTTTTCAAAATTGAGGTCATACGAAAAAAATGAGCCATATTTACGCCTGACATTTCCCAATAGTTCGTCGAACCCTTCCCTATTCATGGTTAGTAAACCACC
This sequence comes from Minisyncoccia bacterium, assembly GCA_049997835.1. Lineage (GTDB taxonomy): Bacteria > Patescibacteriota > Minisyncoccia > UBA6257 > GWB1-50-10 > JBBTQX01. Next base: position 5,165 of record JBEKSI010000018.1, on the reverse strand, counting down.
TCGCTCTGGAAATCGAGATGACCGCAACGGATGCCGGTATCAACGCATATCTTGTAACCCAATTTTTTGATCTTCTCATAAAAATAAAGGTCTTGTGTGTAGCCCTTGAATTGGCCGTCTTTAACCTCATTCACCGTTTTGAAGAACGGTTTTCCCAAACGCGGGTCCTCAAAAATATTTCTCTTCATGAGCGCGAAGCCCATGCCGCAACCGTTCACTTCAACGGTGTTGCCTGGCTGCCAGTCGGAGTTTACCTCAAAGGGATTAGGTATATTTATGTCCCCATTACCGTAGACAAGTGGAAGAGATGGTTCACCCTTTGTCCAGTATAACGCGGAGGCAACATCGAATTTTTCCATATGTTTGAAAAGCTCGATCAGCGGCCCGAAGGAGTTGTTTATAAACGGCACAATAATGTCATCCTCAAGAAAAAGTATGTAACGGTAATTCTTGAGCTGAGGGGTATTAAGAATAATCTGAACCGCTTCCTCGTAGGCATTGCCCACTTCGTGTCCGGATACGATCATTTCTTGAACCGGAATGTTCATAGGTTTGATAAATCGTTTCCAGGATTCCACAATCCAAGGGTGGAAGCCGACCCAGTGCTCCACTTCAAAGGGATGGCTGCATTTGGGACATCGGACGTTCGTAACGCTTTTCCCCCGGGTTGCAATCACAATGATGGTGGAAAAATTGCGGTAGGTGTTCCCCTTAAGAACCCGCGTTTCCCACTCTTTGGCCTTGGCGGTGGCCAATAACTCCTCAATTTTAACTTTACGTGTTTCTTCCATAATCAATTTTCTATTACATAATCGTACGCCGCTTTGGAAACTTCGGACATGAACTTATCAGCTTTCTTTTCATCACCGCCGTTAGAACCGAGACATAGAAGGTAGTTCCGATTGGGCGCGTAGACGATGCCGCAATCCGAAAAAGTTTCGTCGCCCTCGGAAATACCTATTTTGTGGGCTACTGGAATATCTTCGGGCACGCCTGCGACAATTTTACCTTTGAACGGCGAATTGTTCAGATATTCCAGAATCTGCTGGGAGTGTCCGATACTCACATATTTAGCGTTATACAGGGCGACAAACATATCTGAAAGGGTCTTGAGGTTGATTTTACCGAAGTTCGGTGTTTGCCCAATATCGAAAGCCCAGCCGAAAGATTGATACACATCCGTAAGCGGTTGATCGATACCGATCTTCCCCAAAGCGTTGAAGACCGCGTTCTGGGCAGTGTTGTCGGAGTTTTCTAGCATGATTTTTATGAGTTCCCCGATCGTGAAAGAGTTATCCGCTCCCGCCTGATATAGATCTCCAAAACCCCTATTTAGATCCAATTCTTCAAGCGTGTAAGAGTCGGCCAAGCGTATTTTCCCGTCCTCAACCGCTCTGTAAGTTGCCATGGCTAGCGGTACCTTAACGGTGCTGGCGGCCGTGAAATTGTCTAGTTCATTCAATCCGATCCAGGAACCATTATTAAGGTAGAGAAAATAAACGTAGGTTTTTTGGGAGTATTGTTTTTGGACCGCTTCAATTTGTTGCTTTAATGGTTTGAAGTTGATGATAAAATGCTTGCCAATATTCAGGGTCACTGCCTGATTGATGAAACTGTATTTTCCAATTTCGTTTCCGACATTCTTTCCTAGGGCAGCAGTATTTTGCACGTTCCCGCTCATTCGACTGATATAAAATCCGACGATAAAAGTCACCATAGCCAGGACAACCGAAATAATGATATATTTTATATTTTCTTTCATGTCTTTAGTTCATATCAAAACTTGTGAATAAAATCCATGGCTGCGCATTCCAACCTGCCGTGGAGGACTTAATATTAACGATTGGAGTAGAGGTGATCAAAGCGGTAGTGACGGTATTACTGTAGACACCCATACCCAATACTGGCTGTCGCGAAGAATTGGTAGTTAAACCAATATTGCCTCCATAAACGAGAGCTGAACTGTAAGGGCCTATTGCTATGGAAGCGATGACACCCGAACCTGTCGCGCTCTGCGCCTGACTTAACCAAACCCCGTACCAATAATCTCCCGGTGTAGCGGAAATGGCTATAGGTATGGATAATCGCCTCCAGCCGGTGATACTCGCTAAAGTCGCCGTGTTCGTGGTGCTGCTCCAGCCCCAGGAATAAGTAGTCGCAGCCGTCGTGGCCCCGTAAATACTGGCCGTAGACGTGCCGCCACCTCTCGTAAAGTGCCTACCTGCAAGGATATTTGGTTGGAGCGCAAGGTAGTATTTGTGGTTGAGGCACCGGTGATGGAAACCATAATCGCTGCCCGAGTGGCAGATAAATTTTGGTCCAAATGGAAAGGAACGAATGTGAGATACCCTCCCGAGGAGGCGGACAAACTCATGGCACTTTGCATAACTCCAGGTGGATGGTAAAAATTGCTAAGAGTTGCTCCCCCGCCAGCGCCTGGCGCTGCCGCAGAAAATTGTAAAGTATTCCCAGTTTGGCTAATAGTAATGTTCGCGGAAGCAGAGAAGTTCACCGTTCCAGCAGAGATAACGGTGCTGGTGCTATTTTCTTTAAGGCCGGCAATCGTAGTGGAAGCGTTTGAGATGGCTTGAATAAGCCCCGCTTCGCAGATATAAGCCCTTGTGGACGAGGAGTTATACCAAAGCGTGCCGTTGTTCGTGCATGAACTCCCGACCGTTTCCATAACGTTCGCGACATCAAGAGAAAGAAGCGTAATTGATGAAGTGGCCTGGCCGGCGCCCGTGCCTATTTGAACTTTATTCGCGACGTTCGTTCTGATGCGATCCCCGTAGATATTTTGCGCGGTCTGAGCGAAACCCGCGGAGGAGATTTGCTGGCGGGGCAGAAGATTGCTCCAAGTGCCGGTGCAGGTTGAGGTGACGGTATTCACTTCCACGTTCAAATAGAGCGTGGAGGTAGACATGAAATCAAGGGTTGTTAAGCTATCTAGCCCCGTTCTGCCGATCTGGTCGCTGAAGACGCCGTCAGCGACGGTTATGGTGGATGTCGCGGGCGTTCCACTCGGCCATAATTTACTGCCGGCGCTCGGGTCGTCATATATGGAATAGCGGAAACAATAAGGGGTGCCGGTGCCGCCCAACGGGTTTCCTGAAGTGTCGGTAAGCCGTCCTTGGTAAGAGATCTGTTCCGGCACGCCCAGAGCCGATTGGGCGGGCGGCGGGGCAAAGATTTTCCCCGCGAGAGACAAGTAAAGGAAGAAAGTAAAAATGGATTCAATAATTATGAGCGCGGCTAAAATAAGCTTCCCATTTTCCTTGGAGGTCTTTAACTTGACGCCGCTTTTTTTATTAACTGAGAGGCTCATTACAGTTTTAATGATTCGGCTACGATGTGCGTTTTTTGATAGGACGATTCAAAGAGTTTTTTAAATTCTTTCACTTCCGGAATCTCGCGGAGTTTGAAGTGCGCGTTGTGGTGAATGACAAATTCTAACGGAGCTGTTATCTTAAGAAAATATCCGTCCGTTTTAAATCCGTTTTTATCGGCGGTCGTCCACTGCCAACCGAAATCCATCAATCCCTCGCCGATTTCAAGTGGTTGGGAGGAAATATTATTAAACAAGTCGCCTATTCGGATGACATCGGAATGCTGATAGTAGATTTCAAAATTAAAGCCGAATCCCTCAAAGGTAACCTGCCGATTTAAGAACAGATCTTTGAAAATTCTGACGCCTTCTTCAATAATAATTGAGTCCTCGGGCGCGCGCGCTTCCAGATCCTCCACTCTCAACCGGTTCCCTTCTAGAGCGACCTGAATCTTCATCTGGGGCACGTCCAGAATTTTCATTCTCATGAACGGGTCGTCCACCATTTGCGCTCCCCTGCCCCGCTCGCCTTGGAAGAGCGCGGTGAGTTCGCTGTTTTCCGGCAAGTTGGGATTTTTATCCCTGAAGACGAAAACGATGTTGCTCTTATGAAGAGAGTTGGAAGAGATCATTGATTTTGTTTTACAACGGTAATTTCACGGATTGCGGCATTGGGTTTCCATGGACCTTGGGCGCCCTGGTCGGCCGTCAAGAGAAAATAAGTTCCGTCGGGGATGTTCGGAAAATCCTGCGCGGAGAACGTCTGGCTGAAATTTCCGTTCTCGCATGGGTAGGCCCTGTTTAAGACCGCCGAAGAGGGATCTTTCAAATAATCATCGCTGTTTCGGAAAAGAAGCACGGTGTAATAAATGTCTCCGCACACGCCCTCCACCTTAAAGCTATTTTGGTCGCCAGTGGCAATCACGTCAGCCGAGCCCACGCTGCCGGTGGTCTTTCTCTGCTTTTTAGGGTCGGTTGGAAACCAGGGAAGGTCTTTTGTCTCGGTGGATAAAGAACGTTTTATCGCAAAGGAAAACTTTGGGGCTTTGATTTCTGGTTGCGTATCTTGGGGAACGGATTCCGTTTTTTTGGTTTCATCGGAGTTCAAGGTATTATCAACTATTTGTTTTATCTCATCAGTGGCGGTATTAATGGCGTCGTTCACCACATCCCCGACATTTGAAGCGGCATCCAACACTGCATTCGCTCCTTCCTTAAGCGAATCAATAATAGATTGATCATAATTTACTTCCAACCACACACTATCCAAATATATCGCCGGCATATCAAGAGCCGTTACCGGAGCGATCTGAATCTGGAGTTTGCCGATGTCATCCCAGGAACTCACTGGAATATCCGCGGAGAAATCTTTCCAGTTTGACTCATTTATGTAGCCGAGCGCGCTCCAACCTTTTCCGTCAGTTGAATAAGTTATTTGGAGAAAATTTTGCTGATCTTGAGACGAATCGGCAAAGGCCTTTTTAATCAGGAAATCAAAAAATGAGGTTGTTGAGGTTGCGTTAGTTGGCTGTTCCGGTTGCGTTGTTGATTGAACATTGCTATCCGGAGGCGGCGTTGCGGGCGGTGTGCTTGAAGCGTCCGGCTGGACCGGGTTTGTTGTAATCGCGGCGGGCGACGGTTGATTTGATTCCGTTGATGACGGAGCTTCTGGAACATTAGAAGTAGTTGATGTTGAATCTGGCGGAGCGCCGGATGGAGTTGATGTTGATGTATCGGTTTGAGTTGAAGTTGAGTATGAAACTTCCGGCAAGGTTGATGAAGGGGTTGATGAGGAATTTTGTATTATATCGCTCCAAATAACACTGTCTGTGTCGGTTGT
>JBEKSI010000017.1:0-14904 GCA_049997835.1 Minisyncoccia bacterium | reverse complement strand
ATTCGCGATGCTCTACGAGCATCTGGAATTTCCGGAAGCGCTGCGGTTTCTCGCGGAAAAGGCGGGGCTCAATATCCAGATAATGAGCCCGATCCAACAGCGCGAATTCGGGATTCTTTACGACCTTCACGAAGAAGCGAAAAATTTCTACAAAAGCGAACTCAAGAAAAATAAATCCGCCGTTGATTATCTTTCGGGGCGCGGCATCGCGCCGGAAACAATGGAGGAATTTGATCTGGGGTTTGCTTCCGGGGGAGAAACGCTGACCGTCCACCTTTTGAAAAAGGGGCACGACGTGAAAGATATCGTGAGAGCCGGCCTCGCGCAAAAAAACACGAGCGGCCTTTATCGCGATAAATTTTTTGAAAGGATAATTTTCCCCATTAATAACCAGGTGGGGAAAACCATCGCTTTCACCGGCCGGATTACGCCCGAAGCGGAGGCAAAATACGCGGATTCGCCGACTCCGCCGCCCAAATATCTGAACTCGCCCGAAACGCCGATCTTCAACAAATCCCGGACGCTCTATGGCTTTGACAGATCCAAGCAATTTATAAATGAGAGTCGCTCCGTATTGCTCGTTGAGGGCCAGATGGATTTCCTGGGCGCTTGGCAGTCGGGCGTGAAAAATATCGTCGCGGTTTCGGGAACGAGTTTGACGCCCTATCATTTGGAAAAATTGCGCCGGATGGCGGATACGGCCTTTGTGAGCTTTGATAACGATTCGGCCGGGCTCAAGGCCCTGGAAAGGAGCTTGGAGTTTTTCAATAACTTTGATTTTCACGTGAAGGTCGTAGATTTGGGCAAGTTCAAGGATCCGGCGGATGCCGCGAAAGCCGCTCCGGAATTCCTGAAAGAAGCGATTGTTTCCGCGAAGCCGGCTTTCCAATATATCTTCGGAATATATTTTTCGCCGGAGAATTGGGATGAAAATGACGTTCCGAAAAGAAAAAGAACCATTCGCCATTTGCTTTCCCTTATAAAATCTTTGAAGAGCGCGGTGGAAGAGAATTTTTGGCTTAAGAAACTTTCCGGCGAATCCGGCATTTCGGAAAGCGCTCTTTCGGAAGAAATCAGGGGGATTGACGAGCTGGCCGGCTACGTTGAAGAAGAGGGGGATGAAGCCGGAGCGGTCTCAGCCGATTACTCGGATGCGGTGGCCAAACGTCTGGTCGCCCTCGCTTTGACAAAAGACAAATTTTTGAATATTCTGAAAGCCAATAGTCAGCTCCTGCCGCCGGTTTTTCAAAAGATCCTGGAAAATCCTTCCGAAGAAGCGCGCGGCCTTTTGGAACTTCAGTCCTCTTATGAATTCGCGGACGCGGACGAGGACAAATTGGAAAAAGAATTCAGAGATTTAATGAGGAGGTTGGAAACAGTGGAGCTCAGGGAGCGTCAGGCGATAATTAAAAAATCCCTCAAAATGGCTCAGGCGAGCGGAAAGGAGGATTTAATGAATCAGCTTCTCGGAGATTTTTCCGAAATTACGAAAAGACTCAACGATTTCACGAAATAAAAAACATGAAGAAGAAAATTAAAATTAAAGCGAAAAAAAAGAAAAAGAAAACAAAGATTGCGAAGAAAAAGAAAACTCCGAAAAAATCCGCGTCGGCCGCGGCCAAGAAAGGGAAAAAAGAAAAGAAGCTTTATATTCCGGTGGAATATGAAGTTGGGCTTAAGGAGCTTGTGCGGCGGGGCCGAAGCCGGGGTTTTATCACGGACGCGGAAATACTCAATTTTTTCCCGGATATAGAAAAAAATCTCGTCTTTCTGGACAGGGCCTATGAAAAAATAGAAGGAGAAGGGATAAAGATAAAAGAGACAAGTTTATTCATCAAAGACACGAAGTTGGAGGAAATTTCCCTTCAAGAATTGAAGGAAGCGACGCGTCTGGATCAGACCTTGCCGGACGCGGTTCAGATGTATCTCAAAGAAATCGGCAAAACCGCGCTTCTCACCGGCCAGGAGGAAAAAGACATAGCGAAGCGGGCGGAAAAAGGAGACGAAATGGCGCGCAAAAGATTGATCCAGGCGAACCTGCGTCTTGTGGTTTCAATCGCGAAACGTTATGTGAACCGCTCTCCGCGCTTGAGCATTTTGGATTTGATTCAAGAGGGGAATATCGGTTTATCCCGCGCCGTGGATAAGTTTGATTATCGGAAGGGCTTCAAGTTTTCCACTTATGCAACCTGGTGGATCCGTCAGGCCGTGACGCGCGCTTTGGCGGACTATTCCCGCACTATTCGCATTCCGGTCCATATGGTGGAGACGATCACAAAATATACCCAAACCAAGCGGCAGTTAATGCAGGAACTTGGCCGCGAGCCGCTGCCGGAGGAGATCGCGACGGAAATGGGGATGGATGTGAAAAAAGTCCACTATATCCAAAAAATATCTCAGGAAGTAATTTCGCTTGAAGCGCCCATTGGCGACAGCGAAGACGATCTTTCACTTTCGGATTTCATAAAAGACGAGCAGAGTTTGAGCCCGGACCAGATGGCAAACCACGCTCTGTTAAAAGACCAAATAAAGGAAATTCTCGCCGACCTTACGGACCGCGAGAGAAAAATACTTTCAATGCGTTTCGGTTTGGAAGACAACATTCCGCACACGCTTGAAGAAGTAGGGAAGGTTTTCGGCGTGACCCGCGAACGCATCCGGCAAATTGAAGCTAAGGCGCTGGACAAGATCCGGGGACACGATAAATCCAAGAAGCTAGAGGGATATTAGAGTTAAAGAACTCGACAAGTCGAAAAAGTGTGCGCTCCGGGCCGCTAGGCCAAGTCCTACCCACTTTTTCAACTTGCCGAGTTCCTATTCTATTTATTTGATTTATAAGTTGGGATAAGGTAAAACTTATCTCAGCTCTGTTTAAATTAAGGAAACAATATAGGAGGTGGTTATGGCCGAAAGCTTGCTTCAACACTTCAAAGACATAGGACAGATAGATGAAAGTGATCATTTAAAACCCATTATTGTCGGGTTGATAAAATCATCTGTATCGTCGGAATTGTCCTTTAATGTATCCTCAGAACAAATTGAAATGATTCTGGAGAAAACTCCAAGTGTTTTTCCTGAAGACACAAAGAGAATAAACAAGAATTACGGCAGATTATCTTTCAGGCAAAAGAAAGTTTATAAGCACATCGCCGAAAAGGGCGGCATTTGTCCGGTCCCGGTGATTATTGGGGTTATAAAAGCGGGATTATACGTAAGAAACCAATGGCTTTAAACTTTGATTTGTCGGGCTGCCGGGAATTGAACCCGGGCTACATGCACCCCATGCATGCGTACTGCCACTATACGACAGCCCGTTTAACTAATCGTAGTTTTTTTAGTGAACCAAAGCAAGAAGGAGTGTTTGTTTATGGCAAAAGAATCTACAGAAGCGCAGAAAAAGGAATCGGGAGAAAAAAAGTTCATTACCCCAATCCTTCCGGAGTCGAAGGGAAAATCCCCTCCGATTCAGGAAAAATCCCAATTTCTGCCGCCGGCGAAGGTTATTGAAAACACCGGCTGCATGAGTGGCAATTAATGGCACAAAGCCATCATCATTATTAAAAAGAAACCTCGCTGATAGCGGGGTTTTTTTCTATTTCTTTTTCCCGGAGGCCTTATTCGTAAGCGTCCGCAGGCACTTGGTGCAGACCAGAGAACGCTTTCCTTTTTTATTAAGCAGATTCGTCCACTGCAAATTCGCCCGTTTCTTAGTCCAGTTGGTCGGGTTGTATTTTCCGCGGAGCTTTATTCTAGTTCCACCCATCAAAAACGATTTTGTACACTTTTCGCACATTCGCATGGTAATTAGAGAATAAATGATGCTTATTCTTCTGTCAACGATAAATATTTTTACAGCTAGAGTAATTTTTAAAACCCAGCACGATGGAAAAAGTGGGTAAGACCGAGGTCTTGTCGGCCCGGAGCACACACTTTTTTCGCGTGCCGGGTTTTAATATCACCCAATTATCGTCTCCTTATACGTTTCGTTCGTGAAATTTATTTCGTAATATTTCGGATTGTCACCCTGGCCCGTTTGAATGATCATCATGTTTTTAGCGGGGTCTATATGGAAAGTAACCGTGCCGCTCGTCGCGCTCTTGGGCGGCATTGAAGCGAAGACAGGGCTTATATTTGTCGGCTTCTGATTTTCATAATCCAAACTCACGTATTGGATGAAACTCGCCGGATCAATGGCGCTGTATCCGGAGGCCTGGTCGGTAAAGGCCTTAAGTGAAACCACTGCGGTTCCGTCGGATTTTTTAGTGACGCTTTCAATGGTTATCGTGACGGACGTCTGAGGTTGGAGCGAAGCGCTGGAACTTGCCGTAAAAATTATTCCCGTCGGAACGACTATATCGTTTGAAACAGGAAGGGGATTGTTATTCTGGTTTTGAGTTGAGGTGCTTTCATTATTCTGGCTTACGCTTGCGGTGGATGTGGCCGGAGGAGTCGTTATTAAACCCGCATTTTTAGAAATCAACTGGAGATTGAGCTCATTATCTTTAACCTGGGACGATAAGCCGCTTATCTGGTTTAATACCACGAAAAATCCACCTAAGACCAAAAAGGCGAAGATTAAGATTATGAAATATACCGTTTTGTCATTTTTCATATCTTTATTATAACATTAGAAGACATGGCTTTAATTGTTTTTGAAATTATTATTCTAATTTTCTCGGCAGTGATTCATGAAGTATCGCATGGCTTTATGGCGGAGAAGCTGGGCGATCCTACGGCCCGTTTAGCGGGGCGACTAACTTTGAATCCCTTGAAACATCTGGACCCGTTCGGTTCCATTCTTTTGCCATTAATGCTTTCGCTCATACCCGGCGGGATTGTTTTTGGTTGGGCTAAGCCGGTGCCTTATAATCCCTATAATCTGAAAAATCCGGAGAAGGGTGCGGCGCTCATCGCGGCCGCGGGGCCCTTGAGCAATCTTTCCATCGCCGCCGTTTTAAGCATAGTTTTCCATCTTCTGAATTTAAGTACGAATAACGTCCTTATTGCGGCGCAGGGATTGGTCGGTTTGGCGGTAATCATAAACATCGCGCTTGCCGTTTTCAATCTCGTGCCTATTCCGCCTTTGGATGGCGCGAAGGTGATGATGGCCGTTTTGCCCGATTCCGCGGGAAACGTAAAATCATTCTTTGAAGAAAGAAATCCCTACGGATGGATTTTGCTTCTGGCTTTCATATTCATCGGAATGCCTTTCATAAGCCCGCTCATTTCGTTTATCGCAAAGATTTTTCTTGGAGTTTAATCTAGTGCGAGTCCCGGCACGCGTGAAAAGTGTGCGCTCCGGGGCGCTAGCCCAAGTCTTACCCACTTTTCCCATCGTGCCGGGGCTCGCTAAGAATCATATTAAATTCCAAATCAATATAAATTATATTTGTTTTATGCCCAAAACCTATTCTTGACATATAATGAGCCATTGGTTAGATTTAATACGCATTTAAAAATGCCTACGATTCATCAGTTAATTAAGCGCGGTCGGGTGAAAACCCAAGGAAAATCTAAAGCGCCCGCTCTAGATTTTTATTTTAATTACATCAAAAACCGCCCGGTATCGTCTTCTTCGCCTTTCAAACGGGGCGTCTGTTTGAAGGTTTTTACGACTACCCCCAAGAAACCGAATTCCGCTCTGCGGAAGGTGGCGAGGGTGCGGCTTACGAACGGCATGGAAGTCACGGCCTACATTCCGGGCGAAGGACATAATCTGCAGGAACACTCCGTTGTGATGATCCGCGGCGGCCGCGTGAAGGATTTGCCGGGTGTTCGCTATCACATTGTGCGCGGCGTACTGGATACCGGCGGCGTGGACAGAAAGCAACAGCGTTCCAAGTACGGTTCAAAAAAGAATAAAGGAGCCGCCAAATAACACAATTACTAAAAACTATAAACTTATAACATGAGACGAAAAGGTTTTAAAAAGAACGAACGTAAGGCGGATTTTAAGTATAACCGGGTGGATGTCGGCCGATTTATCAATTATTTAATGACGGGCGGCAAAAAATCCGTAGCGGAAAGCGTCTTTTACGGCGCGATGGAAAAGATCCGCGAGGTCACGAAAGAGGAGCCGATAACGGTCTTTGAAAAGGCGATTGAAAATGCCACGCCGCTTTTGGAGGTAGCTTCAAAGCGCATCGGCGGGGCGAACTACCAGATTCCGCGAGAGGTGCGCCCGGAACGGAAGTTTTTCCTCGCGACTCACTGGATAATTTCCGCCGCAAATGGAAAGAAAGGAAAGCCGATGGCGGAAAAACTGGCGGATGAACTGATCCTTGCTTCCAAGAACGACGGCGCGGCCATCAAAAAGAAACAGGACACTCACAGAATGGCTGAGGCTAACAGAGCTTTCGCGAGCTACATCCGAAATTAAATCTTTTTATGCCAAGACAGTACCCAATTGAAAAGGTGAGGGATATTGGCATTGTCGCCCACATAGACGCGGGTAAGACGACTACCTCCGAACGCATTCTTTTTTATACCGGCGTTGCCCACAAGATCGGCGAAGTGCATGAAGGCGATACGGTGATGGATTGGATGGAACAGGAACGCGAACGCGGCATCACGATCACTTCCGCCGCGACAACCTGTTTCTGGACCCCGACTTACGCGAAGGGCGACAAGAAAATGGAATATTGTCTCAATCTGATTGATACTCCGGGCCATATTGATTTCACGGTTGAAGTAAAACGCTCTTTGCGCGTTTTGGACGGCGCGGTTGTCGTCTTTGACGGCGTGGCGGGCGTGGAGCCGCAATCCGAAACCAACTGGCACTACGCGGATGAATACAAGACCCCGCGCATCTGTTTCATTAATAAACTGGACCGGACGGGCGCGAGTTTTGAAAAAAGTTTTAATTCAATTTTGGAAAGACTGACGCCGAATGCCGTTGCGGTTCAGATTCCGATGGGTCTGGAGGGGCAGTTTGAAGGCGTTATTGATCTTCTTCATATGAAGTCCTACCACTTTGAAGGCGAACACGGCGAAAAAATCATTGAAGGCGAAGTCCCGGCGAATCTTTTGGAGGAAGCGAAAGCCAAACGCCATCATCTGATTGAAAAGATAGTGGATAGAGACGACCACTTAATGAGTTTATATCTTGAGGGCAAAGAGCCGGACATTGCTTCTTTGAAGAAAGTTTTAAGGAAAGCGACGATTGATAACACGCTCGTGCCGGTTTATTGCGGTTCGGCTTTGAAGAATAAGGGTGTCCAACTCGTTTTGGACGGCGTAGTTGATTATCTCCCTTCGCCGAAGGATATGCCGCCGACAAAAGGTTTAAATTTTAACACTCATGCCGAGGAAGAACGTCATCCGGACGATAACGAGCCGCTCGCCGCTCTGGCTTTTAAAATCGCCGCCGACCCGTTCGTAGGTTCCTTAACTTACTTCCGCGTTTATTCGGGGATTTTGAAGCGCGGCAGTTATATTTTAAACGCAACCAAAAATAACCAGGAACGCATTGGCCGTATCGTGCGGATGCACGCGAACCATCGCGAAGAAGTGGATGAAATTTGCGCGGGCGATTTGGGCGCGATTGTCGGTTTGAAAAACACAACGACCGGCGATACGCTGACCGACCCTGAAAAAGCAATTATTTTAGAAAGAATAGTCTTCCCCGAGCCGGTTATTTCCGTCCGGATTGAACCTAAGACCAAAGTTGACCAGGAAAAGATGGGTATTGCTCTGCACCGTCTGGCCGAAGAGGACCCGACCTTTAAGGTCTCGGGCGACCCTGATTCCGGCGAAACGATTATTTCCGGCATGGGTGAACTGCACTTGGAAATTCTTGTGGAAAGAATGAAGCGCGAATTTGCCGTAGAGGCCAATACGGGCCGGCCGCAGGTGGCTTACAAAGAAACCATTAAAGGCAAAGCTGAAGCGGAAGGAAAATACATTCGCCAATCCGGCGGACGCGGCCAATACGGACACGTCTGGCTTAAAGTGGAACCGCTTGAGCGCGGCAAGGGTTTTGAATTTTTGGATGAGATCAAAGGCGGCGCCATTCCGCAGGAATTTATCACGCCGGTTGAAAAAGGCGTGACGGAAGCGGCTCAGAAGGGAATTCTCGCGGGCTACCCGCTCGTGGATTTGCAGGTGACCTTATTCGACGGTTCATATCACGATGTGGACTCTTCGGAATTCGCTTTCAAAATTGCCGGCTCCATGGCTCTTCAAGAGGCCTGCCGCCAGGCGAAACTTGTTCTTCTTGAACCGATTATGAAGGTGCAGGTCATCACTCCGCCGGATTTCCTGGGCGACGTGACGGGCGACCTGAGCGCGAAGCGTGGCAAGATCAAGGAAATGGGCGAGCGCGGCACGGTGCGCGTCGTGGATGTGAACGTTCCTCTTTCCGAAATGTTCGGCTACTCCACGAATCTGCGTTCAATGACCCAGGGGCGCGGAAGCTTTACGATGGAATTCTCGCATTACGAAGAAGTGCCGAATAATATTGCCCAACTTATTATTGAGGGGAAGAAGAAATAGATATTGTGGCGAATAAATTAATCATTACAGGAGTCGTTATTTTAGCCGGTTTAACCGGCTATTATATTTTTCATTCCCCCGGACAGGAAATAATAGAAAACTCTTTCATAAAAATTTCTTCGCCGGAAGTTGGAGAAATTATTTCTTCACCGCTAAAAATTCAGGGTGTTACAAAGTCCGGCTGGGTGGTTTTTGAAGCGCAGGCCGGAGCGGCCACGCTTTTTGATGCCAACGGGAATAAATTGGGCATGGCAATTTTGCGCGCGGTGGGCGAGTGGATGAAACCTGAAGTAAATTTTGAAGGCACGTTGGTTTTTACTAATGTCCCAAAAACCGAAACCGGTAAATTGATTTTTAAGGACGACAATCCGAAAGACGAGAGCGAGGCCAAGACATACGAAATGCCTATCAGGTTTGAGTCTTTTTCAAAAGAAACGAGAAAAGTTAATTTGTATTATTATAACGAAACTAAGGACAGGGAAATTGCCGATTATATACCATGCGGTCGGGATGCCGTTCTACAGGTTGAGCGAGCGATTCCAATTTCACAAACTCCAGTTCAAGACGCAGTTAATCTGCTTCTGAAGGGTGGAGTAAGCGACGAAGAAAAGCTCGCGGGATTTAAAACGGAATTCCCGTTAAGCGGATTAAAATTAATCGGGGCCAATTTAAACAACGGAACGCTCACTTTGAAATTTGACGACCCCGAAAATAAAAGCGGGGGAGGCTCGTGCCGGGTCGGTTTGCTCTGGGCGCAAATTTCAAAAACCGCGCTTCAATTTCCGGAAGTGAAAGAAGTGAAATTTGAACCGGCGGAACTTTTCCAGCCGTAATTATCCACAATCGCTCCAGTATTGACATTTCGGAGCCAATCCGCCAAGATTATATCCAACTGCGTAAAAGTCGCTTTTTAAATATTTTAGGTCGAAACTAAAACAAAAAAACATGGCAGAAAAAGAAAAATTTCAGAGGACAAAACCTCACGTTAACGTGGGTACTATCGGCCACGTGGACCACGGCAAGACAACCTTGACCGCGGCCATTACTCACATCCTTTTTATGAAGGGTCTGGCCAAAAAGGAAGAAAAGGTTGATCAGATAGACAACGCGCCGGAGGAAAAAGCCCGCGGTATCACCATCGCGCTTCACCACTCCGAGTACGAATCCGAAAAGCGCCACTACGCGCACATTGACGCGCCCGGCCACGCGGATTACATCAAAAACATGATTACGGGCGCCGCCCAGATGGATGGCGCGATTCTCGTGGTTTCCGCAGCCGATGGCCCGATGCCTCAGACCCGCGAGCACATTCTTCTCGCTCGTCAGGTAGGCGTGCCCTCCATTATCGTTTTCCTCAATAAAGTGGATACGGTGGATGATCCGGAACTCATTAATCTGGTTGAATCCGAAGTCCGCGAGCTTCTTAAGAAATATCAGTTCCCGGGCGATGAAACCCCGATCATTCGCGGTTCGGCTTTGAAGGCGTTGAATGCGACTTCCGTCGACAGCGAAGACGCGAAGCCGATATTGGAGCTCATTAAGGCGATGGATGAATACATTCCGGAGCCGGTTCGGGCGACGGACAAGCCGTTCCTTATGCCGATTGAAGACATTTTCTCCATTGAAGGCCGCGGCACTGTTGTGACCGGCCGGGTGGAGCGCGGCATCATTAAAGTCAACGAAGAAGTGGAAATCGTCGGTTTGCGTCCGACCGCGAAAACGGTTGTGACCGGTATTGAAATGTTCCAGAAACTGCTTGATGAAGGTCGGGCGGGCGACAACGTGGGTGTTTTGCTTCGCGGATTGAAGAAAGAAGACGTGGAGCGCGGCCAGGTTATCGCGAAACCGGGAAGCGTCACGCCGCACACCGAATTCACGGCTGAGGTTCTTATCTTAAGCAAAGAGGAAGGCGGCCGACACACACCGTTCTTCACTGGCTACAAGCCCCAATTCTATATCCGCACGACTGACGTTACCGGAGAGGTAACGCTCGCGCAGGGAGTAGAAATGGTCATGCCGGGCGACACGGTTACCTTTACGGTAAAACTGATTGCTCCGGTGGCTTTGGAAGAGAAACAGCGCTTTGCCATCAGAGAAGGCGGCAAGACGGTGGGCGCCGGCGTAGTGACTAAAATACTTAAATAACTTTAAACTTATAACTCATAACCTATAACACGTAATTATTAGTTGTGAGTTATTTGTTATTAGTCATTTATCATGCCAAAAAAAGAAGAGCAAATTCAAAAAGAAAAATTACGGATAAAGGTAAAGGCCTACGATACCAAGCTTATTGATAATTCCGTGAAGCAGATCATTGAAGCCATCAAACACCAGGGTGGCGACGTGATCGGCCCCGTTCCGCTTCCGACGGAATTCAAGCGATACACCGTAAACCGTTCCACCTTTGTTCATAAAAAGTCCCGGGAACAATTTGAGCTTCGGGTTCACAAGCGGATAGTGGATATTATGAATCCCCAGCAGAAAATCATTGAATCCCTGACGGATTTGAATTTACCCTCTGGCGTTGACGTTGAAATAAAGATGATGTAGTATAGGGTTAAATACAAAAAGACAGGAGAATCCCACGCGGGATATTCCCTGCGAGACAAGTAGCCAAAACAAAAAACAACCGGCTCGGTCTCGGTTGTTTTTTTGACTTAAAACAAAACCATGAAGCTAATAGGCGAAAAAATGAGGATGATACAAATCTGGAAAGCCGAGAAATCGGTGCCGGTTACGCCTGTCCGCATGAAAGAAGGAACGGATTTTGAAACCTTAAAAGAAGGGGATTTAGTGAAGGTTTCGGGGACGAGCAGGGGCCTTGGTTTTCAGGGTGTCGTGAAGCGCTACGGTTTCCACGGCGGACCCAAAAGCCACGGCCAGAAAGACCGTTTGCGCGCGCCCGGTTCAAACGGGCCGACTGCTCCCCAGAGAACGATCAAGGGCCGCCGCATGGCGGGACACACCGGCAATGTTCGGATTACCACGAGAAATCTTGAGGTTATGGAGATAAAAAAAGACGAACGCCTTATTTTAGTGAAAGGCGCGGTGCCAGGATTCGCCGGCGGAAAAATTGAAATCGCCAAGATATAAAAAAATGAAAGCCGAAATTTTGGATAAAAACAACAAGGTGGTTGAAAAGCTGGAGCTCCCGGAGAAGATTTTTGGCGCGAAATGGAATCCCGAGCTCGTGAAGCAGGTCTTAAGCGTTCAATTATCCAATCGTCATCATCCCTGGGCGCACACCAAAGACAGAAGCGAAGTGCGCGGCGGCGGCAAAAAACCCTGGGCGCAGAAACACACCGGACGTTCTCGGCACGGTTCCAGCCGGTCTCCGCTTTGGATAGGCGGCGGCATCACCTTCGGCCCGAGAAACGAAAGGGATTATTCGCGCAAAATAAACCAAAAGATGAAACAGGCGGCCGTTTTCTCGGTGCTTTCCAAGAAACTGAAAGAAGATAATTTGAAAATAATGGATACGATGGCAATTAACGCGCCAAAAACCAAAGAGGCCTCCGTAATTTTAAAAAACATTTTTGCTTCCAAAATGAGCGTGCTCGTGGTGCCCGCCAAAACCAACAAAAACATGAAACTGGGCGCCCGGAACATTCCCAAAGTGAACGTGATTGCGGCCAACTCCCTGAATGTTTACGACCTTCTGAATCTGAAGAACGTCCTTTTTGAGAAAGAATCCGTCGCGGAACTCATTAATCAATATAAAAAATAAACATGAGTTTATTCGGCAAAAAAACAAAGAAGACCGACGCGCCGGTGAAGACGAAAATAGAAACGGCCGTTCCAGAAAAGAAATCAACGGTTCATCAAACGGTTGCCAATACTGTTTTGAAACAACCCTGGCTTTCCGAACGGGCGACTATGCTTCTGGCTCAGAATAAATATGTTTTTCTGGTTTCCGAAAACGCGACCAAGCCCTCCGTGCGCGATGAAGTTCAGCGCCGCTACGGCGTCAAAGTGACTGCCGTTAACATGATAAGCCGCGCGGGTAAGCTCAAGCGCTATGGTTCCAGAACAAGCCGTCGCGAGTCGATTAAAAAAGCCATTATTACTTTAAAGGCCGGCGACAAGATAGAGGTTGAATAAAAATATGGCAATTAAAAAATACAACCCAACAAGTCCTTCGCGCCGGTTTATCACGGTAGTGGACTACTCCGTTCTTTCGGATGTCAGCCGGGAAAAGAATCTCACGAAGCGGCTTAAGAAAAACGCCGGGCGCAATAACCAGGGCCGCATTACCATGCGTCATCAGGGAAGCGGAAACAAAATTATTTACCGCAAAGTTGATTTTCTCCAAGATAAGAAGGGGATTGTCGGCCGGGTGGAAACCATTGAATACGATCCGTATCGCACGGCATTCATCGCCAAGATCGTTTACGCCGACGGCGAACGCCGCTACATCCTTGCTCCGCACGGTCTTAAGACCGGTTCAGTCGTGATAACCGATGAAAATGCCGCGCTTGAAATAGGGAGCCGCACAATTTTAAAAAGAATTCCGGTTGGCACTTTTGTGCACAATGTTGAAATTATGCCCGGCAAAGGCGGCCAGCTCGGCCGTTCCGCCGGCATTTCCATTCAAATTCTCGCCCACGAAGACGGTTATTCCGATCTGAAAATGCCTTCGGGAGAAGTTCGCCGGGTCTCTTGGGATAGTTTCGCCTCTATCGGGCAGGTTTCCAATCCTGAATACAATTTGGTTTCCCTCGGCAAGGCCGGGCGTTCCCGCTGGCTGGGCATTCGTCCCACGGTGCGCGGCTCCGTAATGAATCCGCGCGATCATCCTTACGGAGGCGGCGAAGGCCGTCAGCCCCGTGGCACTAAGAAACCAAAGACAAAATGGGGTAAGATTACGGGTGGCCGAAAGACGCGGCCCAAAAAGAAATGGTCAAACAAGATGATTATTAAGAGGAGAAAGCCAAATAAATAACATGAGTCGTTCAACCAAAAAAGGGCCCTGGGTGGATCCCAAGCTCATCAAAAAAATATCCCGGCTTAAGTCGGGCGACGGGACGGTCATTAAGACCTGGTCCCGCGATTCGGAAATCTCTCCCGAGATGGTGGGCTTTATTTTTGGCGTCCATAACGGCAAGGACTTCATTGAAGTGAGGGTCAGCGAGGATATGGTGGGCCATCGTTTGGGTGAATTCTCGCCGACCAGAAAATTCATCAAACACGGCGGTAAGATCCAAAAGGAAGTGGAGCAAAAAGCCGCGGAAGCCGCGAAACCGGCGCCAGCGGCGGGAAAGTAATCAAAAACCATGGAACAAGTAAAAGCCCAATTGAATTATCTGCGAATTGCGCCCCGGAAGGTGCGTATTTTGGCCGATGTCATCCGTGGCTTGCCGGTTCAGGAAGCGGAAGCAAAACTCATGCTGAACGCGCGCCGTCCGAAAGACGCCTTGATCAAATTATTGCGTTCGGCGGTCGCCAATGCCAAAAATAACCACAAACTGGA
Organism: Minisyncoccia bacterium; assembly: GCA_049997835.1. Taxonomy (GTDB): domain Bacteria; phylum Patescibacteriota; class Minisyncoccia; order UBA6257; family GWB1-50-10; genus JBBTQX01. The sequence goes on along the minus strand of JBEKSI010000017.1, from coordinate 941 downwards.
TCCGGATAAACTTTTCATAAAAGAAATCAGAGTGGATCAGGGTCCGAAGACCGGACATTGGACGCCCCGTTCCCGCGGTTCCGCGAGTTTGATTGAGAAGAAGACCTCGCATGTTTCCGTAATTCTCGGCGTAATGGAAAACGCCAAGCCCCGCCGTTTCACGATTGAGATAAAAAAGCCGGTGAAGAAAGAAGAAAAGAAAAAATCGAAAAAAGAGAAGAAAACGGGAACGGAAAAGTCGGAGATAAGCGAAAAGGAAAAACCGAAGGAAACGAAGAAATCCGAAATTAAAACGACGCCTAAAACCGGCGGCTTCAGAAAGATGTTCCAAAGAAAATCAATTTAAACACATGGCTCAAAAAATCAAACCAAATTCATATCGCTTAGGCATCAATGTTCCGTGGTCCAGCCGCTGGTTCTTTAAAAAGAACCTTAGGTACCTGCTTCAGGAAGACGAGATGATCCGAAAAATAATCCGCGAAAAGATTCTCGCGGCCGGGATTGCCGCGATTGAAATAGAACGAATGGGCGGAAATATTCGCGTGAACGTGCGCGCCGGCCGGCCGGGTCTTATTATTGGCCGCGGCGGCAAGGGAATAGAGGATTTGAAGAACGACATAGTGAAAAAGATAAAATCCCTGCGCGTCAAAAACAGCTTCCCGATTAATTTCAATTTGAATCTCAATATTGAGGAGCTCAAACGTTTTGAGGTCTCGGCCCCGATTACGGCCCAGCAATTGGCTTTTGACATTGAAAAGCGTCTGCCTTATCGCCGTCTGATGAAAAAAACGCTTGAATCCATAATGCAGAATCACGAAGTGAAGGGCGCGAAAATAAGGATGGGCGGCCGGTTGAATGGCAATGAAATCGCGAGAACTGACTGGCTCGCCAAGGGCAAGATGCCCCTTCAGACGCTCCGTTCCCACATTGATTACGGCGAA
>JBEKSI010000016.1:0-14934 GCA_049997835.1 Minisyncoccia bacterium | reverse complement strand
GGGCAAACGCCAAATCAATAAAAATCATCACCGCTTGGCGTTATCCCGGTAAAAGCCCGGCGCGCGACCCGATCCCAGCTGAAGTTCTGAAGGAAATAAGAAATTTACTGTGAAAATTATGAGTAAATTAATGGCTTCAAAATTTATCCATATGGATAAATTTTGAAGCCATGATCCTATGAGAAAAATTTTGAAACAAGATTTTTTCAATCGTCCCACGTTAAAAGTGGCGGAGGATTTGCTGGGCAAGCATTTAGTGAGGAAATATCGCGGTAAAACGATTACGGCAATGATTACGGAAGTGGAGGCATATGATGGTTCTAATGATAAGGGTTCGCACGCTTCGCACGGTATGACGCCTAGGAATAAAGTGATGTTTGGCCCCGCCGGGCATTGGTATGTTTATTTCACCTACGGCATGCACTGGCTTTTAAATATTGTTTGCGGCAGAGAAGGATACCCGGCTGCTGTTTTAATACGCGGCGTGGAGGGGATAAGCGGTCCGGCGCGCGTCACTAAATTCTTTCATATTAATGGAAAATATAGCGGGAAATCTGCGAACCCGTGGAGCGGTTTATGGATTGAAGACCGGGGAGAAAAGATTCCAAAAATAAAAAAATCCCCGCGAATCGGAATAGATTACGCGGGACCGGTTTGGGCGAAGAAAAAATGGAGGTTTGAAATAAAAAAATAAACGGCGTCTGTGTAAGCACGCCGTTTGAAATTTTTCCACCTGCCTTATTGCAAAAGAAATTGCATCTTTGCTTCCTTGGACATTTCATTCCATTCTGGGCTGCAAAATGGATACGTCCATTGGCGGAATCTCGTCTTTTTTTCATAAATAACAACGAATAGAGGAAGGATTATCATAAGAAAAGTCCATAAACCTTCCCTTACCTGATTGAATTCCAGGGTTTGGTCGTTTCGATCCTTTCTTAGTTGCTTCTCAAGATTTTCCAATTTCTTTTGATACCAGTATTTATTTACAGTAGTACCAATAGCGATATACAGTGCAAGAAAAAGATATAACATAGGATTCTCCTTTAAGATTATTTCCCACGTTGGTTGAGAAGTTTCTGTTTGATGGCATATGCCAGTAATTTTGTGCGGCTCCGAGTCCATTCCTGTTCCGATTGTTTGTCAAAAGGAATTTTCATTTTTGTCGGAACAACGGGTTCAAAACCACTTTGTTTCGCCAAACTAATGCACTCGTGAAGATGTAAAAATGGCTGGGCTACAATGAAAATCTTCTTCACGTAGGCCTCATTAAAATACTCAGCTGCTTGTCGCATTACTTCCTCGGAATCCAGATATTGGCCAGAATTTTTATGCCATCTAACGAAGTGGATACGTTTGCTATGTGGGAATCCATACAAACAATCCAGAATTTCGTGCTGCAATACGACAACTGCGTCCGGATAATCAATCATCAACCTTTCCACTACGCGAGCTAAGGCGCGGTTACTTGTCCCCGGGCCATCCTTCCTATATCCGAAGGCGAATGCTACTATGCCGAATCTTTCCAATTTCTACTCCTCCTTCCTCTTATGCTAAGAGGATGATTGTGATATGTTTAATTTGTTATTGAACTGGAATCATAATACTTACAAAACATGAAACTGTCAATTGGAATCGTTGGAACACCACTCGATATTTTGAAAGCAAGGGAATCCCATTTGAATTCAAAATACCATTACCGCCGCCCCAGCCAAGGTTTGGCATAGCGACTCCTTACTCAAAAGCAGCGTGAAATGATTCAGGATGTCTGATCCATTCTCTTTCCTCAGGATAGATCATCTGCATGCACAAATAAGAGGGGAGAAATTGCCTAACTAGGGAGGGTGTAAAGCAGGCTTGACGTATTAAGACCCTTATGCTATAATGCCATTGTTCTTTTAAAATCAAAGAAATCTAGAATTCAGTCACATGAGACGAGTGTTTAGCGGGTTGCATCAATAATCCCTTAAACACTCGTCTCATAACGAACGGGTCTGGCCGGACGGTTTTCCGGTAGATTTGAAATACAGGAGGTGTGCAATGGTAAACTCCACTGCGAGCCAACTGCCTACAGACGTCCAGTTTGAAAAGCAGCTTGGTCAAATTTCAACATTCATTCGTGTCATGCGACAGGCTGGTCTTCCAATAGAGGAAGCGATTCAGAAACCCATCGATGATCCTGAGATGCGGAAGCGGTTAGTCCGTTTCTGGAACTCCGGCGGCTACGAAGCCACCATAAGCCAGAAGCTCGCCCGTGAAATCATGGGTAAGAACTACTTCGGCGTTGAGGAAGCTATCCAGCATTTCGGCGTGAAGCCCACAAAAGCGCAACTCTCGGCTTTAGCTGAGGTTCCGCTCACGGAAGCAGAACTCCGCGAATGCAAAGACACCCATGTTCTCGTCGCCGTATTCCCGATGTCGATTCTCGACATCCGCAGCAAAGTTCCAAGTGATCAACGCCTGTTCTACGATCAGGACTGGTATAACAAAGAATCCTTCGCGAAGAGCAAAGGCGAAACAAGCTGGCAGCTTGTCAGGAAGACTCCGGTTGAGAATTCAACCTCGAAGACTTGGTCAGATCAGCAGGCCTTCCTCGCGAAAAACGAGGAAACGCCCACCGCTCAAATAATGGTTTACACCATTATTGGCCATTTCTTATCAACCGGCGAACGCTTATTCGAGAACGTTTACGTGCGTTGCTCGGATTTGGATTCGGACGGCATCCGGGTTTACGTCGGCCTCTTCGCTTCGAGGGGTCTCGATGTCAGCTACTTCTCGGATGGTGACTACCACGACCGCCTTGGTCTCGCCTCCGCCCGGAAGTTCGACTGAGCATTGAGTTTTGAACGCTCGGACCTTTTGATATTTCGTTGTTTGATCCTTTCGTCCGCGTTATTTTTTAGAGGTTATCCATGATATTTATGGATAACCTCTTTTATTTTCTGAAACCCGATATATAATTTAAGCATCTTGCTAATGCAGGCGCGGTCACGGCTTCGCCTCGCGAGATATCTCAACCTTGAGATATCGCCAGAATACCAGAGGTTTACGGATCCTGGTAGCGTGCGATTACGGATGGAGATGAACTTCTTGCTCGTTTCTGGTGGAGATGTCCGATTTGTTTCGGACTGCTCCCGGATAAAATACAGGAGGGAGAGGATATAAACCGCAAGGTAGTAAGCCTCAATTTCCAGTGACACAGATGGAAACGGGCAAATATTTGGATTCGGACGGCAACCGGGTTAACGTCGGCAACTTCGATTCGAAGGGTCTCAATGTCAACAACAACTCGGATGGTAACTACAACGACAACCTTGGTCTCGCCTCCGCCCGGCAGTCAAACCCCATCCTAAATGAAAATGCCCACCAATCAGGTGGGCATTATTCCTATCTTTCTTTAGTGGATCTTATCCACCCGCCGAGCATCCTGCCGATTTCGTCTACGAAGGATTCGAGTATGAGATACTTTTTACTATCGAGCGCCCTTGTATCTTTCATGAGGCGAATGAAGACACGTAGGAGATTAAGTTTAGTGCTGGCTTTTCGGAGGAGAGGACCTTTTTCAAATTTATCAGTCTGACTGGCTGAAAGAATGCTTTCAATTATCTCCAGAATTATTTCCTCAGATTTCTGCCAGACGGTATATCGGTCTTGTTTGGGGATTGAATCGCGATAGCCATAAAACGTTTTGTATAAATCGTAGGTCTTTTTAAAAATTGGTATGTCAAAATCGTTCATCATTATTTATGAGAATTTACAAAAACATTTTTGAGCAAATAATTTCCCCCGAAAATCTCTTTTCGGCTTGGGATGTATTTAAGCAAGATAAAAGGAACAGACCGGATGTTTTGCAATTTGAGTGGCGGCTTGAAGAAAATATCTTTCAGCTTCACAGAGATTTGAAAGAAAAATTCTATAAGCATGGCCCATACGCGGGCTTCTATATCACCGACCCAAAACAGCGCCATATCCACAAAGCTACGGTGCGAGACCGGATTTTGCATCACGCGGTCTTTTCGGTCGTAAACCCGATCTTCGAGCCAACCTTCATTCCAACCTCTTTTTCCTGCCGGGTCGGATACGGCACCCATAAGGGCGTGGAAGCCCTTAAAAATATAACCAGAAAGGTTAGTCAAAATAATACAAACCGCTGTTTTGTGTTGAAGTGCGATGTGAGAAAATTCTTTGATTCCGTTAACCACGAAATCCTCCTTTCCATAATCAAAAAACGCATCAAGGATAATGATGCAGTATGGCTTTTGGAGTCCATTGTGAGGAGTTACGAGAGTACGCCGGGGAAGGGCATCCCGATAGGGAATCTTACCTCCCAGCTCTTTGCCAATGTCTATATGAACGAACTTGATCAGTTTGTGAAGCATAGGTTGAAAGTAAAACACTACGTCCGCTATACCGATGATTTCGCCCTGGTCTCGGAAAATCGCGAAGAGCTGAAAAATCTCCTAATCCCGATTTCTGAATTTCTTGAAAATGAACTCGCACTCAAACTACATCCTAATAAAAGCATACTACGTTCAATATGTCAAGGAGCAGATTTCTTGGGTTATGTAATTTTTCCGAAACACAGAATCATCCGGACGAAAACGAAGCATCGAATGTTCAGAAAACTGGAAAAACGGATGGAAGAATACAAAGCCGGGGATATTACTAAGCTGAATTTCGAGCAATCCATAAATTCCTATCTTGGTGTTTTATCTCACGCGAATGCTCATAGATTGCAAGAAGAGTTATTGAACAGATTCTGGGTGTCGTAGATATATTTGGATAAGATGCTCTTAGTAAAGAATTATTTCAACACACTTGTTAAACCTTCGTAAGGGGGGTAAAATTGTCGAAAAGAGCATGAATTTAAAAATTGGAATCGTCGGAACACCACTCGACATTTTGAAATCAAGGGAATTCCATTTGAATTCAAGATACCATTACCGCCACCTCAGCCGAGGTTTGGTATAGCAGCTTATCATGCGAAGGCGGCGTGAGGTAATTATTATTGTTCCCCTTTCTCTTTCTTCAGAATAGATCAAGTGTCATACACAAATAAGAGGGGAGAAGTTTAGGAAAAGGGAAAGTTCAGCTCTCAGATGGGACGACATTAGAACCCATTTTATGCAAAACGGTAGCAAAATCTATATTCCGATCCTTGAACTATAATCTTCCATGCTCGGTTATCTGAAAAAGACCGAAAAAGGTAAGCGTCCATTGAAGAAAAGGTATGGTCCAAAAAGTAGCATAAAAAACAAAAATATAATAACAACCCATAATATTGTTTTTGCTCTAGGTGATGTAGGCGTAACCCAAGCTCCATACTTACGAAGTATTAATTGAACTGCATGGGAGCCAAGAAACACTATTAGAAAAAAAATAACAAACCTTACCATTCCTGTTGCCGTAAAAAATTCATGAGGTTGAATTGGAATTATATGATCCACTAACTGAATTAAACCAACGGCAATTAAAAAATAAGCACCGTAGACAATAACTCTTATAAGATTTTTATTCATATGGAAAATAGTTTCCTTATAAATTGATTAATGACACGTTTCTAGATTGAGAGAAAAATGTAGTTTCATTATACCACGATTCTTTATGCTTTCATATGTGGCATTCTCACCAGTAGTAGTAAATAACTTTCGCCGCAGAATTTATTTATACACCAGATTCTGAAGCTATCACGGTCGCAATGTCGCCCCGGATGAGGTAGTAGGGCGATAAAAGAAACTGTCTAGCTCCAGAGCCTATTTTCGAAAGGGATTATTTCAACACGCTTGTTAAACCTTTGTAAGGCGGGTAAAATTGTCGAAAAGAACATGAAAATTTCTATTGGTATTGTTGGTCTCCCTAACGTTGGCAAGTCCACGCTTTTCAAACTGCTCACGAAGCAGAATATAAACATCGCGAACTATCCCTTTGCGACAATTGACCCGAATGTGGGCGTGGTTACCGTGCCCGACGAGCGCGTGGGCAAACTTGTTAAATTAAGCAATTCTAAAAAGACCGTTCCGGCGGTAGTGGAATTCTACGACATCGCGGGGCTTGTGAAGGACGCGCATCAGGGCGAGGGCTTAGGCAATCAATTCTTGGCGAATATCCGGAACGTGCAGGCGATACTCCACTTAGTGCGCTGTTTCGGCCAGAGCGACATTATTCACGTGGAGGGCGGCGTGGACCCGATTCGCGATATAGACATTATTGAAATGGAGCTGGTCTTCAAGGATTTGGAGACGGTTACGAAGCGCCTCCCGAAGTTGGAGGCCGAGGTGCGCGGGGGCGATAAAAATGCGGCAAAGAATTTTCCAATACTCCAAGAAGTAAAGAAAAAACTTGAGAACGGAAATCTGGCGCTGGAATTCAAAGATGAACAGATTGTGAAAGAGCTTCAACTCCTGACGGCCAAACCGCAGTTATTCTTATTGAACGGCAAACCGGAAGAGGCGAGCGAAGAGCTGAAAAAGAAAATCGGCGGGATGGGTTTTGATTTCATAATTTCTGATTTGGGCACAACTGCCTTTGTTCCCGAATTAATACTCAAGGCCTACAAAATTTTAAACTTGATGAGTTTTTTCACGACGGGTGAGGACGAAACGCGGGCCTGGACGATTGAACGGGGAAGCAAGGCCCCGCAGGCGGCTGGCGTGATTCACACAGATTTTGAAAATAAGTTCATCCGTGCCGAAGCGATTTCATGCGATAAATTATTGGAGGCCGGCGGTTGGAACCAAGCCAAACAGAAGGGCTGGCTCCGCCTGGAAGGGAAGGATTATGTGGTACAGGAAGGAGACGTGATGGTGATAAGGCACGGCTGATTATATTTAAAGGGGGTTTACCCCATACAAAACAAGTTTTGTATAGGGCTTTGGTTATTAGATACGGGTAGATTTCACCCCCCGGAGGCTTATTGACGCTAAACTCCTAAAGGGGTATGAATTAGGTATAAAAAGCTAAAAGGCCGGGGCTCTATCTATAAAAATAAATGAAAAAATTCTATACAGTCGGTTCTATTTTAGTTCTTACGCTGGGCGTGTTTGCCTTCTCCGCCCACTCCGCTTTGGCGGCAACAAGAACAGCGACGGCTACTGGCGTCTGGAGCGCCACTAGTACGTGGGGTGGTAATCCAGTCCCAGTAGCAGGAGATAATATTATTGTTAATACAGGTGTCACTGTTACTGTAGATATCAACACGGCGGCTGTAACAACTATAGTTTTAAATGCACCGGCAACCGCCAATGGCATCACCATAAGTGGTATGAATACACTTAACGCTACTGGCGCTATTACCATGACATCTCCAACGGCAAATGTTACCCAGACAATTGCAGTGGGTGCAGGCACATTAAACGCAGCAAGTATTGCTATTCCCGGTAGTAATACTACTAATCGAATCTGTTTACTGTCACTTTCCACAGGCACGGTTAATGTTACCGGCGCTATTACGACAAGTGGAACAGCCGCGCAATCAAGGATAACATTTACCGGAGCTGGCACAATCAACGTCGGAGGAAACTTTGCCTCAGGAACATTTACCGCATCTACTGGCACTATGAACTTCAACGGCACCGGTGCACAAACGATTGGAGATGTTGCCTATAATAATTTAACTACCTCCGGTTCTGGAGTAAAAACTCTTACTCTTTTGGCAAATAGAACAATTACCGGTAATCTTACTATAGGCAGTGGCGCTAACTTTACTACAGCTGGAAATTTCACACTCGGGGTTACAGGAGCTACATCTATTACAGGAACACTTACACTTGGTGGTACAAGTGCTAAAACTTTTACCGGCAATGTTACAGTTAATCCCGGTGGCGTTTGGAATGAAACCGCGGTTCAGGCTGTTAATTATGCTGGAAACTTGCAAAACGATGGCACAACTTTTACGGCCAACACTGGGACACACACATTTTCTGGTGCTACCAAGACGATTAGCGGAATTACTGCCATTTCGATTCCGACTGTTATATTTACAGGAAATTATACTAACAACGGAACTTTGACAGTCGGCACCTCACTGACAGTCACTGGTGCCAGTATTAGATTAACCAACAACGGCACTATCACTGCGACTACATCCCTTGCAGGAACAGGTGGAATAACTCAGGGCGCAACAGGCACACTTAACATCGGTGGAACAACTTCCACAATCACTACGCTTACTGCCACTGCTGTTGGTAATACCGTCAATTACACTGGTGGTGCTCAAACAGTTAAGGCTACAACCTATAGCAATCTCATTTTCAGCGGCTCTGGTGCAAAATCCATGACTACTACTGGCACTTCAGTTAGTAGTACTCTGAGTATTGCGCCCACAGGAAGTTCTACGGCTAGTGTGGGTGCTGGTTTAAATCTCGCTGTAAATGGCCTGACGCTCGGTGGTGTAAATAAAGCTTCTGGAACTTGGGGCGGTACTGGCTCCGGCGCGACCCATATTAATACAACTTATTTTGCGGCAACGACCGGCAAACTAAATGTTTTAACTGGTCCGACACCGTCTTTTTCCAACATAACGGGCAGTCAAAGCATTACTTATGGTACGGCTAGTGTAACTCTTGGAGGTACGGTGAGTGCTTCCGGCCCAACTTATCCTGCTAACGGAGAGATGGTTAGTGTGACGATAAATGGAGTAACTCAAACATCCACTATCGCTGGAGGCGTTGGGGGCTTTAGTGTAAATTTCCCAACCGCTAGTATTCCGGTTTCTGCCAGTCCCTATACCATAACTTATGCTTACGCTGGCAGTGAAAATTTAAATCCGGCTACAAACAACACCAGCACAACCTTGACGGTGGAAGCAAACCTAACCGCCTACAATGCAGCATTGGCAGCAGTTCATGAAGCAGATTATACAGCAGCAAGTTGGACAACTTATCAAGGAGTTGTAGCAGCTAATGTGGTAACGGTTGCAAGTACCCAAGCAGCAGTAAATACAGCGACAGCAAATATCACAGCAGCTCAAGGTAGTTTAGTAACAGTATTAGCCGCCGCAAAAGTAACAGCACATGATGTTCTCACAGCTGCCTTATTAACGTATACAGAGGGGGATTACACATCTGATAATTGGATAGCTTTAACCGGATACAAAACTGACGGCGACACAGCAATTGATGCGGCAATAAATTTAGCAGGCGTGACTTCAGCTCAAAATACCGCCATCGTTGGAATGGCTGGGGTAAAAACAATTGCTCAGACCGCCGCAGAAGTCCTGTCTAACGCAACTAATGCCGTAGTGGTAGCTGAAACAACTCCGACTCAATCTAACGTAGACGCCGCTCAATCATTGGTAACTGCATTGCCAGACGGAGCAGATAAAACAAACTTACAGAGCAGAATTGATGCCGTGCAGACAATTATTGATGCGGCAACTGAAGCTGCCGCAGAAGCTTCTGCCGAAACAGCAATATCAGCTTACGAAAATGCTCTGATTGATACACTTCCAAATATAACACTTGCCGAAGCTTTGAAAGAGCCGGCGGATTCAGCGGTAGTGTTAGTACTTAATCCAACTGTTAATGCCGCATTTGTCGCGCGCATTTCAAATCGTGCCAATGAAATCATTTCCGCAATAAACGCGCTTGAGGCCGCCGATAAACTCGCTGCCGACCAAGCCGCTGCCGATCCAGTAACAGCTCAAATAGCTGCTTTACCAGCCACGGATGTTTTGACCTTAGATAATAAAGCCGCCGTTGATTCAGCGAATGCTGCCTTCGACGCCTTAACATTGGACCAGAAAACTCTGGTTATAAATTCAACTCTATTAATGGCCGATGTGTCCAAGATTGCCGACTTACAAGCCGCTGCTGATAAATTAGCCGCTGACACAACCGCTGCTCAACCGGTAATAAATCAGATCACAGCCTTACCGGCAGTTGCAGATTTAATATTGCCCGGCACTGAAGTATCTACAGCAAGAACAGCTTACGATGCTTTAACGGCAGATCAAAAAATCTTAGTTTCAAATTATGCGACATTAACAGCGGCTGAGGCTCAGATTACTACATTACAAGCAGCCAAAGATGCCGCTGATAAATTAGTTGCTGACCAAGCCGCATTAGCCGCCGCAAAAGTAACAGCTCACAGTGTTCTTACAACTACCTTAGTAACTTATACTGAAACTAACTACATAGCTGAAAATTGGATAGCATTAACGGGTTTCAAAACAGCCGGTGATGCAGCGATTGATGCTGCCGCCACCCTAGAGGATGTAACCGCAGCGCAAAATACAGCAACTGCCGGAATGGCTGGAACGGCACCTTCCTTCCTTTCACTCTCCCTGAGCGGAAACTCGGCAACAGTTTCAGACACTAAAGAGGTTTCAACTGTTTCAAGCGGCATTGCGGTAACGGTTAATATTCCCGCCGGGACAATCATAACGGGAGACAGTAGTTGGGATGGGGTACTCGCGCTTCCAATCGCGACTACCACCTTTACAGCTCCTACGCCTGACTCTGGTTTCACTGCTCCGGTCACAGCCGCAATCGCAATTGGCGCGGGCGACACGCTGCTAACGTTTGACCAAGCAGTAAAGCTTACGTTTGCGGGACAGGCAGATAAATATGTCGGCTGGTCCCGTTGCGGCACGTTCGCTCAAATCACTGACACCTGCGATACCAATAATGGTGGCACGACCATAAACGGTGGAGTTGCGTTTCCTGATGGCGGAAGTTGCAAAATAAGCAACGACGGTAGTGGCAACCTCATTGTCTGGACCAAACACTTCACGACATTTATTACCTACGCGCTGACGGCAATTCCGGATCCAGTTAGTTCTGGTGGGGGAGCGGTATCTAAGTATTATCCTCCCGACCCTAATTTCTTAACTCCGACTCCAATCTCAGTCCCAACTTCAACTCCAACCCTAACTCCTACTCCAACTTCAACCCCAGTCGTCGGGCAAGTATTAGGCGCGACTACCTTCCACTTCACCGCAAAGCTCCAAAAAGGCTCAAAGGGTGATGATGTAACGGAACTTCAAAATCGGCTCACTGCGGAAGGGGTTTATAGCGGCCCCATCACCGGATACTTTGGCTCGCTTACGGAAGCCAGCGTAAAGGCCCTCCAAAAGAAATATAGCATTAGCGCGATAGGCGTGGTAGGACCGGCCACTATGGCGAAATTAAATTCTTCGCTCGTAGAAGCTCCCGCGGGAGGCCAGGTGCTCGGCGCATCAACAAGCGCGGAGACCGAAGCAAAAATCACGGCATTAAGAACTCAAATGACCACTCTTATGACTCAACTCTTGAAACTTCTGCAAGAACAAGCGGCTTCTCTGTAGACGATTTCCACAAGATAAACCAATCCCGTTCGTGCGGGATTGATTTATTCTTAACTCTGTAGTATAATAATCAGCAATGAGATTCAATCTTAAAAAATACTTCATCCCTCATGAAGGAAACGAATTTAAACCGCATTCTTTGCGGGCGGAATCGGCCATATTCGCCCTAACTTTAATTCTTATCATTGAGGCCTGTTTTCTCCTGCAGTCCTTTTATATCCAAAAGACGGGTCTTTATGCTTCAATTTTACAAAATGTTTTGGTCAGCGAAACTAACGACAGCCGTCAGTCAGGAAATTTATTTTCTCTTAAAGAAAGCGCTTTGCTGGATACGGCCGCTAAAATGAAAGCGGAGGATATGGCGAGCAAGGGTTACTTCGCTCACGTGAGTCCCGATGGAATAGACCCCTGGTATTGGATAAGCAAAGCCGGTTACAAATACAGCTATGCCGGAGAAAATTTGGCCATTAATTTTTCCGATTCCGAAGATGTCATTAAGGCCTGGCTTAATTCGCCCGCCCATCGGGATAATATTTTAGACGCGCATTTCACGGAGATCGGCATTGGAATCGCGAAGGGAACGTATAGGGGAAAAGAAACCATTTTTATCGCTCAGATGTTCGGCAGACCGGTTAAATCCCAGGTATCCGTTCTGCCTAAATCATCTCCTTCTATTGCCACGTCGGCTATTTCAAATAGTAATAATCAGCCGATAGTTCTTGGAGAAACCTCTCAGGTTCTTGGAGAAGCTTCTCCCGTTTCACTTTTAACACAGAAGGCGGTTACTTCTCCCAATACGGTTTCCAATTATCTCTATGCGGTTTTGATGATTATTGTTTCAATTGCCCTGCTTTTGAATGTGGCCATTAGAGCAAAAATCCAGCATCCGCGATTGATCCTAAACGGCGTTGCTCTCTTGGTTATTTTGAACGCGGCTTTGATTTTAAATAGCTACTTGGCATTCGAGAATGCCGCGATCTTTTAGGAAGAAGTTTCTGTTTCACGTCTTGTATTGTATTATTTATTCGTGGACTACGAACTGAGTTTGGAGACCTTTCAAGGGCCGCTCCAGAAACTTTTGGAGTTGATTGAGGAAAAAAAGATGGAGATTACGCTTGTGAACCTCGCGGATATGACGGGCGGGTTTTTTGAATATCTCAAGAAGTTAGAAACGGCGGGGGCAAACCATTCGCTGGTCGCGGATTTTCTCGTTGTCGCTTCAAAACTGGTGCTCATTAAATCCAAAGTGCTCCTGCCATCGCTCCCGCTTACGGAAGAAGAGGAGTTGGATATAAAAGGATTGGAGAGCCGGCTTAAGATTTACCAGGAATTCAAAAAGGCCCAGGTCCACGTAAAAATACTCTGGAGCGTAACGCCCTTGATGTTTTCGCGGGAATATCTAATGACCAAAGAGCCGGTCTTTTATCCGCCCAAGACCCTTTCATCCGGAACCCTTCTTAAATACGCGGCGAAGGTGGCGGGGGAGCTTGAAAAGATCATGAAGCCGATTGTGAAGGTGAAGAACGAAATAATCCACCTGAAGCAGAAAATAGAGGAGATATTCAAACGCCTTACCGAAGCGCCCATGGGTTTCAAAAAAATGCACGAGGGACGGAGCCGCGGCGAGCTCGTTATCTTGTTTCTCGCGATCCTTCACCTTATAAAAGAACAGTTGATTTCCGCGGATCAATCTGGTCAATTCGACGAGATTACGATTGCGCGTCGGCCCAAGGAAGTTTAAAATAAACACACAAATGGAAGGAAACAACAACGAAAAACTGGCCGCTCTTGAGGCATTATTTTTTTATTACGGCGAACCGCTGGACGCGAAGAAAATATCAAAATTATTGGAAATAAGGGAAGGTGAAAGCGAAGCGTTGATTCGGGAACTTTCCGAAAAGCTTGAAGCGGATGAAAAAAGCGGGCTCATTCTTCTTAAAGACAACGGATTTTTCCAACTGGCCACGAAGCCGAGTGTTGGGTGGCTCGGCAAAAAACTGATTCAGGAAGAATTTAAGGAAGAGCTTACGCCCGCCGCCATGGAAACGCTTTCCATTATCGCTTATCTCGGGCCCGCGCCGCGTTCCACGATTGATTTCGTCCGCGGAGTGAACTCCAGCTTTATTTTGAGAAGTCTTCTTGTGCGGGGCCTCGTTGAGCGCCATTTCCAGGCCGGCAAGAAAAATCTTTTTGAATACTGTATAAGTTTTGATTGCTTGAAGCATTTGGGCTTAAGTAAAATAGAAGACCTCCCCGAATACGAAAAATACAAAAACATCCTCGCCAATTTTGAAGAGTCGCAGGCGCCGGAAGCGGAAGCCGCTCTCCAGTAATAATCCGGATTATGAAATGGAAGATTATCGTTCTGGTTATTTTGGTTTTACTTTCGGCTCTCGCGGTGAAATTATTTTCGTCATCACAAGGCAATGAAACCGCCTCGCTAGCGCCGGGAAGCCAGATAAAAACGGCGGTGCCGAGCTGGGAAAACACGGTTTCAAAGGTGCCCGTCCGCGATTGGAACATTCTTGATCCGAACGTTCCTTCCCAAGCGGTGATATTGCAGTCGCTGGACGATAATTTTCCCTTTTTCAAATACAATTCTTATAAAATATGGCCGCTCGCTTCGCTCACAAAGCTTCTCACGGCCGTCGTAGTTTCGGAAAATGTCGGTTTGGATAAGAAAATTCCGATCACGCCGGAAGTGATGAAAACTGAAGGGGAAGCCGGGGACCTGCGGGAGGGAGAAATTTATTCAGCGAACGACCTGATGAAAATAATGTTGATGATGTCGTCAAACCGCGCGGCGGCGGCCTTTGAGTATTCCGTCGGTCACGACGAATTCATAAAAATAATGACGGATAAGGCGAAAAAAATAAATATGACCCAAACCACGGTTTACGACGCCTCGGGCCTGAATGATTCAAACGCGGGCACGGCAACCGACGTTCTGAATCTTTTAAAATACATTCTGGAACACGAGCCGAAAATACTGAACTATACCCGGCTTTCGTCCATCATCGTTCAACCGCTTAATTCGGAGCGCATTCACACGATAACGAACATTGACCCGCTCGCGGCGCGCACGGATTTCTTGGGCGGGAAAACAGGCACCTCGGATACGGCGAAGCAGAATTTGGCGGCCATCCTTTCTTTCGGGAACCGCCGGATAGCGTCCGTGATCTTGGGGAGTTCTGACCGTTTCAAGGAAATAGACGATCTATTCCTTTGGATCAAAAAGGCCTACAGTTTTTAATGGTATAATTTGAGAAATGGAAGTTTTTGCCGCAATCCGCATACTTTTGGTCTTCGTTCTCTCCTTTATAGTGGCGCTTTTGATAACGCCGGTTGTTTTCCGTTTTCTCCAGAAATTCAATCTGAGGAAAAACAACATCCGGGATGAGTCCAGCGCACCCGTTTTTTATCAGTTTCATAAGAACAAGTCCGGCACGCCCACAATGGGCGGCATTATTATTTGGGCGACCGTGCTGGGACTCGCTCTCTTGTTCTTCATCCTTAGCAATCTTTTTGACGGCTTCTCAGAATATTTCAATTTCGTAAACCGTTCCGAGACGTATTTGCCGCTCGCGGCGCTTTTCCTTTCGGCTATTGTCGGCCTGGCGGATGATGTTCTGGGAATCCTCAAGATCGGTCCG
>JBEKSI010000015.1:0-15079 GCA_049997835.1 Minisyncoccia bacterium | reverse complement strand
TGCCGGGAGAAGCGCCCACCACCTTCCCAGAAACTCACGCGACCAGAAATAAATAAGAAGAATAGTTAGGAGCGTGAGAATAATCGGGAAGATTCTCGCGGTCTCCACGATTTGGTCCGCATTATTTCCGGAATGATATAAGAAGAGCGAACCCATGTCCCACTGGGCGTTCAGTTTGGTCGTCCAATTCTCGTTATTGAGCGGGAAGTTAAGATTAAGGAAAGTCAGGGGCAGTCCGGAGAGCGCCTTTAAAAGCGGCGGGTGCTCCGGATTCAGGCGGTAATCCAGGTATTTTGCGTAGGAGTAGCCGGCGGGAATATGCGCGAGCTCGTCCATTATCGCCGGTTCCTGGCGCGACACGTTGAACATCAACACTCCGCTTGCGGCGATTATTAAGGCCAGCGCCGCGACCGGCAAAAAAGAAATTATTTTATCCTTCATATTATGTTATTATACTATAAAGAAGGAATAAGCATTTATGAGTTTTAAGAATAAAAAAGGATATTCGCTCGTTGAACTTCTGGTTTATATGGCGATTTTCGCCGTAAGCGCGATTTTTTTGACCGCGATTCTCTTGTCCATCACCCGCATTCAGACGCGCCAGAATTCCGTTAACGAAGTGAATCAGCAAATAAGCTTTGTCGCAAACACAATCCAGCAGTTGGTTCAGCAATCCAGTTTGGTGGATATGGCTAACGGCGTCGCGACCTCCACCCTTACTTTAAGAATGGCTTCATCTACCTTGGACCCGGTCGTGATTTACGCGAGCGGCACGATGGTTTATTTGAGCGAGGGAACGGTAATACCTTCAAGCACGCCGGCGGCGCTTACCAATTCCAGCGTGAACGTGGGCAATTTTTCGGTGACAAAATACGAAAACAACGGCGGCATCGCGGTCGTCCAGCTGGGCCTTACGGCCACCTATAATTCACCGACTCCGGCGGCCGCCGTTACCCGTTCGCTTCAGACGGCCATTGCCCGCGTTTCCGCGGCGCAGTTTGATTCCTCGGTTTACCCGACGACGGACGGCGCGTTGGATCTCGGACTCGCGAACAATAAATGGCGCTACGGATATTTCAGCAGCAACGTAACCATAAACGGAAAGTTAGGGCTTACCTCGGATCCCGCCACTATCGGCAATGCAAACACTCTTCTAAAGGCGGCGGGGAACATAGGTTTCAGCGCCTCAACTTACGGCCCTATTCTCGTTTCTCCCGGCGGCACTTGTTATCTTTTAGGCATCAGCAACGCCGGCATAATCACCACAAGCACAGCCACGTGCCCGTAAATTATCACTATTTAATTAAAATACGAGAGTAGCTGTTGTTCTTTGTTGAGCGGCTAAAGGATTTGCCAATTCCACAATGATCTTTTCTTGGTGAGTATGAGGTTCTATTGTATTTTTAGGATATAACACGGGAACGATTGCTAAAACCAAAAAACTCATACTAATTATTAAGACATATTTATATTCTGGCATTTTCATTTATGAATTAGTCGACCTTTCCATTTTTTTCTATATAAACATTTAACAGAGGAAAAACCATAGGGATAAATAATCTGTAGCTTCTTTATCTTAAAACCTAAAAATTATAACGAGATCCGGAAGGAACTTAATTTTTGTGTGGATTTTAATGCCGTATTTTTAAACAAAATAAAACCAAAAACATCCCCGCCCGTGTTCCCGTAAGCAACTCTCGGAGGCGAAAAAGCTAGGCTCCCCGACGATAGTCGGGGATTTTTCGCCGAGAGCGTAGTGGTGCGCTTTGCCGCAGGAGCAAAGCGACACCCGGTGCTTTAGGAAATATGGGCGGGGATAAAACAACCCAGTTAGCACTTGACACCCCCCAGTGCTAAAATATAATGGTAATCATGACGGATAGAAGTAAGGCCATTCTGGAGACGGCGGTGCGGGATTTTGTGAAGACAAAACAGCCCATTACCTCCGAGCGCCTCTATGAAATATATGATTTTGGCATTAAGCCGGCGATGATCCGTTGGGAACTTTCCGACTTGGCCGAAAACGGCTTCTTCTCTCAGAAGCACCCTTCAGGCGGCCGGATTCCAACCGACAAGGCCTACAGATTTTTAGTGGAGAATTCTATCAGCGATGAATCCGGGGGGGAGAAAGCTATGAGTCCGTTCCGCGGGCTCATAGGAGAATTTATGAATGTCGGGCGGCGGGATTTTATAAAAGATGTCGCGGAAAGATTCGGAATCTTAGGCGCCGGATTTGAACCGGATGGAAACGAATTTTACGGAAGCGGGTTGAATGAACTTTTGGAACAGATGAATGACATTACGAAAGATGATATGGTGGAAATAGTCCGGGATTTTGAAATGCTTCCCGAAAGAATAATGGAACATCGGGCTTGGTGGGAAAAAGAAGATAATTGGCCGCGGGTCTTCGTCGGCGAAAGCCCGGTCACGAAAAGCCCCCACCTTTCCGTAATGGCAACTTATCTTGAATGCAGACCGGAAAATTTCCTGATGTTCACGATAGGTCCGAAGCAGATGGATTACGCGAAACCGATAAGATTTTTGAAATCATTGAAAAAGTCGACAAACAAACAATAAATTTTATGGCTGAAGAAAAAGATTTAAAAAACAGTGCTCCGGAAAATCCGGAAGATAAGATCGCGAAATTGGAAAAGGACAATCAAGAATATCTGGATGGGTGGAAGCGGGCGAAGGCCGATTTGATAAATTACAAAAAAGAAGAAGGAGCGCGCCTGGAGAACTTCGTGAAGTTTTCCAATGAATTGCTTGTTTCGGATTTGATAGCGGTATTGGACAGTTTTGATTTGAGTTTGGTCGTTTTATCCGAAACCGACCCGGCGAGAAAAGGCATGATGCTGATAAAAAGCCAACTGGAGGATATTCTGAAAAAGAATGGCTTGGAAAAAATAAAGATAAAACAGGGAGATAAATTTGACCCGGGTTTGGAAGAAGCGATGGAAGAGATGAATTCCGCAGAACCGCCCGGAACGATAGCCGAAGAGATTTCGGGAGGATATAAGCTCCATAACAAGGTCATAAGACCGGTAAGAGTAAAATTATCTAAGGGCTTGGTTCAAGAATCCAAGCAGGAAGCGCGGGATTCTTGATTACCAAACCTTACCCCGCAATTAATTCTGCGGATGAAGAATATAAATCTAATAGACAAAATATTAAAAATAAAAAGGTCAATAAAATAAATAGGTTAAATGCGGGGTGCTGAATTTTATATCTTCGCTCCGCTCAGATAAAATTCGCAAAAATATGAGCAAAATTATAGGAATAGATTTAGGGACGACGAACTCGGCAGTTGCCGTAATGGAAGGCGGCGAGCCGAAGATTTTGGAGAATAATGAAGGGGCGCGCACCACCCCGTCTATTGTTGCGATTAATAAAACAAATGAGCGTTTGGTCGGGCTTCTCGCCAAGCGTCAAGGCGTCGTAAATCCGCAAAACACGATTTATTCGGTGAAGCGCCTCATTGGAAGGAAGTTTAGCGATTCAGAGGTTCAGCGCGACAAAAAATGGCTGCCTTACGAAATAAAAGAATCGGACAAAGGCGGCGTGGAAATAAAGATGGCCGATCGTTGGTACAAGCCGGAAGAGATATCCGCGATGGTTCTTCAGAAAATAAAAGCCGATGCGGAAGCCAAGTTGGGTGAAACGATAGACGAAGCTGTCATTACCGTCCCGGCCTATTTTGATGACAGCCAAAGGCAGGCGACCAAGAACGCGGGAGAAATCGCCGGATTCAAAGTTCGCCGGATAATCAATGAACCGACGGCGGCTGCTTTTGCCTATGGCGCCGACAAGATGAAGAACGAAAAGATCGCGGTCTACGATTTCGGCGGCGGCACTTTTGACATTTCAGTGCTTGAGATCGGATATGACGCGGAGACCAAAGAACAGACAGTGGAAGTGAAAGCGACAGGCGGCGATACCCATTTAGGCGGCGACGATTTTGACAAAGTTATCATTGAATATCTCGTTGGCGAATATAAAAAACAGGAGGGCATAGATCTTTCTAAAGACACGCTCGCGCTTCAGCGTTTGAAGGAGGCAGCCGAGCGCGCCAAACACGAACTTTCCACGGCGGCGGAAAGCGAAATCAATTTGCCGTACATCACTTCCGACTCTTCGGGCCCCAAACATTTCCTGATGAAACTTACGCGGGCAAAAATAGAATCGCTCGTCGGCGATATGATCAGCCGCTCAATTGATCTCGTGAAGGAGGCCGTGACGGCTCCGGCGCCCAAAGGAGCGGGATTGAAGCTCTCCGATATTAACGAAGTGATTCTGGTTGGAGGTCAAACAAGGATGCCGGCCATCCAAGAAGCGGTCAAAAAACTTTTCGGCAAGGACCCGCATCAGGGCATCAACCCGGACGAGGTGGTCGCTGTCGGTGCCGCTATCCAGGCAGGCATTCTTCAGGGTGACGTAAAAGACATTCTACTTTTGGATGTGACGCCTTTAACACTGAGCATTGAAACAATGGGCAGCGTAGCAACTCCGATGATTCAGAAAAATACGACTATGCCGACCGCTAAGACCCAGATATTTTCCACGGCGGCCGACAATCAAACCTCGGTGGAAATCCACATCGGGCAGGGCGAACGGCCGATGATGGCGGATAACAAGACGCTTGCGAGATTTATTTTGGACGGCATTCCGCCGGCGCAGCGGGGCGTTCCCCAAATTGAAGTGACCTTTGACATTGACGCGAACGGGATTCTCACGGTTTCCGCGAAGGATAAAGCGACGAACAAGAGCCAGTCCGTGAAAATTGAGGCCTCAACGAGTTTGAATAAGGACGAAATTGAAAAACTCAAAAAAGAGGCGGCGGAACATGCGACTGAAGATGCAGAGAAGGCGAAACTTATAGATCAACGTAATATAGCCGAATCCAGTATTTATCTCGCTGAAAAAGGATTACGAGATGAGAGAGCGAGAAGTCCGAAAATAATTACTCCGGAATTAGAAGCTTCAATAGAACAGAAAATAGAATCTTTAAAGAAAATAAGAGAGAGTGATAACATAGAAACCATAAAATCAGCAATAATGGAACTTTCTACGGAAATTCAAAAAATAGGAAATATAGCTTACAATAAAAAGGACGATACTCCAACACAAAATGACCCTGGGACTCCAAGTAATTAGCGAATCAAAAGAGATGGAAGTGGATCGCGGCATCTGGAAGATAATTCTTCTGGCTGTTTTGGGAATTTTAATGAGCGTGGCCTCGGTTTCCGGGTTTAACCGCCTGCTTATGAGCTGGAACTCTCTTTATATCTGGCCAACCGCCGCCGCTTTCGTTTTATTTCTGGTTTTTACCGTTCTTCAGATATTTCTCATAAAAAGCCGGATAAAATTCGCGCTCATCGCTTTTTTGGAAAGCATGGCGCCACTCGCGCTTTTTTTGGACAGGATTTATCCCCAGCCGGATTGGATTCTTATTGCCGGCGCGGTTCTGGCTTTTGCCCTCCTTTTTTCGGCGATGAACCGAGGCCGGCGAATACTCGCGGACAGCGTAAAAATCAGTTTCTTTTCCACAAGCCGGATGTTCCTGTCGCGAGCGGCTTTGGGTTTTTTCTTTTTCTTTACGGTTTTAGTGTTCCTGAATTATTTCAGCTGGGGTTATTTTAACGCGAATCTCGGCCGGGCGATGGTGGAAGGAGCGCTTGTTTCGGGCGATCCCATTGCGAAAGTAATCGCGCCGGGAGTTTCTTTAAACAGCACGGCCGGCCAGTTTTTCAATGACTTGGCGAGGAGCCAGCTTAGGGATTCCAGTCAGAAATTTTTGAATTCAGTCGGCGAAGGGGAAGAAACGCAATTCCGCTATCTGCCTCCGAAAGACCAGGAAAAAATCGTTACCCGATTCTCGGTTCAGTTGGAGAATGTTTTCCGGGAGAGATTCGGGGATTTTAATTCAAACGATAAGATTTCCAACGTCGCTTATTCGGTTATCGCAACCTACGCGGTCAAATTGAACGCGGGTTATCCTTGGCTCATTCCGTTTTCAGCTTGCGTTCTTTTCTTTCTTTTTGTTAAAGGGATTTTCGCGCTTGTTTACTGGCTTATCGCTCTTATCGCTTATATGTTCTTTAAACTGCTTATTGCGTTCGGTTTCGCCCATCTTTCTTCAGAACAAAGAAGTCGGGAATTCGTTTTATTGTCTTAAGCATGAAGGATTATTATCAGGTGCTTGGCGTTTCCAAAACCGCCACGGAAGACGATATTAAAAAGGCCTATCGGAAACTGGCGCATCAGCATCATCCGGACAAGCAGGGCGGCGACGAAAAAAAATTCAAGGAAATAAATGAGGCCTATCAAGTTTTATCCAACAAAGACAAGCGCACGCAATATGACCGCTTCGGCCAGGTGTTTGAAGGTGGCGTTCCGGGCGGCAATCCTTTTGCGGGCGGTTTCTCCGGCGATTTTGGCGGATTTGGGGGAGGTCAAGGCGGATTCAATGTTGATATAAACGATATTTTTGAAAGTATTTTTGATCAGTTCGGCGGTCAGCCGTTCGGCGGTTTTCCCGGCCAAGGAGGCAGGCGGCGGCAAACCTACGCTCAGGGATCGGATGCTGAGCTTAATCTGGACATTTCCCTTGAAGACGCTTTTCGCGGTTTGAAGCGAAGCGTAAGTTTCAGGACTTACCTTGTCTGCGATGTCTGCCGGGGCTTGGGCCACGACAGAGAAAAAGGTTTCAGTACTTGTTCCGTTTGCGGCGGACAAGGGAAGATTAACGTGGAACGGAAAACGTTCTTCGGCCAGTTTGCCCAGGTAAAGATCTGTTCAGAATGTTCCGGCAGTGGTCAGATTCCGAAGTCACCCTGCTCTAACTGCAAAGGAAAAGGCAGGGTGGCCGGGACGAAGGAAGTAAGCATAAATATCGCTCCGGGCATTGAAGACGGCCAGATTATAAAAATCCAGGGCGGCGGCGAAGCCGGCGAACGGAATGGCGGCGTCGGCGACCTTTACGTTCATGTGAGGGTAATTCCGCATCAGGCTTTTGTGAGAAAGAAGGAAGATCTGTATCTGAAGAAAGACATCGGTCTTTCGGAAGCGCTTCTTGAAAAAGAAATCCCGATTACGGATGTCGGCGGAGAAAAATTTCACGTTAGAATTCCCGCCGGTTTTTCGCTTCAGGAAAAAATGAAAGTGCCGCACCGGGGCATGCCCAAGATGGGCGCTTCCTCGCGCGGCGATTTATACGTTTCCTTCAATCTGAAAGTTCCAAAACACCTCTCTTCAAAGGCCAAAAAACTTCTGGAAGATCTGGAGGAAGAAATATAGACATGGCCAGATTGATTTTTGACATAGAAACCGTTGGGGATAATTTTGATTCGTTTGATGAAACGACGCAAGAATCTTTGACTCATTGGATAAGCAAGGAATCCGGCAGCGACAAAAAAGAGTACGAAAGATTGCTTGAAGACCTAAAAAACGGTCTGGGCTTTTCGCCGCTTACCGGCCGCATTGTGGCCATAGGCGTTCTGGATTACGAAAAGAACAAGGGCGCGGTTTATTTTGACGCGCCTGGTTCGGATGAAAAGGAATTCAGCGAAGGAAATTTTACGTTCAAGCCGATGGGCGAAAAAGAAATGTTGGAAAATTTCTGGCATGGCGCTGAAAACTATCAGGAATTTATCACCTTTAATGGTCGCGGTTTTGACGTGCCGTTTATGATGGTGCGTTCGGCGATTCTCGGCGTGCAGCCGACCAAAGACCTGCTTTCCAACCGCTATCTGAATCTTCAGAAGTTTGACGCTAAGCACGTGGATTTGCAGGATCAGCTCACTTTCTACGGCGCTTTTCAGAAAAAAGGGAGTTTGCATATGTGGAGCCGGGCCTTTGGGATAAAGAGTCCGAAAGCCGAGGGCGTGACGGGCGACGACGTTAAGCGTCTTTTTGAAGAGAAAAAGTTTAAGGAGATCGCCAAATACAATTCCGGTGACGTAATAGCGACGCGCGACCTCTACACTAAATGGATAAACTATCTAAGATTTTAGCCGTTTGGAAACCGAAGGGACCGACTTCAAATGACGTTGTCCAACAAATAAAAAGGATTGCGGGCGGCGAAAAGGTCGGCCATGCGGGGACACTGGACCCGCTCGCCGAAGGCGTGCTTGTAATAGGCATTGGTCGCGAAGCCACCAAAAAATTAAGCGTTGAGGTAAAGAAAGAGAAAGAATATGTTGCCGATATTAAGTTGGGCGAAGAAAGTACAACCGACGATGAAGAAGGAGATAAAGAAGCATTTAATATAAAAACAATTCCTATTTTAAAAGATATTGAAGCGATTTTGCCGAAGTTTACCGGCAATATAAAACAAATCCCTCCGATATACAGTG
The DNA here is from genome assembly GCA_049997835.1 of Minisyncoccia bacterium. Taxonomy (GTDB): domain Bacteria; phylum Patescibacteriota; class Minisyncoccia; order UBA6257; family GWB1-50-10; genus JBBTQX01. Next base: position 6,725 of record JBEKSI010000015.1, on the reverse strand, counting down.
CTATAAAAATCGGTGGTCGCGAGGCCTATAAATTTGCCCGCAACGGAGAGAAACCGTTATTATTAGAAAGAGACGCGGAGATAAAAAAAATTGAGATTCTGGGTTACGAATGGCCGCGTTTGGAATTGCGGGTCGTGACCGGCCCAGGCGTTTATATCCGGGCTTTAGCCCGGGACATCGGAAAAGAGTTGAAAACGGGCGCGTATCTCGCTGGACTTAAGAGAACGAGGGTTGGGGATTTTACGGAAGAAAGATCATTAAGTTTGGAAGAATTTAAAAAACATTATGGTTAACTTTGAACAATTTAAGGAATTAGAATTAAAAATCGGGAAAATTCTGGAGGCCGAACGGATAGAAGGCTCGGATAAACTTTTGAAACTTAAAGTAGATTTAGGTGAGCCTGAGCCGCGCCAGATTCTTGCTGGTATTGGTAAAAATTATTCACCTGAAGAGATACTTAACCGCGAAGTAGTTATCATCGCGAATCTTGAACCCCGGATCCTAATGGGTCTGGAGAGCCAAGGGATGCTCCTGGCCGCATCAGACGGCGGGCCGGTATTATTAAGGCCAGATAGAGAAGTGACACCAGGCAGCAGTGTTTCTTGAAGTATGAATATTAGAACTAAAGAATTTGGTAATTTAAAAAAGTGGGTAAGACTTGGCCTAGCGGCCCGGAGCGCACACTTTTTTAGGTTACCAAATTCTTTATAGAACCTTTTATGAACAAACCAAAAATAGGTGCTCACGTTTCTACAGCCGGTGGGTTATGGACGGCTTTTGGCCGCGCGAAAGAAATTAGCGCGGAATGCATCCAGATTTTCGGCGCTTCGCCCAGAATGTGGCAGGCAAAATTACCCGGCGCCGATGAGGTAAAAAAATTCAAAGAGGAGGAAAAACGAAGCGGTATCGGCCCGGTTTTCCTCCACGCTTCATATCTTATAAATCTAGGCAGCCCGAAAAAAAGTTTAGCCGAGATTTCGGCGAAAAACCTTTCGGCTCATCTGAAAATTGCCGAAGCGCTTGGCGCGGCCGGCCTTATTTTTCACATTGGTTCCAGCGCGGGGATGGATAAGGAAAAATCTTTAGCGCAAGTCATCTTCTTTATGAAAAAGATATTGGTGGATGTTCCGGGGAAAAGTTTTTTGGTTATGGAAAATGCCGCGGGCGGTGGAGAGAAAATCGGGAAGAATGCGGAAGAACTAGGGCTTATTCTGAAGAAAGTCGGTTCAGGGCGGGTTAAGGTCTGCATGGATACCGCCCACGCTTTTGAATCGGGAGTAATAAAAGAATTCAGCGCCGCGGAAATAAAAAAATTCGTGGATGAATTGGATGGAAAAATCGGAATCCAAAATATCGTGGCTATTCACGCGAATGATTCCAAAACGCCGTGGAATTCGCACAACGACCGGCACGAGAATATCGGTGAGGGATTCATAGGCCTTTCGGGGTTTAAAGCGCTTGCCCGGGAAAAAAGATTGTGGGATAAGGCGTGGCTTTTGGAGGTGCCGGGGTTCAAAAATGAGGGTCCGGATAAAAAAAACGTGGATATTTTAAAGGATTGTTTTGAATGAAAATTTTTGTTTTCGTGAAAACCAAAGCTCGGCAGGAAAAAGTGGAAAAAGTAGACGAGACTCACTATAAAGTTTGGGTTACCGAGCCGCCGGTAGATGGGAAAGCGAACAAAGCTGTGATAAGCGTTCTTTCCGATTTTTTTAGTGTTTCTAAGATAAATATAACCCTTCTGTCAGGAGCAACTTCAAAAGAAAAAGCGTTTGATCTGACGCTATAATTAATTATAGCGTCCTGAAATAAATGACCGAAACATTCAAGAAAAAAGTTTTAGAGGTAGTGAGCAACATAAAGAAAGGCGACACATTAACTTATAAGAAGGTGGCTGAACTAGCCGGTAAGTCCAGAGCGTACAGAGCCGTCGGTAATATATTAAATAGCAACCATAGCACCAAAATCCCGTGCCATCGCGTAATAAGAAGTGACGGGAAGCCGGGCGGTTATAACCGCGGGACGGCAAAAAAGCAGGTTATCTTAAAAAGGGAAGGCGCGATATAATGTAAAACACAAAAAGAAAGGTCGTTTTAGATTTATAAGTAAAAAATAAATGGAAGATATGAAAAAAGAGCATCCGGAAGGATGCAAGTGTGAAATGTGCGAGAATGGCTCGTGCAAGGGGATGATGTGTAAGGGAATGTGGCATCGTGGCTGCTGTGGTGGTAAGCACCATATCTTGCGCTGGATTCTCGGCTTGGCGATTCTTGCAGTCGTTTTTTGCGGTGGGTTCAAGCTCGGGGTAATTGTCGGTTCTATAAACGGCGGATTCGGTTATTCCAATCATGGCGGCTATCGCATGATGCTTCGCGGCGGAGATTATAATGCCTATGGTCCATGGATGATGGGCGGACGGTATTATCAAACATCAACCTCGTCCGGCAAATAACGCTTGGAAATAAAACGCCCCGCGAGGGGGCGTTTTTTTTATTCATTAAGGTTTACTCTTTTTATCGTGAAACCCAACACATTAAAAAGTGGGTAAGACTTGGGCTAGCGCCCCGGAGCGCACACTTTTTGGTGTGTTGGGTTTCACTTGAATTCCTCTTCTTATTGTCAGTAATTAATGATTAAATACTAATATGCAAGTGAAAAAATTGCATGAAAAATTTAATGAACTTCATTTAAAACACGGCGACAAATCGCTTTGTTCCATCTATGGTGCGGGTTGCATCGAGAAACCGATTGCTATGTTCGTTTTTATGAATCCTACTGGGAAAAATGTTTCGTCAGAGAAGAATTGGAAGGGTATACGAGCTCCATGGCTCGGTACCAAAAATATTTGGAGATTATTCTATCAACTTGGTATTATTTCAGAAAAATTCCATGAACAAATCTTGAATTTGAAACCTGGCGAATGGTCGCCGGATTTTGCTTTAGCGGTTTATAAAGAGCTTGTGAAGAAGAAGATATACGTAACGAATCTTGCGAAATGCACTCAGATTGATGCTCGGCCGCTGAAGAATTTCGTATTTAATGATTATTTGGGACTTATGCTCCAAGAGATTGAAATTATCCAACCAAAAAATATTATTACGTTCGGTAATCAGGTGAGTTCAATTCTTTTGCAAAAACAAACTTCCGTAAGCGGATACAAAGGAACTAAAAAAGAGATACTTAAAATTGGAAACAAAAAAATCCCAACATACCCGGTATATTATCCGGTTGGGCAGGGAATGAGAAATATGTCGTTGGCGGCGAAGAGAATAACCGCCGTAATCAAATCCTAGTATCCTATTGGAGGTTTGATTTTAGGATTAAGAACATTTAAATCCAGTTTGCTTATAGTTTTACCGATAAGCTCTACATATTTTTTCAAATCTTCCCTATTCTTTGGGTTTAATGAGCTTTCAATATAATCAAGGGTTTTATTAAAATCGTTTTTAAATTTTGTGTTGATATCTTTCCATTTAATTCCCTTTAATAAATCCGCCATATCCGGCCGCAACCCAAGAACACCCGCTTTTATTAAGAAAGCTATTGAAGGATAACCCAGATAACCCTTCCAATAAGAACCGTTGTCGTTGGCGACAATGGCGTTTTCGTCCGGAGAATATTTTACGTTATAGAACTTATTCCCGCTTGAAGAATAGACCTTAGCTTCGTTCTCAGAAACCTCAATCCTTCCGTCGGCGATTGTACTGAGAGCTTCGTAGATTTTTATTACCGGCGGTTTCTCCCATTTCATGGGGTTATTTCATGTCTTGATATTTTCTGGTAGTTGAATAATTTTCCAATAAAATGCACTAAAAACAAAGTGATAATTGATACAAGAAAAGAAATGGCGACAACATTTGGGCCAATACCGTTTATGATGGAATATAGAAAAATAGCTATTATGCCAGATATCATTGAAGTAATCACGGTGTATTGTTTTAATGTTTTCATAAACCACTGAAGAAAAGCCGATGGGGCAACCGCCATTCCTCCTGCTAAAAACATAAAAGCGACAGAAGTAACGGATGGCAACACAAAGCTGATGACTAAGCCGAAGCCGAGAAGAATAATAACTCCAATACCGACATTTTTCCTGCTTAGAGGCTTACCCATTAAATCCTTGTTAAAAATATGACTTCCAGCGAAAGTCAGGGTATCAACGGAGCTCATAAGTGCAGCCCACAAAACAAGAGATCCAACTAAGGCAATTGATTGACCGCCGAGTTGGATGATTTGAAGAAAAGCAAGATCAGGATCAATATTAGGAAATATTTTCTTCGCTGCCATCCCAATTATAAATAACCCAGCGCCTGGTAATAAAATTGCCAGACTACTAAGCCAGGTGCCTTTTTTTGCGATTTCTGGAGACTTGGAAGCAAAAATTCTTTGATAATATTGTGGGCCTGAAAATGGACCAAACAGACCAAAAAGAAAAAATCCCACAGAAGTGCCAATGGGGACGGTAAAAAGATTTAACTGTTCAGCAGTCGGTTGAAAATATTTTCCGCTAAAAAAAGCAAGAATGGCAGTAAGAATAATTATCGCGCTCATAAGCACGTAATCAGTCCAAATCACAGCTCTGAAACCGCTGAAAATTAAATAAGCGGCAACAACTGAAACGGTAATGGCGACGGAAAACGAATAATCCATAATTCCTAAAGATTGCAAAAGTTTTCCTCCACCGATTAACTGTATGGATATATCACCGGCTAGTAATAGAAGAGTGATTATGGTCAAGATTTTCGCCGCTTTTGTGCCAAAACGCCATCCGAAAAAATCGGGCAGGGTGTGCAGTCCCAAATCTTTTGTTCTTTCCTTTAGATGACGGGCGAAAAATCCAAAAATGATTACTCCAAAAATCATTCCTAAAAAGAACCAAACTAGACCTAATCCGTAACGATAGGCATAAGCTGTGCCAGTTATGAAAAATCCAGCACCAATAAAAGTTGCCGCGTATGAAACCAAATATCCTAAAGTTGGGAGTTTCCGATTATATAAATTATATCCTTCGTCATCTTGTTTTCTTCCAGCAAACCAGCCAATACCCAACATTACAAGGGCAACGAAAATAAAAAGTAAAATTGGCAACATAATGTGCCCGGGGTGGGAATCGAACCCACAAGACCTTACGATCACAGGATTTTGAGTCCTGCGCGTCTGCCAGTTCCGCCACCCGGGCAAATTTAAATTGAGGATACAACAAAAAAACGCTATAGTAAATATGTTATGGCGCGCGTAATTGCAATCTTCAATCAGAAAGGAGGGGTGGGGAAAACCACTACCGCGATGAACCTTTCGTCCTATCTAGCGATGACGGGACGGAAGACATTACTAATTGATTTTGACCCGCAGTATAACGCGACGGTGGGTTTGGGTGTGCGCCACGCGCCGGATGAAACCATCTATCACATCTTGCTTGCCGGTCAGGCGCCGGAGCGGGCCGTTAAGGATACTTATCTCGCGAACCTTCAGATGATTCCCGCCTCGCCGGATTTGGCGGGCGCGCTCGTGGAACTCGTGAATCTGCCGGACCGGGAATGGTATCTGAAGAATTTTATTGACCGGATAAAAAATGCTTATGATTTTGTGCTTATTGATTTGGGGCCGAGTTTGAATTTGCTTACGGTGAACGGTCTTGCTTCATGCGATGAGATTTTAGTGCCGATTCAGTGTGAATACTATAGCTTGGAAGGATTAAGCCAGCTTTTGAATAGCGTGGATCTGATAAAGAACAACCTCGGGCACGAAATAAAATCCGTGAGCGCGCTCTTAACGATGTTTGATAAGCGCGAACGGCTCTCACGGGAAATTGCGCGGGAAGTGCGCCGGCGTTTTCCCTATAAAGTTTACGAGGTGGAAATTCCGCGTTCGGTTTCTTTGGCCGAGGCGCCCAGTTTCCAAAAGCCGATAATGCTTTACGCGCCCCAGAGCCCCGGCGCCATCGCTTACGAGAAATTGGCGAGGGAAATCATAGCGGGAGACCGGCCACCGGAAACGGAAATATATCCACAGCCCACGTCTTTTTCTTCCTTTGACACCGAGATATAGCGTGCTATTATTTTTTTGGTTCGGGTTGATGTAAAGTGCTTTGTTGTCTGCGGTGAAGTCTGCAGCTGCGCTGCGGGCGGTGGAGCATTTTAATAAGATTTCGGACTAGCGTACGTGCGTTTTCCTAAAACAGAGGAAGGTTCAGCCGACTAAAATTTCATAAGTACTTCATATTTCTAGTTGCTCTTTGTTTTAATTTTTATTTATATCAAATCCTAGAAATTTCTTTTGAAGGAAAGCGGAATTTTAGAGGTTAAAACCCCTCTGTTTTAGTTTGCTCAAAATCTATATAATTAATTCAAATGCCAATCGGAAGGGGACTTTCATCTTTAATACCACCGCAAAAAAAGAAAGAAACTGGGGATTTGAAGATAGGAGAAAACCTGTCTTCTCTGAAACCTCCGCAGCCGAGCGGGCATGGTCCGTCGTTATATGTTCCGACGGCCGCTCGGCGAGGACAAGCGAGCGAGTCGCTGGACGAGCGAAGCGGGTTGAAGAAGGACAGGTTTTCTCTCGGCAACGAATCTATTTTTCAAATTGAGGTGGAAAAAATAAAGCCCAACCCTTTCCAACCTCGTAATGAATTTAACGAGGAGGGGATAGAAGAACTGGCCCAATCCATCCGTGAGTTTGGTATTATCCAGCCGCTCTTGGTTTCCAAAATTTTTAAAGAAACC
>JBEKSI010000014.1:0-15097 GCA_049997835.1 Minisyncoccia bacterium | reverse complement strand
AAGGCCCCAACAGTGGCGCAAACGTTAAAGAAAAAAAATCCCGCATTCTTGTGGGATTTTTTGTTGTGCCACTGCTGGGAGGGATGGGCGATGGGGAGGGATGGGAAATGAATCCCTCCCCAAGGCGGAAATACTAAAACCGAGGGGTTTTAGGGAGCGAAGCGACACAGCATTGGCGCAAACGTTAAAGAAAAAAAATCCCACATTCTTGTGGGATTTTTTGTTGCGCCACTATTGTGAGGAATGAACATCTTATTTCAAACTTACTTCAGAAAGCGTTCCATTAGTTTTCAGAATATAAATATTTTCGCCCTGAACGAATAATTTTTTTACGCCGTCCGCGACGGGGTAATTATTTTGCGGGATGCGACTATCCAGTTCCGTCAAAGAAAGCTTTTCGCCGCTCAGAACCAACCCGTAGTTGGGAGAATCGGGAAGCCATTCAAAATCATTCAATTCCCCGTTTCCCGATGGAATCGCCCAAACGTCGCCTTTTTTAACGTCGCCATCGGCGTAATAATCGGAGAGAGCCCCCATGCTCAAACGGTTGTCTTTGGTTGAGATGATTATCCTTTTTTCATCGGGCGAAATGAAGAAATTTTCCGCGCTTTTTGAGAGTGTTTCAGAGGTTTTTTGCGCCCGGTCGTATTTAATAAGCTCCCCGTTATCCTTCAAGAAGAAAAGAAAAGAGCCGCCCGGGCTGGCTTTTAGGGAAGCGTTAACGGGGAATTTCCCGTCGTAAGAACCGGCGGTCTGGAGAAAAAGGTTGTAAGAATAAAGATTCCCCTTGGCGTCCTCAATAAAAATTTCATTATCGCTCGCCGCCGAGGCGATAATGTTTTTCGCGCTTATGATTTTATTCAGAACGTTTCTCTTCAGATCCAGTGAATAGGCGGAGTTTTTTGCGATAACTATGATTTTGCCGTTGCTGAAGGGATGGAAGAAAAACTTAATTGGAGTTTCAACCGGAGAAGAGGAAGTGGAATTTTGAACTAGGGACGCGAAAAGAGAAGAAAGATTTACGGGATTTTTTGGGTCCCCCAGGTCAGAGAGAAAATAATTCTTCCCGTCGGAAGAAATGAGAGATGAAAAATTCGGTTCGGTTAAAATAACCTGCCGGCCGCGCAAAACGGAATCGCCCAAATTCAGCGTTTTGTCTTTCAATTGGAGAACGGCGCCCGCGCCCGTGAGCCAGAAGTCGGAGATGGAACTTGTTGAAACATTAATCAGCTTGTTGTCCTCGGGCCATAGTTTTATCTGACTGGCCGAGGTGACAAGCGCCTCCCGGACTTTCAGATTCTTTTCCCAGGGCCGATAACCGGTCTCGCTGATTTTTATCTCATACTCGCCGGGGACGAGTCTGGAAATAAGCGTTCCACCCGTAAGGATTCCCGGTGAAGCGTCGGTAGTTTCTCCGTTAATGCTAACGGTTGCGTTTGAGGGAATATATTTCAAAAAGAGCGAGCCCGTTTTTACTATCCGGAAATTCTTGATATCTAGCACCCAGCCCTGGGCGGAAGCAATTAAATAAGCGCCCGCTAGGGCGAAGATAAAAATAAGGGAATAGAAGAAAATTCGTCTGGTTTTAATAGTCACAACTTTAATATAATATACGTATATATTATGGAAGAGCAAACGAAGACAGGGGAGAAATTCACTATCCGGGGCGGTCGGCCGCTTACGGGTGAAATCCGGCTGGCGGGCGCGAAGAACGCGGCGACCAAAATGTTGGTAGCCTCGCTTCTTACGGAGGAGGAGTGCGTTCTGGAAAATTTTCCTCTGATAGGCGATGCCGAGATTGCCAAGGAACTTTGCATTACTTTAGGAAGTGAAATTAAAAATATTGATTCCTATCTCGTTATAAAAACGCCGAGCATAAAAAACACGAAAGTGGTTTCACTTTCGCGCCGCAACCGGATTCCGATTCTGGCGCTGGGGCCGCTTCTCGCGCGGGCGGGCGAGGCGGAAGTGCCGATAGTGGGCGGGGATAAGATCGGCCCGCGGCCCGTGGATATGCATTTGGAATCTCTTAAGGCTCTTGGGGCGGAGATTGAAATCAGCGGAGATTCCTACAAAGCCAGATTGCGCGGACGCTTTAAAGGAGCGTCAATCCGCTTGAATTATCCAAGTGTGGGGGCGACTGAGCAGGTAATTCTCGCCTCGGTTCTTGCGGAAGGCAGGACGATGATTTCAAACGCCGCCGTGGAACCCGAGATTACGGATTTAATAAAGATGCTCCAGAAGATGGGCGCGATTATAGAACTCGGCACGAACCGAACCATTGCCATTTACGGCGTAGAAGAGCTTCATGGGGCTCGGCACCGGCTTTTGTCGGATCGGAACGAAGCCGTTTCATTCGCTTGTCTCGCGGTTGCGACGAACGGACGAATCTTGGTTAAGGGAGCGGAGCAGGAGCATCTCATCACTTTTTTGAACAATTTGCGGAGAATCGGGGGCGAATACGAAGTGAAAGAAGACGGGATTCTTTTCTGGCGGGCGCGGCCGCTTACGGCTATCAAGCTTGAAACCGACACTCATCCCGGCTTTATGACCGACTGGCAGCAGCCGTTCTTAACGATGCTTACCCAGGCGAGCGGCGAGTCGGTAATCCACGAAACGGTTTACGAGGATCGGTTCGGTTATACCAAGGACTTGAATTTAATGGGGGCGGACGTTAAAGTGGTAAATACCTGTTTGGGTGAATTGCCGTGCCGTTTTAAAGACAAAAGTTTTCCGCACAGCGCGGTTATCCGAGGGGCGACGCCGCTGCGAGGAGCGAAGTTGACCGTGCCGGATTTGCGGGCGGGAATCGCCCACGTGCTTGCGGCTTTGATTGCGGACGGCGAGTCGGAGATAAGCGGCGTTCACGAGATAGACCGCGGATACGAAAAAATTGTGGAGCGCTTGAGTTTTCTCGGGGCGGATATAAAAAGAATCTAAAATCAAAATATGTTTATCAGAAAAATCGGAATTGACTTGGGGACGACCAATACTTTGGTTTTTTTACCGAATCGCGGCATCGTGATTAACGAGCCGACGGTAGTGGCTTTGCGTAAACCCGACAACGCCGTTTTGGCCGTGGGCGCGGAGGCGAAGGAAATGGTGGGCCGCACGCCCGATGATATCGTAACCTATAAACCGCTCAAGGACGGCGTCATTGCCGAATACTACATTACGCAGGCGATGCTCCGTTATTTTATTTCAAAAAGCGTTGGCGCTTTCAACGTCTTCCGCCCGGAAGTCGTGATCTCCGTTCCGGCGGGCATCACTTCCACCGAATACCGCGCCGTTATGAATGCGGCCAAGGAGTCCGGCGCAAAGGAAGTTTATCTGGTCAAGGAGCCGATTCTGGCGGCGTTGGGGGCGGGAATCCCGATTCATTCCGCGGAGGGCAATATGGTGGTGAATATCGGCGGCGGAACGACGGAAGTCGCCGTAATCTCTTTGGGCGGCATTGTTACCTGGTCAAGTTTGCGGGTGGCTGGCAATCGTTTTGATCAATCAATTTCGGAGTATATAAAGAAAAAGTACGGGCTGGCTATCGGGGAAACGAGCGCCGAAGCGATTAAAATCGGCATTGGCGTGGCGCTTCCGAACCGCACTAAAGTGGAGATGAAAATCCGCGGGCGCGACCTGGCTTCCGGCTTGCCCAAGGATCTGATTATCAATTCCAATGAAATTGCCGAGGCGATAAACCCGCATCTTCTGGAAATAATGAACGCGGTGCAATCCGTTTTTAACGTGACGCCGCCGGAACTTGCGGCCGACATAATGGAAAAAGGAATAATTCTTTCGGGCGGCAGTTCCCAGATTCGCGACATTGAGGAATTCTTCAAGCGCTCGCTCGGCGTTTCGGCTTACACGGCCGAGGATCCGATTTTGTGCGTGGCGAAAGGCACGGCGATAATTCTGAACCACCTGGACGTGTACAAGAGAACCCTCCTAAATAAGAGATGAACCGCCCCTAAATGCTTTTCGGCTACGAAGAAAAAATAAAATCTTTCGGTAAACTCATAAAAGAGAACCGCTTAAGCCAAGCCTACCTTTTTTATGGTGACAAGGGGATAGGCAAGAATTCTTTTGCTCAGCTTATCGCTTTCGCTCTGGAATCCGGGAATTTTGAGATTTCTGACGAAGCCATTCTGGATGCGAACTTCGTTTCAAAAGATCCGGAGGAAAGCAGTTTGGGAATAGATAAAATCCTTGAAATTAAAAGGTTTCTTTGGCAGAAGCCGCTTCGGTCTCGGCGCCGGCTCGCGGTCATTGACGAAGCCGAATATCTGACGGATGAAGCCCAGGGCGCGCTTCTCAAAATAGTGGAAGAGCCGCCGGCGCACGCGCTTCTTATTTTCATCGCCCATGACCCGCAGGTGCTCTTACCGCCTCTTCTTTCCCGACTTACCAAGATTTATTTTCCGAGAATGAGCAAGGAAAAAATAAAAAAGATTTTGATGGAAAATTTTAAAGTCGGCGAAAAAAGCGCGGAAGACGTCGCCGAGATGTCTTTCGGCCGGTTGGGATTGGCTCTGGAGCTTATCAGGCAGGATTTTCCCAAGAAAGAAGAAAATACGGAAGAGATGATTGAAAGGAACATCTTGAAGCTTCGCCGGGAGGACTTGGTGAAGAACTCGCCGGTCTTAAAATGGCTTCTGGAGCGCGAGACGGCGATCAAAAGGTATAATGTAAACATGAATCTTCAAAAGAAAGCGATTGAACAGCGAATAACCAGCGACTAAGAACAATGGAAACGATTTTAAACGAACTAAAAACCAAGGGTCAGGCGGTGATGGACGATTTGAAGAAGGCGCTCTCCGGCGTGCGGACGAATCGGCCGAACGCGGCGCTTGTGGATGACATTAGGGTGAATTATTACGACCAGATAACTCCGATAAAACAACTAGGGACGATAAGTATCCAGCCCCCGCGCGAAATAAGCATTCAGGTTTGGGACAAGGGGGCGGTTGCCGCCGTTGCCAAAGCAATCGAATCGTCCACCTTAAATCTCTCGGCAAACATAGACGGCCAGATAATCAGAATTTTTCTTCCGGCTTTAAGCGAGGAGAGAAGAGAAGAGCTCATAAAATACATAAAGAAGATGACGGAAGAGCATCGTATTCGCTTGCGCCATCTGCGCGACGAAGCCAACAAGAAAATCCAGACGGCTTTTGACGCGAATGAACTAAACGAGGACCAGAAGTTCAAAACGAAGGAACAAGTGCAGAAGGAAGTGGATAAATTAAATGAAGAAATAGAAAAGTTATTAACCAATAAAGAAAAAGAAATTAACGAATAAATGCTCTATATAATTGTAATTTTGGGGCTCGCGGTATTAGTTTTCATCCACGAGTTCGGCCATTTTTTGACGGCTAAACTTTTAGGGATGGGGGTTGAGGAATTCGGTGTTGGTTTTCCGCCGCGATTATTCGGTTGGCGCAGATATAAAGGCGAGAAAGAAATTTTGGTTTCAGAAGAAAAAGAAACAGAAATTATTCTTGAAGAAGGAACCGAAATCATAACTGAAAGAATAAAAGACGTGGATAAGCTCGTGCCCGTAAAGTTTTGGCGATTTTTTTGGGGCAGAGAAAGATTGGAAGAAAAAACGAATGGTTTTTCTGGCGGGACGATTTACAGCGTAAATACCTTGCCTTTTGGCGGTTTTGTTCGGCTGGAGGGCGAAGATAAGCCGGAAGGCGGTTTTAACGACGAGCTGGCTTGGAAGAAAAGCATTGTGGTAACGGCCGGAGTTCTAATGAACTTGATTCTGGGCTGGATTTTTTTAAGCTTGGTTTTTATGAGTGGCGTTCCGAGACATTTGGTCATTTCCGATGTGGTGTCCGGCTCGCCGGCGGCGAGTGCCGGATTAAAAATTGGGGATGTGATAAAGAACGTTTCATCCGGGAATTTGAATTTAACCGACCCGATATCAGCCGAAGATTTTTCCCGGTTCGTGAAATCCAACATTAGCGCGGTGAATGTGGATATAGAGAGAGGAAGCGAAAAAATCAACGCGGAACTTGTGCCGCGCGCGAATCCGCCGGAAGGCCAGGGTCCACTCGGCGTCGGCATTACGGAGATGGGTTTTGAACCCCAGCCGTTTTTCGGAAGTTTTGTCTCGGGTTTTTCCGCGACCTGGGAAACGATAAAGATGGTTTTGGAGGGATTAGGTTCGTTTGCCGTTCAGCTTTTTACCGCCCCCGGCGCGATTCAAAACGTGGCGGGCCCGGTAGGAATCGTTTTTATCGCCGCGCAGGCGACATCTTTGGGTTTTGTCTATTTGGTTCAGCTGCTTGCTCTTATTTCCATTAACCTCGCTATTCTGAATTTATTGCCTTTCCCGGCGCTGGACGGCGGGCGGTTTCTTTTTGTTCTGATTGAAAAAATCGCCGGCCGGCCGGTTTCACGCAAAGCCCAAGGTTGGCTGAACGGCGCCGGATTTATGATTTTGATTCTGCTTATGGTTTTCATAACCGTTAAGGATATTTACAGATTTTTTTAGCATTTTCGGGGTATAATAAATGTAAATGAAGCACAAGAAGAAAAGAGTGGCAGTTTTATCCGGCGGGCCTTCTCCGGAACACGAAGTTTCCCTGAAATCGGGGCGGAACGTCGTTAAAAATCTGGATCCGGAAAAATACGAAGTTGGAGAAATCGTGATATCGAAAAGCGGCGAGTGGCCGATTTCACCCGAGGAATTCAAAAAGAAATTTGATACGGCTTTTATCGCGATGCACGGCGCTTACGGCGAGGACGGAACGGTACAGAGAATGCTTGATGAAATCAAGATGCCTTATACGGGTTCAGGGGCTTCGGCGAGCGCTCTCGGGATGAATAAGTGGCTATCGCTCCGATTATTCCAGGATGCGGGACTTTTGATCCCGCCAACGATTCATCTTCATAAACGCGCCTGGCTTGAAGACCGGAACGACGTTTTGAAGAAGATAAAACACAGTTTTACCAAACCCTGGGTGATCAAGCCCAATGCGGGCGGTTCCAGTTTCGGCGTGGAGATAGTGAAGAACGAGAATGATTTGAGCCGCGCTTTGGAATTCGCTTTCAAGGAATCAAAGGAAATCATCATTCAGGAGTTCATCGCGGGGCGCGAATTCACCTGCGGCGTTTTGGACGGGGGATTGCCGCGTTCGGCTTTCGCTCTGCCACCCACGGAAATCGTCCCGATCGGCAGCCCATTTTTTGATTACAAGGCGAAGTACGAACCGGCGGGGGCATTGGAAATTACGCCGGCCCGCCTGCCCGATTCGTATCTGCAGGCGATAAAAAGAGCCGCGATTCTGGCGCATAAGGTTGTTGGTTGCCGCGGCTTTTCCCGCACTGATTTTATATTGGGCAAAAATCGCAAACTCTATGTTCTGGAAATAAACACCATCCCGGGTCTTACGGAAAATAGCCTGGTTCCGAAAGCTACCGTCGCCTTTGGCATGCCCTTCCGGAAGTTCCTAGAAATTTTAATAGAAGGAGCGGATTTAAAATAAATTTAAGAAAAAAGTGCTAAGAAGCGGGGTTTCCCGCTTTTTCCTTTTTATACTCAAAATACGAGAAAACTATTAGATATAAGGAAAAGGCAAGAATTGGAATAATAATCAGGTATATTGCGGCAGACGGAAAAATTATGCCTAAGAGCGCGATTAAGCCGGAGGTTTTAAATAGCTTCGCGCCTATGGCGTGCGTCTTATCCCAAACATTCTCGCTTTCCAAGGTCCAGGGCGTGCGGATTCCAATGAACCAGTTTCTTTTCGCATGACCGACTAAAATGCCGGCGTAATAGAAAAGGAAGGCGAAGGCCGGCGCGAGAAATTGGATGATGTTAAGAAGATAGCCGAGATTGTAAAATATCGTGAGAACGTGAACATAGAAAAAGAAAACCATCATACAGACGATGAAATTGTTATAGTGGCCGCGGAACGCCTCGATATTATTTTTTTTCGGATCTATTCTGGGCACGAAAGTTAGGAGCAGGAAAAAAACGAGTGAGATGGCGGGCATCATGAAAAGTCCCCAGAATCTTGAAACGTAGCCATTCACGATTCCCTGCGCGTTCCAGTGGGAGGCGACTTTTTCGGGAAATGCGGGATAAAGGTAAATCCCGATGACAACCGAGAGAGCAACTATCGCGAGGGCCGCAATGGCGGTGTTTTTGTTTGACATATATGAATATTATAACTCAAAAGCCGAAGTTCATTGTCATATAGCCGCTCCTTTGTTAATATCTTCTTATGCGCCAGTCGCAATTATTCTTCAAGACCCAAAAGGATTTTCCCAAGGATGAAGTGGCCATAAACGCCCAATATTTGATTCGGGCGAATTTCGTTCAAAAATTAATGGCGGGAGTTTATTCTTTTTTGCCGCTCGGCTGGCGGGTGATGAAAAAAATAGAAGACGTAATACGCGAAGAAATGAACGCGCTCGGCGGAAATGAAATATTAATGCCGGCGCTCCACCCGCGCTCCGTCTGGGACGTTACCGGGCGCTGGGAAGGGATGTCCAAGGTAATGTACCAATTCAAAGACCACGGCGGACGTGAAGTTGGTTTAGGTCCCACGCACGAGGAAATAGTGACCCCGCTCGCGAAAACCGTTATTAATTCCTATGCCGATTTGCCGCTTTCGGTATATCAAATCCAAATGAAGTTTCGTGACGAACCGCGCGCCAAATCCGGCCTCATCCGCGGCCGGCAATTCATGATGAAAGACCTCTATAGTTTCCACGAAAACGAGGCCTCGCTTGAAGAATTTTATGAGGAAGCCAAAAAGGCCTATCTTAAGGTTTTCAGCCGACTTGGGCTTAAAGCTTTCATCACGGAAGCCTCCGGCGGAGATTTTTCAAAGAGTATTTCACATGAATTCATGGTGGAAAGCGAAGCGGGTGAGGATGAAATATTTCTCTGCCGCCTTTGTGGTTTTGCGCGGAACAAGGAAATAGCGGAACTAAAGGCGAAAGAAAAGTGTCCGAAGTGCGGCGCGGGCGTGCTTGAAAGAGTGAAGAGCATTGAGGTTGGGAACATTTTCAAGCTCGGCACGAAATATTCGGAACCCGTCGGCCTGACGTATAAGGACAAAAAGGGCGGGGTTTTACCCGTCGTTATGGGATGTTACGGCATTGGCGTGGATAGAATAATGGGCGCGATTGTGGAAGTCCATCATGACGAAAAGGGAATTATTTGGCCCGAAGAAGCGGCGCCTTTCTTGGCGCATCTTCTCCAGATAGGAGAGAACACGCCGGAGCTTCAAAAGTTCGCGGACGGGATTTATAATCAGATCGTTAAAGAAGGCGTGGAAGTCCTTTTTGACGACCGGGACAATATGTCAGCGGGGGAAAAGTTTTTTGACGCGGATCTTATCGGATTACCCTGGCGCGTAATCGTGAGCGAGAAGACGATGGTGCAGGATAAGATCGAGATAAAAAAGAGAAACGAAAAAGAAGGTAAATTGGTAAAGATTCAGGAATTTATAAAATTAATCAAAGAATAAAATGATATTCAAAAAAACAATCGGCATTGATTTGGGGACGGATATGACCAGGGTTTATCTGAAGGGGACGGGAATCGTTATCGCGGAACCTTCCATAGTGGCTTTTAACAACCGCACCAATCGCGTGGTGGCGGTAGGAACGGAGGCCAAACGAATGCTTGCGCGCACTCCCACCCACGTTACGGCCTTGCGTCCCATGGTGAACGGCGTTATCGGCGATTTTGATATGGCGAAGGAAATGATCCAGCATATTTTAAAAAATGAAAAATTGCCCTGGTCCTGGCTTTCCGAAACGATTGTCAGCGTGCCGACCAACCTCACGGAAGTGGAACGAAAATCCGTGGAAGACCTTCTGAAGGAAGTAGGCGTGAGCAAGGTTCATCTCGTGGAACAGCCGCTTGCGGCGGCTTTGGGGAGCGGTTTGGACATCAATCAACCGACCGCCCATCTTATCGTGGATATCGGTGCCGGCACGACCGGAATGGCGATTATTTCCATGAATGGAATCGTGGTTTCCAAGCGTTTGAAGATCGCCGGCGATTATCTGAATCAGGAAATTTTGAAAGGCGTTAAGGAAGAAATGAAGCTCCATATCGGGGAGCCGACCGCCGAGGAGATAAAAATCGCAGTGGGCGCGGCCATCCCCCAGAACGAACGTTTGGAGATCGTAATCCGCGGGCGGGATTCGGTGAGCGGCCTGCCGCGCGAAACGGCCATCAAAGACACGCAGGCGCGCTATTGGATCGCCCGGCCCATAAAAACCATAGTTGAATCTCTGAAGGAATTGATTGACATCACGCCGCCGGAACTTGCCGGCGACATATACCGGAACGGCATTTATCTTTCGGGCGGGGGGAGTTTGCTCCGCGGCATTGACCAACTTTTCAAAAAAGAGATCGGAGTGGATACTCATCTGGTGGACGAGCCTCTGCTTTGCGTTTCCCGGGGCTCGGGCCTCATAGCCGAGAATATCGGGGCTTACAAAAGCATCTTGGATAATTTCTCCGGCTCTAAAATCATCAATCTATGAAGTCGTTTCGCCTGATTGTTCTGACCGCCGCCTTTTTGGTCATGGCGCTCTCTGTTTTTATTTTCCGCGGGGCGCTGGCGCATTTTTTCGGAAATCTGCGGATTTCTTTTTCCGGCGCCGCGGACGGGAATTTCAGCTATGAAAATTATCAGAGTTTGAAAACCCAGAACGAGTTTCTGACCCAAAACTGCCCGACGGGAGAAAATTCCAGGCAATTGGTCGTTGCCGGGAAATATCACGCCAAAGAAGCGCGGATTTTCTCCGATTATCCCTTCAATAATTATTCGGCCGTTTTGATTGATTTAGGTTCAGACGATGGGATGAAGGCCGGGATGCCGGTGCTTGTTTCGGAAGGGGTGCTCTTAGGGAAGGTAACCGGCGTGAAGCGCACACAGAGCGAAGTGGAGACGATCTTTGACCCGAGTTGGCGGAGCGCCGTCGCGTTCGGTGAAGCCCGTTCCAAGGCGCTTCTTGTGGGCGGCCCGGCGCCTTATCTTGATCTGATCCCTAAAACGGCTTTTTCAAATATTGGCGACCCGGTCTTTAACCTGGCCAAGGATT
Organism: Minisyncoccia bacterium; assembly: GCA_049997835.1. Lineage (GTDB taxonomy): Bacteria > Patescibacteriota > Minisyncoccia > UBA6257 > GWB1-50-10 > JBBTQX01. The sequence goes on along the minus strand of JBEKSI010000014.1, from coordinate 4,021 downwards.
TCCCGATTAATCTTCTTCTGGGGAAGATCATAAGCTGGGAGGCCGGGGAAAACGACGTTTGGGCCCGCGCGAAAGTGGAACCACCGGCAAGTTTTGAGAATCTGGGAAAAGTTCTCGTGGTTACGGATTTCCCTTAATCCCTCACCCTTGAAGCATTTATGTTTTACGTATATCTACTCAAATCAAGAAAAGATAAAAGTTTGTACATAGGATTCGCTCCAGATTTGAAGGCGAGGTTCGTAAAACATACGGAGGGTTCGGTGAAATCAACCAAAAATCTAAGGCCGCTTGAATTGGTATACTATGAAGCATATAAGTCCAAGAAAGACGCTCTTATGAGAGAAAAACAATTAAAAAGATTCTCAAAAAGCTATTCCATGCTCAAACGTCGAATTAACGATTCCTTGATGCTTCAAGGGTGAGGGAAATGGCAGATTTAATCAGATTTATTTTCGTTCTTGTTTTCATAGCGCTTCTGATTTTTTTATCCGGCGCGCGTTTTTTGAGTTTGGGCGGCATAAATCCGAACCTGCTCCTTATCTTTTTTACCGGCCTGATTTTTTCTCCTTTTTTTCAGAAAAAACTTAAGTTCGGCTACTTTTCCGTACTGCTTATTTTTTCTCTTATCATTGGTTTCTTTGTTTTTGATTTTTGGATTGTCCAGTGGGTTGTTTTGATGGCAATGATTCTCGCGGTTTATTTTTCAATAATTTTTCTTACCGGCCGGCCCTTCCCAGATTTTTTAATCGCTTTATCGGCGGGAACGGCTGTTTTTTATGCCGTTCTTGGATTGTTCGCTCACGGGGCTTTTGGGTTTTATTTCATCTTCTGGGAAATTATTTATAATCTGGCTTTAGGGGCCGTCTTCTGGCTTTTGCTCCGCGGAGCGGAAAAGTACGCCTAATAAAAAGTTTATGACAGGTTCCGATTTAAATCTTGAAGACATTCTGACCGACCGGGCGGTAGAAGAGGACTTTTTGGAAATCCCTCTTTCCGACCGGATTTTTAAGAATTTTTTGATTCTTGCGTCCGTGGTTTTTCTTCTGGTCTTCGCCCAACTTCTGAATCTGGCGGCCTTCCAGCACTCTTTCTATGCCAGGCGGGCGGTTGCGAACATGAGCGATGTGAAAATTCAGGTCGCTCCGCGCGGGATTATCACGGACAGGTTCGGGAATAAGCTTGTTTCAAACGAACCGTCATTCAACGCTTTTCTGACGCCGAAATCGCTTCCGAAATCCCTAAATGAAGAACTTGCGGCCATAGGTAAGGCCGTTGATATTCTGGGTTTGGATGAAAGTACGATTATGAGCGAGATCAAAAACAGGGATTGGAGTTTGACGGACCAACTGCTTCTTAAGGAGAATCTTGATCATGATGAACTGGTCGCTATTGAGGCCGCGAATATTCCCGGCATTGAAGTAGAACCCTCTTTCAACCGCGTTCAGGTTGTCCCGCTGAAGTTTTCGCACGTCATCGGTTACACCGGACTTGTCAATAAAAACGATCTGCAAAATAACTCCGATCTGAACATTGACGACCAAATCGGCCGGAGCGGTCTTGAAGCCACCTATGATGAATACCTAAGAGGGCAAAACGGAGAAACACTCGTTTTAACCAACGCCAAAGGCGGCACCGAAAATGAAAGAGCGATTCAGCGGGCGATTCCGGGCAATGCTTTAAAAACTTTCATTGACGGCGACCTGCAATCCTATTTTTACAACCGGCTTACGGAAGCGCTCCGGGGTTTGGAGCGCGATGTCGGCGTGGGAATGGCGATCAACCCCCAGAACGGGGAGATTCTTTCCTTGATCAATATTCCTTCTTTTGATTCAAATAACATCAACGCGTATCTTACGGCGAAAAATCAGCCCCTCTTCAGCCGGGCAATAAGCGGCGTTTATAATCCCGGTTCAACCATAAAACCACTCGTGGCAACCGCGGCGCTTACTGAAGGGATTCTGGACCCGCGCCATCAGATTTACTCGCCGGGCTACCTAGACGTTCCCAATCCCTACGACCCGGAGCATCCCAGCCGATTCTTGGATTGGCGGCCGCAGGGTTGGGTGGATTTGTATTCCGCGCTCGCGCGTTCGTCCAATGTTTATTTTTATTCCGTGGGCGGCGGTTTCGGCGACCAAAAGGGATTGGGTATAACCAAATTGAAAGAATGGTGGCAAAAATTCGGTCTGGATCAAAAGACCAACATAGATTTGGTCGGGGAAGACACGGGTTTCCTGCCCGATCCGGTCTGGAAGGAAAAAACGAAAGGGGAACCGTGGCGGTTGGGCGATACTTTCAACGTTTCCATCGGCCAGGGGGATTTCGCGATAACGCCGATTGAACTTCTGAATTACATAGCCGCCGTCGCGAACGGAGGAAAATTTTACGAACCGCGCGTAATGAATGAAATTGACGATGCAACCGGAAAAACGATTCAAAAAAACGAACCGACCTTGCTTCGGGATTTGTCTTCCGAAATCGGCGCGGCTTTGAAGGAGGTTCGCAGGGGGATGCGCGACGGCGTCACCCAAACCTACGGGACTTCATATATGCTTCACGATCTGCCGATCCCAGTCGCGGCGAAAACGGGCTCCGCGCAAGTGGCGAACAATACCAAAACGAACGCGTTTTTCGTCGGCTTCGCTCCCTACGATAATCCGCAAATTGCGATTTTAATTCTTGTTGAAAACGCCCGCGAGGGGAGTTTGAACGTCGTTCCGGTGGCGAGAGACGTTTTTTCGTGGTATTATAATAATCGAATAAAATAATGAAAAGTTATCTCACCAAAGAACGCTATGAAGAGCTCACAGCGGAGCTTCGGAACCTGAAAAAAGAAGGCCGGCAGTCGGTAATGGAGCGCCTGCGGCACGCGAAAGAGCAGGGAGACCTGTCCGAGAATGCCGAATATCAAACGGCCCGGGACGACCAAGCCGTTCTTGAGAAAAGAATCGCCGAGCTTGAAATTTTGCTTAAAAATTCGGCGCTTTTTGAAAAACGCACGGGCGAGGAACCCGGGAACGGTGTCGTTAAGCTCGGTTCAAAAGTGAAACTTAATAAGGAAGGCGTCGTGGTTAATTACATAATAGTGGGTTCAAGCGAAGCTGATCCGCTGAACGGCCTGATTTCCAACGAATCTCCGCTCGGCTGCGAATTGCTCGCGAAAAAATCCGGTGATAAAGTCCGGGTGGATACGCCAAAAGGAGAGATGGAATATTTAATTTTAAACGTGAACTAAATCGGATATGCTTGAGGATTTAATCAAGGAGAGAAAGGTAAAACTTGAGCGCTATAAGAAATCCGCCGCTCCTTATCCCGCCGAAACCAAAAGAACCGTTCTTGCCGGCGAAGCGCTCGCCGCTTTCTCCAAATTTGAAAAATCAAAGAAAATTTTGTGGCTGACCGGCCGGATAACGGCCTTAAGGGATCAAGGCGGGATAATTTTTGGCGGCCTGAGGGACGGAAGCGGCCAGATTCAATTTGTTCTGAAAAAGACGGATACGGTCGGCTTTGATTTATTGAGAGACACGCTGGATACGGGTGATTTCATTGAAATTAAGGGGAATCTTTTTAAAACCAAGAAGGGCGAAAAAAGCGTTCTTGCGAAACAAGCCCGGATGATTTCAAAGAGTTTGCGGCCACTGCCGCAGAGTTGGTACGGCCTTAAGGATATGGAGATAAAGTTGCGAGAGAGATATCTGGATACGATTCTGAACCCGGAGGTGAAAGAAATATTCGTTAAGAAAAGCGCTTTCTGGGGAGCGGTGCGGGATTTTTTGAAGAATGAAGGATTTTTGGAAGTGGAAACGCCGGTGTTGGAAAGTTTGCCGGGCGGCGCGGAGACCGAGCCGTTCAAAACTCATCATAACGCCCTAAACCGAGATTTTTATCTGCGAATTTCCCTGGAATTGCCGCTCAAGAAGATGCTTGTGGGCGGCTACGAAAAGGTCTTTGAAATCGGCCGAATTTTCCGGAACGAAGGGATAGACGCCGAGCACCTTCAGGATTACACCCAGATGGAATT